>CAYZNC010000006.1:0-48883 GCA_964478555.1 uncultured Bacteroidales bacterium | reverse complement strand
AATTATAAACAACGAGAATATTTGCCTGAATCTGCTTCTAATGGAAATTGTTGCTAGAATTGTCATGTGCCAATTATTCCACAATTACTTTTTGGCATGCACTGTGTTTGTCATCAGATAACTTAACAATATAGACTCCTTTAAGCAGCATTGATAGATCCAAAGTAGATTCTAATTGAATCAATTGTTTTTGATAAACTGATTTTCCTAAAATATCGGTCACCACAATATAGGTTTGCTGGCTTATTTTATTCACTCTTATGGTAATTATGCCATTAGTGGGATTGGGATAAATATTAAATAATAAATTCGTAGTACTATCTGAATACGCTTTTAATTCGCTTAGTTCAATATATTGTGAATTAGCGAAAGGCGATGCACTTTTTTCACAGTCCCTAAAGCAAAATATGTTTTTATTATATCTATTCTGGTTACCATTACAATCACGAACAGTTAAATCATAGAAAAATTGTTCGTAACCGTTAAGCAGAATATATGCAAATTCCGGAATGTAACCATCTTTACCATCCCATAATGAAAAATCCTGTGCATAAACAGGTCCGCTATTGGTATAAATTGGTATCATATTGCCTTGCACATACTGATATATTGTTACTTCGTACCAAGTTACGAAGGGGATAAATTGATGAAATCCTCCTTGTCTGCAAAAAAGGTTATATAAATTAGCAGGTAAACAAAAATTCTTACATTGACGAGGAGTATTATCATAAGCCAATGCTTTAGCTGAAAAAGTAGAATTCTTTTTAGCGTGAAAACCATTTTTCAATTTCACTGAAGTACCTGCATTAAATATTACATTTTGACCGTCTTCTACATTAACATTACCAGTGGTAGTTTCTACCAAAATTTCATTACCAGCATTTATTATTGGTGGCAAGACTGTTGTAGCCTCATTTAAATATACGTTCCATGGTATATCCGAACATGGATTGCAAGGTCCACCACAATCTACCCCAGTTTCTCCTTTATCTGCGTCTTGTACGCAATTTTTACAAAAATCAGGTAAGTATTTGTCATTCGGGACAAAGGTGTTGACTTGAGTTACGTTACCCAAATAATCGTTTAACCCAGCATCATTAAAAATATACGCAAAATGAGCTAAGTCGCTTATTCTGTTTCCACTGCAACCATTGGGTCCGGCAACATTTATCGAATTCATATGATGTTCATTATTAAAGACAGGGGCTCCCGAACTACCGTCTTCCGAAGTTCCCAAGTCCCAATTTACCCTGGCTTCATTTGGTAAGATAGTCATAATTCCGTTTGACTTACTGATTTTTTTTATATCACCACCAGGATGATGGATCATCGCATATGGGCCTCCAACATCATGAGTAATAGTCCAACCGGCAAAATTTACATTATATTTTCTTAAATCCCCAACAGTTTTATCAATAGGTTGTAGTATTGCATAATCATAGTTGTCACCATCAGCGCCACCCAAAGCAATTTTTTGCATTTTAGTTATTTTCTGAAATGCTACCTTTGTACCGTCATTATCATCACAATTGCTGGACGCATAATTCAGTATTATGGAACAATTATTTTTTAAGGTTTTATCAATATCAAAACCGTTTTCATTTATACCCCATAAGATATGGCCGGCAGTAATAAAATAAGGTTTATCGGTTTCCAGATAATCCTGGTCTTTATTTATAAAGCATCCACTTCCTTTAATAGTAGTAGTCACATTGGTTGCATAATTTGTAACTCCTATATATATCAATCCAACAGCTTGGCTCTCCTTATTCCAACCGATACCTGCATCGCAGGATACATTAGGATAACAGTTATTAACAGCTGTACCATAAGGCCCGGACTTCATTTTTATATTCGGTTCTTGTTGAGCTCCCAGGGGATTTACAAAACCATAGCTTATCTTGTTTATAAATATATGCCCGGTATCCTCGATGTTCTTTGGCTCAAAATATTCGATAATAATGTGGTTACTCCATTGATCGAGCCTAGAACATAAGGTGTCGTTGTCCTCATAAGTCAGGGGACCGCTAAAATTAGCGTCCTTATTTACTCCATAAATAAATAGAGTAGCCCCTTTGGGGATATACAAATTTTTGAAAACGGCACCTAATGACTTAGCTGTGGGTGAATAAATTTTTAGAAGCCATAATTTCCCATTCTTCAACCGAAAATGGGAGCCTGTTTTCTTTAAATCAATTGCTGCAGGCAATAAAATACCCGTTATTTTTTCTAATGACAGAGAAGGTGGTATTTTGTAATATTTGTATATTTCAACTAATGAATCGTTGTTGATATTTGGTACCTTATAGGTGTTAACTTTAGAGATGTCAATACTGCTACTCGCCTGTGGATCATATAACAAAGGTTCCTTGTTTGTTGTGGTTTGAGCAAAGCCCGAAGTAAAGATCATACCATAAATCCAAAATATTGCAAAGAATTTTGTGCTCATAATTTTAAATTTTATTTATCGTTTTTTATTGTTTTCAATTCGTTGCTGAGGTTGTTGATTGTTTTTTGCTGTTCTATAATGTAAAGTGTTAATTCTTCAACCTTACGAAGGAGCATTTCGTCCATTTTGCCAACTTTATAACCATTCTTTTTAAATTCTTCTGCTGATGGGATGTCAGGCAGATGCTTTTGTTTTTTGATATAATTTTCTAATTTTGATAATGGCTTTAGATCATAATCACTATTAAAAACGTAATCAGCATCAGGAACGTCTGTTTCTACAGTAATTTCTTCGCAAATAATACCACCGTTTACAGCAAATTTATATCCATGAGTTCTATAATCTCCTTGATTATATGTAGTGGAGAAGCCGACACCTACGGAACCATCTCCGTATAAAGTCAAGGCGCTTATCCAATTTTTATTTGCCCTGAAATTTAAATTATCCATATAATCAATATATGCATGTACTCCACTATGGCCAATCCATAACCTGGGTTGATCCACTTGATCTATGTTAAAAACTATATTTTTTAATGGTGCCATTTTTATACTTCCAGAGAAGTACGCATCGCCGGAAGCCTGTTTAATTGTCAACCAAGTACTACCATTAGTTTGTAGCTGTAAGTCGTTGGTATAATATGCACTGAAACAGCCAGAATATGAATAAACTGGTTTATTAAAAATAACGGCAGGCCTGTCAGTATAAATATGCGCCCAATCGCTATTTTGGGGCCCAATTTGTAAATATCCGTAATTAGTGTTAAATTGATGATAGGTGGGAGCACTGTAAATGGTTTGAGAGAATACTTTAGAACCTGTAGAAAGTGCTACAATACATGTTAATAGGAAAAACTTTTTCATAAAATTTAGGGTTAAAATTTAATTAATTATTTTCTGTATAGAGTCCGTTTTTTCTCAGTATATACAAGGGACTCCTTAATAATATCTTACAAATAAGTGTGTATCTATAAATAAATAATACCTAACAAAAATATAGAAAATCTTTGATTTCCAAAAAATAATTCAAAGTATTTAAAATGAAATAAGTAGTTAAGCTTATTTAGTTTTTCCTCTCCCCATCCAAAACATATAAATTGCTCCGGCCAGTAACATAAAAATGCCGGTATAGATAACTTTCAGCCATGGATCGCTCACGGCATCAAGTACGCTTAAGGATGACCATTTACCTTTGCTCTGATCGTAACTTACCTGGTAGATCGTCCAACCATTGATATGGAAGGGCTTATTAACCTCGAGTGTTATGGTGTCTTTTATTTTATCGCCAACCGTTGCTTCTATTTTCGAACTGTATTTGCGTGCTTCAGGTGTTGTTAATGCCATTACCACTTTCCCTTTAAGCGAAAGAAAGGAGGGGTCCTGAAGATAACTTCCGGTAGAAATCCATCCCTTGACGGTATCATGAGTAACGCTGTTAATGGCTTTAATATGGGCCGCCGGATAATTGCCCCGTTCATTGGATCGTTGAAACAAGCTGTCGAATACAATGGCCCGGGGGAGATAATCGACAACTTCAATGTTCCATTCGTTAAACTTCGTTTTTAATCCTTTTTCTGCAAAAGGAAATGATTTTTCTTTGCCTGCAATAACATCTCCGGTATGGGCATCTACAAAAACAATTTTAGGATCGTATTCGTCGATATTAAAATCGATAAGTTTTAAGATAAATGGTAATTTAAACATCTTACCATCTGGCGCAACTCCTATGTTACTTCCCTGTTCATTTTTTAAAAGGCTGATGGTTAGATGTTGTAAATCGCCGGAACCCAAACATCCTGCAAGAAGAACCAGCCACAAACCAAAATGATTCAGGAAAAATCCGATATTTCTAAATTTCAGCGGTAGTATTCTTCGCAGGGTCACCATACCCAGTATGGTTAGAAAATATACCTGAATAAACAAAAAGGGAAAACTGGTTTTTAGATGGGAGAGCCCCGTAATCACTAGTATATGGGACGAATGAAGTTTACTTTGAGGTATCATGCCAAGCAGTAAAACTAACACTGCGAAAAGAGATATAGCGCTTATAGCAGCAGGAACGCCCGACAGCCATTTAATAACCGGTGAATCTCTATAAAAAATATGAAGGAAAATAAGCCACAAAGCAAAAACAGAGGCAATATAAATATTGTATGGAGCACCAACAACGCCAACATCCATGCCTTGAAATAAAACTTCTATACCGGTACCTGCAAGCAGAATAGCTAACCCAATGGTAAAACTTTCGAAATATTTCCAGGTTCGATTGAAAGGTTTAAAGGTCATGTTTTTGTTTAGTTGAGAGTGATGCCGGGATTATCTATTTTTTATTGAAGTAAATATAAAAAAATTTAATAAACGTTCACGCAGATTTTCGCGGAAATACGTTCACGCATAGTCACGCTGAGGATTATTGGGATAAAAATTAATAAGCGTAAAGCCAAACGTTATCTGTTTTTCAGCGAAACTCTGCGTTTAAATCAGCGAAACTCTGCGAGAAATTTATTTTTATTTCATCAAAAACATTTCTGGAAAATAGTTGTTAAGTATATATTTGAACAAAAGAATAGAATTGTTAAACAAACTTAAAATTTATAAGAAATTATGGCAGTATTAGTTGGAAAAAAAGCACCTTCTTTTAAAACAACCGCAGTGGTTAATGGAGGTGAAGTTGTGAATGGTTTTTCATTGGATCAGTTTATAGGTAAAAAATATGTTGTTTTCTTTTTCTATCCTGCGGATTTTACATTTGTATGTCCCACTGAAATTATAGCATTTCAGGATAAAATAGCTGAATTTGAGAAGCGAAACACAGTAATAGTAGGATGTTCGGTAGATTCGGAATTTGCTCACTGGAAATGGTTACAAACTGACCTGAAAGACGGTGGTATTAAAGGTGTAAAGTTCCCGCTTGTGGCCGATAGCGCCAAAACGATCTCCGAAAATTATGATGTATTAGCGGGCAGCTACGATTATGACGAAGATGGTAACGCATCATTTACCGGAGCACCTATGGCTTATCGTGGCTTATTCCTTATTGACAAGGAGGGTGTTGTTCGTCATCAGGTTGTAAATGACATGCCACTTGGCCGAAGCGTAGATGAGACCATTCGCATGGTTGATGCACTTCAGTTCTTCGAAGAAAATGGTGAAGTATGTCCTGCTGATTGGCATAAAGGAGATAAAGCCATGAAAGCAACCCATGAAGGCGTTGCATCCTATTTGGCAGCTCATTAAGAGAAGTTAGAGACTATAAGATAACATTTGAAGGCACGATTACGCAAGTTTACCTTGTGTTTTCGTGTCTTTTTATTTTATTGCTTTTCCGGGAGATATTTCCAAAAACGCTTTGGCATCAGTTGCCGGTGCAATTTAGGATTATGCCGTTCCTTAATTTCAATTTCCTTAAAGTATATTTTCCATAGGTTTTGGAATTGTTTCTCATCTTCTGATAATACCGAATCATCAATTTTACCGGTTACGGGATGAATTTTACTTTCATCGAATCTTATTTCTGTAACATCTTTTAAATCATAATAATATCCATATTTTCTTTGGGTATCATAAACAATCCATGGCTGATCAGCGAATCTATTTTTAAAATGCTTGATGGCTAGTGGTATTACGTTGTACTTTGGATCGAAACCAGCATAATAAATGTTATCCTCCGTCTTTTGAAAACGTACAAACATCCGGACACGCTCGGCCTCCCTGGCAACTTTTTTGAATAACTGCGAAATCTGCATCACATGGGTATCCCCAAAATTGGTTTCGATACTTATTTTGCTCTCCATCGCCTTGCGAACATAGTTAAATATGGTCATTTCTATGTCGGGCAATTCGGATAAATACACTACAAACAATGTTTTACATGCCTGATCGGATATTTTTTTGTGTAAACCTTTCCAAACCCTTTCAGCCTTCTGTTCATCTGTAATGATGGTGTGTGACTCGGCAAAAAGAAATGTCTGCTGATCCCCGGACCCCAAAATTTTGTCGGGGACAATTTTCATCTCGTAAGCCTCAAAAATTGCCGTAAGAAGACCTTCAAAAGTTTTATCGTAAATGAAGAGATGCATTCGTAAAAAACAATAAATTAGCAATTAAAGTAGAATCTTGTTTATTAAACCAAAGGTAAAATTAATGGTTATACATGAATTGTTATTTGATTTTTTTATTTTCGTATATCAGCCGAATTTCACGCAAAGGCCGCAAAGGTTTTCGCAAAGGCCGCAAAGATAACTTCCAGATTTAACTCTTTGCGATCTCAGCGTATTCTTGTGCTTGCGTGAAACAAATAATTCGACTTTTGAAACAGTCTCTTGGGATTAGGCAAGAGAAGAAAAGGAACCCAGCACAATTCACTAAAAAACATCAACCTATGAAACTTATAAAAATTTCAAAAGAGAACGCCTTCATTATTGCTTTTTCCCTTTTTACGTTTCTGTTTCATTTGTTAACCTCGTTCAATTATGGATTGCATCGCGATGAGTACTTATTTCTCTCCTTTGCAAATCATCTCGATTGGGGCTATTTTTCAGTTCCTCCACTCATCGGCATATTTTCGAAATTAATTTACGTGTTCTTTAATGCGTCTGTTTTTGGAGTCCGGTTCTTTCCCGCACTCACAGGAGCTTTAACGGTGATGCTTATCGGTTTAATTACGAAGCGCATGGGAGGCAAGGTTTTTGCGATTGTACTAGCATCTCTTAGCTATATCCTTTCCATGGCTTTTCTACGCGTAAATACTTTATTTCAACCGGTAACTTTCGAACAATTCTTTTGGATTCTGGCTATTTACTTCATCGTGCGGTTAATTACCGACAATAATCCTAAGGAATGGTTGTGGTTTGGATTGGTAATGGGTATCGCTATCCTTAATAAGTACCTCATTGGTTTATATGCAGTTTGTTTGGTTTTGGCTTTACTGATGCTGCCGCAGCGCAAATTATTATTTTCAAAATATTTCCTGATTTGCCTTGGCATAGGCCTCGTTATTATTTTTCCCAATTTGGTGTGGCAGTATAATCATAATTTTCCTATTGTTTCCCATATGGGAGAGCTAAACAGGAACCAACTGGTGAATGTGAAATTATCGGAATTTCTACTCATACAGTTAGGCATGAATTCCCCGGGTGTTATCGTTTGGGTATCAGGTTTAATAGGATTATTGTTTGTGAAACAAATGAGACCCTTACGTTATTTAGGGCTCACCTATATTCTTGGGATTCTTGCACTTATTCTTCTCAGAGGGAAAGGATATTATTCCTTAGGTTTATATCTGCCGCTCTTTGCAATTGGCGGTTTATATATCGAAACCTATTGGAAAAGTAAAGCTTGGCGTTATGGATTGGTTGCTTTTATGATTTTGTTGGCATTACCGATGATTCCCTACGGAATACCAGTGCTTCCATTCCCACAGCTTGAACAATATGCAAAAGTTACAGGCCCCTATATCGGTAATTTGCCTTTAATATGGGAAGATGGCAAAGTACATCCTATACCCCAGGACTTTGCAGATATGACAGGATGGGACGAAGTTGGTAATCTGGCAGTGAAAGGATATTTGAGCTTGGATGAAGACACCAAGAAGCATTGTATTTTATTTGGCGATAATTACGGGCAGGCCGGATCCATATTGTATGCTGCAAGAAATCTAAATATTCCCGAACCAGTCAGTTTTAGTGATAACTTCAGATTCTGGGCGCCGGATAGTGCATGGTTTACTGTGTTGATAAAGGTGGATGACAATATTGACGATGAGAAAAAATTATTTCACAGGATCGACACCATTGGTACCATCCATAATAAATACTTCCGGGAAAATGGTTGCTCCGTGTTGTTGATGTCTGAACCAACGGAAGCGCTAAAAAAGGTTTATAACGAAGAGATTTCTTACCGTAAAAAAAAGTATTACAGGAAGAAATGATGACTCACAGTTGCATCGAAAGGTATGGTATAGATTATGGCGCATTCTGATGCACTCTTCGATTTTAATGTATTCGTGCGCCAAAAGAACCTCATACCCTTGTAACTTCTACCGACATTACACCCCGCTGGGGTTGGTTTCGAATAATTTATATTCCTTAACATGGCAGTAATATCCGAAGAGGAATGGTCTTCACCTATAGAGCATTTCCACCCTTATAAATCTAACGCTTAATTCGCATTATTTATTAATATTGCTAAATTTTAAGTCCTGTTTAGCTTCTTAGTACTTATTACTCAGTACTATTTACCCGTTTCTATTTTAATTTTCTTATTCTCAGGTCGATGGTTTTATCATCGGCGAGCTGTTTTTTGATCTTAGATACATCCGTATCGCCATAGTGATATGGGTACAGGATTTTTGGATTGATCATTTTTGCAGCTTTAACAACCTGTTCAGGAGTCATGGTATAAGGCTGATTCATCGGTAGAAATGCGATATCGATATTTTTGAATGTACTCATTTCAGGAATATCTTCGGTATCGCCAGCTACGTAGACTCTTTTATTGCCAAAGGTTATAATATAGCCATTATCTCTTCCCTTTGGGTGATATTTGTCCCTTCCTTCCGTTGTATTGTATGCAGGAACAGCTTCAATTTCAATTCCATCAACGGTCTTTTTTTCACCGTTTTTCATGATCGTTCCTTTCTTTAGTTCATCATGCACGTCTTTGGTTTCAATATATTGTGTACCATCTTTTGCAATCAGATTAATTGCTTTAGGGTCCAGGTGATCCTGATGCTGATGCGTAATAAGAATGAGGTCAGCTTTGGGAAGTGTCGAATAATCGGCTAAATTACTCCAGGGATCCGTATAAATAGTTCTACCATTAAACTCAAAAACCAGCGACGCATGCCCGATAAAATAAATGGACAATTTGCCGGCCGAGGTTTCAATAGCATCGTTTTCAAATTTACTCAATTGAGTTGAAAAGGGGGAAATTAAAGTTGCCATAAGAATTGAAATTAAACCAATTACTTTCATTATACAATAATTTAATTTGTAATTAAGATTTATAAAAAATTAATATACAGCACGTTATGTTGTGAAATCGCTTACCTGGTTTTGAATTTTAACCCCAAAGTTAAACAATTATGATTTCATTTCCTTCAGAATTCGCATTGCTTCATCTACATGGCGGGTAGCCTCCATTTGAGAATTGAAGGTATAAACTACCTTTCCTGATTTGTCGACCACAAAGGTTACACGGCCAGGTATTGGTCCGGAACTTACGCCGAACAATTTACGTATTTTATTATGTTCGTCACTCAAAAGCGTAAAAGGCAATTTGTATTTTTCTTCAAATTTTTTGTGACTTTCAACGGATTGGCCGCTAATACCGATTACCTTAGCGTTGGCACTACGAAATACTTCATATTGATCGCGAAATGCGCATGCTTCCTTTGTACATCCCGGGCTATCATCTTTAGGATAAAAGTATATAACCAGATTTTCCTTGCCCAGCACATCTTTAATATTGAATTCCTTGCCATCCTGATCTTTTAAAGAAAATTCAGGTACGCTGGATCCAACCACAATTTTGGAATCAGCTTGCTGCGATTTACTGTTCCATGAAAATAAAGATAATAAAGCAGCCATACTCAAGTATTTAATTTTATGTGTCATAATTACTTAATATTTAAAAATCGAACTTACGATATCATATCTAAACAATCATCAGTAACATTTTGTTGAACGAGACTATAGCATTGTGAGGTTTCTCGCAAATCCAACAGGATACATCAAAATATAAGCTGTTGTTTAAGCCAGTCCCGTCATTTTTTCGCTTTTCTCCCATAATTGTTTGGTTTTATCCTGATCGTAGGAGAGGGGTATGGAACTTATTTGCTTTTTATCTGCAAAATATCTCCCGGTAATGTTCTCTGCTTCCGGAGACGTGGCCAACCATATTACAGTTTCTGCTCCTTTTTCGGGTGTGCGCAGGAGGGGTTTCGCCAGTTTAATCAGACTTTTCCAAAAACCCTCAAGTCCTGAACCAAAATTGGTAGCGACTCCTCCGGGATGAACGCAATTCACCGTAATATTGGTTTTTTCAAGTCTGCGGGCCAATTCATAAGTAAACATAATATTTGCTAATTTTGATTGGCTATAAGCTTTAAAGGAAGAATAACCGTTTTTCAGGTTTAAATCCTCAAAATGCAATTTACCTGTCTGTTGCGCCTGCGATGCTACATTTACAATTCTTGCTTTGGGAGCTGCTTTTAAGTGATCAAGCAGTAGTAAAGTCAGTAAGAAATAGGACAAATGGTTTGTTGCAAAAGTGGTTTCATAGCCATCGACCGTTTCCGTGCGGTTTCCGTTAATTGCTCCTGCATTGTTAATCAGTACATCAATAACAGGGTATTGCGTATTGATATTAGCAGCCAATCGCCGTATCTCCTTCATCGATGAAAGATCGGCAATCAAAAGTTCGACTTTAAGATTATTGGTTTTGCTCATAATTTCGCTGAGCACAGCTTCACCTTTTTGACGGTTGCGGCACACCATAACCACACTGTTGCCCTGTTTTGCTAATTCCAGGGCAGTTACTTTGCCAATTCCTGAGTTAGCGCCTGTAACAATACATACTTTCTCCATTCTAAACAAATATTGATTTGGGTATTAAAACTTTTTATAAAGAACAGATTATCTTAACTTTTGTTTTAAAAAGGGTTTAAAGGTCTGTGGTGAAATTGCAAATAAATATAATAGGAGAAAAATTATTAATTTTAAATAAAAAAGCAAAATACAGATAACACAGAGAAGAACTAGAAACAAAATGAAAATACTATCATCAAATAACACAAAAAGCAATGAATAAACTGAAAGTAATCATTACAGGTGCAACCGGCATGATTGGAGAAGGGGTTCTCTATCAGTGTTTGCAGCATGAAAGTATCGAAAAAGTGCTGGTTTTAACCCGAACAACTTGTGGTTACAAGCATCCTAAACTTACCGAAATAATCCATAGCGATTTCCTGGATATATCTTCGCTCAGCGATGAATTAAAAGGGTACAATGCCTGTTTTTTTTGCCTTGGAATTTCATCTGTGGGTAAAAGCGAAAAAGAATACACAAGGTTAACCTATACGTTAACGCTGAACTTTGCCTCAACACTAACAACGCTAAATCCCGATATGACTTTCTGTTATATATCGGGAACCGGAACCGATAGCACGGAAAAAGGTCGAACCATGTGGGCGAGGGTAAAAGGGAAGACCGAAAACGATTTAATGAAACTGCCATTCAAGCGGGTATTTAATTTTCGGCCGGCTGGCATTATGCCTTTTTTACCGCTGAAACCGTCTCAGGCGTTTTATAAACCATATAAATATGCAGGATGGCTGCTTTATGTGATGCGATGGATAGCTCCCAGGTACATCGTAAAGTTGCAAGACTTTGCTACCGCTATGATTAATGCTGCTTTAATAGGATATCCAAAAAATATTCTGGAAGTAAACGATATTAAGCAGTTGGCGAAACGAGGGTAAAACGTGCCCTTCGACTCCGCTCAGGGACCACCTTCGACTCAGAGTCTGGTGTGCCCGATCGTTGAGCGGAGTCGAAACGACTTTTAAATCATAGAAATCGCTCAGAGTCCGCCTTCAACTTCTCGCTTACAGGTGGCAGTGAGGTGAGCGAATCCGGTGGTTGAGCGGAGTCGAAACCACCTTGCAATGCAAATCCAGATAACTTTTTAATTCATAAGTTCTTCCAGTATCTTTACGGATGAACTAATACACTTTTCGCATACTTTTTCGTGCAGATTTTGTTCTTTTACCTGTTGCTGGCCTTCAGGGGTATTTAAATCGCAGTTCAGTAGCGATTTGCAAATAGTAGAATGATGTATATTTAAAAACTTTTCATTAAAATCCCTGACCATTTTGTAGGTCTTATCTTTTCTGTCCTTATTATCCGTATATTTTTCACTGTTATAAATGCCCAGCACCATAAACGCACCTGTCACAACCCCGCAGGTTTCCTGCATCCGACCCATTCCTCCGCCGAAACCACATGAGATGCCGGATGCTAATTTTTTGTCGAAGTTTAGTTTTTCGTGGTAGGACACTAAAACAGCCTGTGCACAATTTAATCCTCCCCGGAAGAGGTCGATTGCATTTGTTTCTAAATTATTCATAAGGGTAAGATTTATTAAGGTTTATAAATGGATATTTTAAACAATGTCGTTTTTCGTTAGTTAAAATAACTCAAAATCAAATTTCCAGCTTCTTCCAAATCTTTCCCGAAGGATATGATGCCTTCTTCATGTCCGGCCATGACAAGAATTTTTTTTGAATTCAGATCTGTTTCTTTAAATAAACGCTGGATTTCCATGGCCATTTGAGGAGTACCGTATTCCACGCTGGGAGAGGTGGTTGGTATGACCTGTAACAGTTTATTCCATAAGTTTTTACTATGAATGTGAATGACGGCGTTAATTTCTTTATCAGCTTCGTATACCGCTGCATGCGTGAGAGATTCGGACGATGCTTGTATGGGACCTTTACATGTTAAGGTATTTTCAGCAAAATTGTAGGATGTAACTCTCGTGTAGTGTTTATTTGTAAGGTGTTGGTTATTTCCTGTTGCCGAGCCTGTGATTAGGAATTGCTTACCTTTGAGCCTGGTACTGATATTACCAAAGCCAATTCCATTGGGATAAGCTCCTACTAATTTTAAATGGTAGAGTTTATCTCTCCAAATGTTTAATTGTTCAATCCATTTTGTATCCACCGGTTTATCTTTTAACCAGTGGCAATTGAATTTTATATATCCTTTTTCGTCCATCATAATTTCCTCTCCGGAAATAGGGTTAAAATGCCTTCTTCACTGGCTTCGCAAATACCTCGTTCTGTAATCAATCCCGAAATCAAACGGGAAGGCGTTACATCGAAGCCATAATTAACTGCATTACTCTTTTCAGGTGTAACCAACACTTGTTTTAGTTCACCATCACACATTCCTTGAATAAATCTAACTTCATCGGCATTGCGTGTTTCGATTGGAATTTCTTTTAATCCGTCGTAAATAGCCCAGTCGATGGTTGATGAAGGTAATGCTACATAAAACGGCACATCATTATCTTTAGCTGCGAGAGCTTTGAGGTAGGTGCCAATTTTATTGGCTACGTCACCTGTTCGGGTTACCCTGTCGGTGCCGGTAATCACCATATCTACCATCCCGTGCTGCATCAGGTGTCCTCCCGTGTTATCAGCAATGATGGTGTGAGGTACTCCATGATTAAGCAATTCCCATGCAGTAAGACTTGCCCCCTGGTTTCGAGGACGGGTTTCGTCAACCCAAACATGTATTTTGATGTTCCTTTTAAAAGCTTCGTAAATTGGAGCGGTGGCTGTACCGTAATCCACAAAAGCCAGCCACCCGGCATTACAATGAGTGAGAATGTTTACGACCTCACCATTTTTTCGTTTGCTAATCGTTTCGATTAATTTTACACCCTGTAACCCAACATTCCTGCAAAATTCCGCATCTTCATCGGCAATTTCTTTGGCGGTAATTTTGGCTATTTTTATTTTATCATTTACTGTGTTTACCAGTGCAATAGCTGATAATTGCCTGTTAACAGCCCATTCCAGATTAACCGCTGTGGGCCGGGTAGCTTTAATTAGGTTAGCTGCCTCCAGAAGATACTCATCGAACGAGTTTTTTTCTGCGGCCTCCAGAGCTGCAATATACATCCCATACCCCGCTGTAGCTCCTATTAAACCAGCTCCTCTTACGTGCATATCTTTGATGGCAACGTTAAAATCATTTACCGAGTTAAGCTCTTCTATAATTAGTTGATGGGGTAAAAAGCGCTGATCAATAATCTGAATGGTTTTATCAGCATCTTCTTTAAGCCAGATAGTACGAAAAGGTTTGTTATTAATAAGCATGAAATGGAAATTGATTAGCTATTTTTTATTTATATTTTGAAAAGTTTCAAAGGTAATGGATTTTTTACTTTTTTCGGATACCTGCTCTGGCATTGTTATTAATAGACTAACAGCCAATAGCTATTTTCTCTGTGCCTTTCCAATGGGACATTCAGAAACACAAATTCCGCAAACATATACGTCTTTGTTTAACATGGCTTTACACAATTCACCGCATTTTTCCCGGCATTTTTGTGCATTGTAAAATACATCTCTTGAGGTATAAATATCCCATAATTTGCCGTTCGCAGCTTTTGCGGGACATCTTGTTACACAGGTGTTGCACTTGCCACATTTGCTGGCTTCAATAGGTTCATTGATAATATCAGGACGTTTGTTGATAAGGATGCTCACTAATCTTACACGAGCACCAAAATCTCTGGAAATGAAAAGATCGGTTTTGCCGATCCACCCCAGACCTGCTCTTGTGGCTATCATTTTATGAGAAACTTTGTATGTCAATGCATTTAAATACGGACTGAACTCCTCACTGGAAGTTGATATGGTTGGTACCACGGCAATGCTATTAACTTTATTAACAAGAAGATCAACGGCAATCGTAGTCGCAATATTATGAAGTTCAATGTTCACTTCGTGGCAATGATCAATATATTCCTGAGTAGGTCCATTTTTTATTGCATCTACAATGCGGTTATCAAGCACTCTGGCAATAGAAATACCATATGAATATGCTTCAAATTCTTTAATCAGTAATCCTTTCAGATTGGCGAACCCAAAGATAAAATTATCCGAAGGGTTTAAATAAGTTTTAACAATTTCAGAAATCATGGTTTTAGATATTAGATTCAAGACCTAAGACATAAGCCCGTTAATTTTTAATATTACAAGAATTTAATTAAATAAAAAAGGTTCGGTGATACTCCGAACCTTTTGTGTTTATTTGGTGTCTTTGTATCCGTTTATTTCTTATACAATTCAATAATTATTTTGGCATTGTAATAGAACTCTTTTGACATGATGTCTTTATAATGCTCTACATAAACATCAAGTTCTTTCAGTTCAACTTTATTATCAATTTTAAATTTGTTTTTAAGAAAAATGTCTACAAGCATTAAACCACAATATTCTTTTAATAACAATTTATTAGGATTGCCCAATGAATCTGACATACAATGTTTAGCAAGATCTAAGAAAAACAGATATCTGTCCTTATCAGAAAGCATGGAAACTGCGGTAAAACAAACTGCTTTTCTCAGCCTGCTTTTAGCAAAATCTATTTCATTAACAGGATCTTGTAAGCCGTTTTCGTAAAGTAATTTGAATACATCCACCCGGGAGCTTTTTGAATTTTCTCCATTGCCGTTTTTATTAGCATTTACAACATCTACAAATGCTATGTTTATTTTTTGAGATTCGTCAACGTGAACAGGATTGGTGTCGTAGATCCATAAAGAACTTGTGATTAAATCAAGCAATTTATCTTGTTGGCTAAATGCGTTAAAACATGAAAATAACGCCATAAGAAATGCAAAAAATAATTGTTTCATCGGTAGTTGTTTTTAGTGGTTCTGTAGTATTTTTAATCTATAAGCTTTAAATGTACTTAAAATAAGTGGAATAATAACTTCTTTTAGGTGCAATACTTACTATTTTTCTTCTTCAAATATAGTCACTTCATTTTATATAACCAAATCATCATTAATACATTTGATCTATCTAAATTAATCAATGATTGATGATTAACTTGTGAGTAAACACCTGATTATTAAAAGTAATTAATTTTATCACGTACATTCCGTTAGGATAACCTGATATATCAATATTGAAGTTGTTGGCGTTCATTTCTTGTCTGAGTATTTTTACCAATATACCCATTGAGTTGTATATCTCAATAATAAATTTACCCGTGAGATTGTTTGGCGCCACATAAACAATATCGCGAGCAGGGTTTGGAAATATCTTAAATCCGGCATCGTTTTGATCGGGATCGGCAACGATATTAATTCCTGTTGAAATTACAGCCTCCTTATTAGTTGCAACTTGCAATATTTCCTTTGAAGTTTCATCCTGAACAAAAGCCACCATCACTAATTTATTGGTATCTGAAATATTGCTCACAGAAAAAGTGGTGGTCAGCATTTTTGAATCTCCGGCCAACCAGTTCTGATTATAGGTTATACCGGCGGGGTCTGGTAATAGCGCCAATAATATATTTTTCATTTTTTTATTTGAAATTGTTGTATCCATTCTCACAACTGCTATATGTATGGAAACTTCCCTATTGAACGAAGTTAATGCCGTAATTTTGGTGCTGATATTTAAGACATTGCTATTGTTAGTCGATCTAAGCGTTATTTTAAATAGCGGGTCGATCAACGATCTCAATTCTATATCCTGAGATTTTGGGAAACGGGTTTTATAATCGTATTTGCCGCTGGTTCCTCCATCAAGAATACTATAGGGTATTGCCGGTACACCATAATAAATAGAACGCACATCCGATACTGAATGAATGGACTGATCGAATAAATCGCCACCAAACAAATCCGTATGATATTTCACACTAACCATATCTAAGGGTTCCTGACTTGAAATTGAATCCACAATGGCATCGGAAATTGTACTTTGTGTAGCCGATGTATTTGTATAATGTTCCAACAGCACGACGTGCTGACGTTCGCTTATATTTATATTATCAAATGCAAAGCCATTATCGTTCCGGTTAGAGCCATCGGAAGCATATACAAATCTAAATTGTACTTCTTTTTCACCTGCTAATGCGCTAAGTTGATGTCGTGCTGATACAAAGGTGTTATCCAAACCAGACCAACCATTTTGCTGGTTTCCCGGCCGACCAAGGATGGCAGATGATTCATACCAGTTAATCCCATCGGATATTGTGCCTAAAGTTCTCCAATCGCTATTTGCATTAGCTTTGTATTGCAGTATTGCACCATCGCGGTTCTTGTCGAAACTGCTCCAACGGTCAAATTTTATCATGGGCTTTTTTGCTTCAGAGAAATCAAAACAGGGAGAAGTTACCCATGATTGTTCAGTTCTGTATTCAGGTATGGTATACCAGAGGCTGTCGCCAGCTGGCGTATTAAATTTTGAAGATTTACCAAATGTCCAGCTCGATATATTCGATGCATTTGCCGTAGATGCTATCCACCCATTTTTGCCCTGTGCGAAATTCTCTGCATAATAGCTGGAATCCCTAATCACAAATACTTTTCTTAAATAAACGGTTTGAATTAAAGTATCTCTGCATCCGAAATTATTAAGAACGATTAAGCGCACACTATAATTTTTCGAAGTGGTATAATGATGTGTGACAATATTTACAACATCCGTCTTTGTACTATTATCACCGAAGTTCCAGACATAGGTTATTTGATTGGCAGGAAATGTTGCAGCGATAAACGTGGTTGATGAATCATTATAGTAGCATTCGTTACTCCATGTAAAACTTGCTTTTGAAGAATTTCCAAGGGAAACGACTGAGTCTTTGGTACTACTGCAACCTTTATTAGTTGTGGCAGTCAGTGTTATTGTTTTTGGACCTCCGGAGACATAAGCATGTTTCGGCTGAAATAAGGATGATACATTATTTATGGCGGGTACCTGATTATCTCCAAAATTCCAGCTCCATGAAATGACCTGATCTGCGTGGCTGGTCTTATTGATAAACCCTATTGAATCTTTTTGATTAATGACGCACAAATTGTTAAGGGCAAAATTAACAGCAGGTACCGGATC
Organism: uncultured Bacteroidales bacterium; assembly: GCA_964478555.1. Taxonomy (GTDB): domain Bacteria; phylum Bacteroidota; class Bacteroidia; order Bacteroidales; family JAAUTT01; genus JAAUTT01. Next base: position 30,789 of record CAYZNC010000006.1, on the reverse strand, counting down.
GATCGTAATGGTTTTTTGCGAAGTGCTTTTACAACCTGAAAAATTTCTGGAATAAGTTAAGATAACATTTCCACTTGAAAGATTGTCATTGGCAGGTACAAAAAAGTACTGCGAAGTGGTGTTCTTCGAAACCCCGCTACCTGTAAAAGTAATGGTTCCGGGTTGACCTGCCGGTAAGGTTAAAATTGTTATGGTAATTTGATTTTTGTTATTTGCGCAATATTCGTTTTGCAATCCATTAATAGCTACAGGTCCTATTGAATCGACTGTTACGACTGCAGAAACACTAAAAGGAGTACCATCGCTATTTGTGTATGAATAGGTTATGACGTGTGAGCCATTTCCTGCCAGGTTTGGAAAAAACAAGGCAGTATCGCTTTTTCCAAATTTTCGTATTCCAATTCCGCTGATAAAGCCTCCCGGAATACCATTCATCGATACCCCTATTAATGTGTCTGCCGGTCCATCGTAACAATAAGTATTATTGGAAGGTAATCCTTTAATAAAGGCATTTGCCATAACAACATCCGTAAATTTAGTCACAGCGTTCGAGCATCCGTGTATATCGGTATAAGTATAGGTTATTGGGATGTGGTTCTGAACTGTTGCCAGGGCTGGTGAAAAGGTAGTATCCGAAGGGACTATGCCCCTGCCTGAAAAAATACCTCCTGCCGGGTTTCCCGATAATTTAACAGGCGGTTCTGCAACATTAAAGGACGATCTGATATTAAAATTAACCAGTGGCAATGCAAAGATGGCGACATTCTTAACTACGGTATCGCTTCTGCATCCTAAGGGTGATGTATAATAGTAAGATATATTGTAGGTGGCTCCGGTAAACCCTGGTATTGCTAGTACAATAGCATGAGGGTTGATGGCTGCCTGGTTGTTGTTAGAATTAACCGGATACATAAATCCTGCCGAAGGTCCGTTAAAAATGAAATGACCTGTTCCGCCCGAAGGGTTAATGCCGGTAATTGTGTCTGAAGGCTCTTGGTCGCAATATTTCGTTTGTAATCCGATAAAAGTAGTCTTCGCAACAGAATCAACCGTAATGCTTTTGGCTATTTCAAAAACCGTAGCGCCTATCTGATATTTGTATTTCAGGATATGAATGCCGCTACCAGCCAATTTTGGATTAAAGTTTGCTGTGCTGTCAGCAATTTGAATTATACCTTTGCCGTTTTTAATACCATCCACTTCAAACCAGTCATTGTTAATGCCCGAATGTGGATTTATCCCTGGCGTTCCTTTGATTACCAACACTGCAGAGGAATAGCATACTACACCATTTGCGCCGAATCCAAATATATTTCCGCTGGGACTAATTACGATAACTGTGTCTGTAAAGCTATTGCTACAGCCTTTGCTGTTGGTGTACGTATATTTAACAGCATATTTTCCAGGTCCTACAAGACTCGGATGAAATGTACTGTCGGATGAAGTAACACCTATACCGCTGAATAATCCGCCTAATGGAGTATGCGCAAATTTCACATCAGCGCCTGTAGAACTGTAAGGTGATGACTGTGTGAATGACACTCCTGTTGGCAGCGCATTTACAGTTATGGAAAATGTTCTTGCAGGGCTGGTTCCGCAGGAGTTTGTTGTGGATACACTCAAGCTGCCAGAGGTTGCATTGTTTGCGAAGTTTAACGCAATGCTGTTGCCTATTCCGGATATGATTGTGTTTGTACCGGAATAGGCCCAATTATACGTTATGCCTGTATCTTCCGGAACAGTATACATAATACCATTCTGACCTGCACAAACAGGTGTGGTGCTTACCGTGAAATTGCCTGGTTGAGAAGGTAACGGCTTTACGGTAATATCCATTGTTCTGGCAGCACTTGTTCCGCAACTGTTAGATGAGGTTACGCTCAGCGTACCACCTACTGCTGAAGCATTGAAATTGACGGTTACACTATTTGCCGTAATATTGATGGTAGATCCACTTCCAGTATAGTTCCAGTTGAAGGTTACAGTGGGATCGTTGGGGACAGTATATATTACCCCTGTTTGTCCCCCGCAAACGGAAGGACTACTTTGGATGAATGCTCCTGGTTGTGAAGGAAGCGGGTTTACGGTTATAGCAATTGATTGGGTAGCGCTTGTATCACAACCAGTTGTCGCTATAACACCCAAAATTCCGCTGGTAGCAGTTATTCCAAAGTCGATTGTAATACTGTTGGTGCTACCATTTATCATTGCCCCAGTTCCGCTATAGCTCCAAATATAGTTTACGGTTGGATCATTAGGCACCGTATATACAACACCGGATTGACCCTGGCAAACTGTTGCTGAAAATACGGTAAATGATCCCGGCTGTGCCGAAGGTGGAATAACTGTCAGTTTAGCAGGATTCGAAATGGTTGAAAACAAATTACTATCCATAACCTGACACCTATAAATGTATCCATCGAAACTACTTTGGACATTTCTAACAGTCAACGATGCTGTTGTATTGCCCGTATACCCGGGTCCATCAGGAATGTCGGCAAACCCTGTACCCGTATCTAATTGCCATTGGTAAGTAAAAGGTACACTACCCATAGCGACAACCGTAAATGTTGCATCAACACCCCGACAAACTGTAGCACTAACCGGCCCGTTAAGAGTCGGCTGAGCAATCATAATTTGTGTTGAAATAAATAATAGCGTGGATAGTATGATTTTTCTCATAAGGTTACATTTTAAAATTTTGATGGTCCGCTTATTTTAATGCGAATCCATGCAATTTGATTACAATTTACCATCAGGCCCTACTTTTATTAATGTTATCACTTCATAACCCTGAACATTATTTGTACCTGCTATGATAAAGCCATTATCGGTTGTTTGAACCAGGTTAGAGGTACTTAGCAGGCCTCCTTCCCCATAATAATTGGAGAAAAGGATATTACCTGCATTATCCGTTTTTATCAAATAGAAACTTGAGCTGTTATCGGGATTTTGATGGGTACCTCCTATGATATAATCAGAATCAGATGTCAGCTGAACAGATTTACCCTCGTTATTTACCACACTGCCACCATATTCCTGTGACCAGATCATGTTATTTATATTATTATCCAGCTTGAATAAATAAATATCAGAATTAGAACTCCCTGAAGCCAATCTGGTACCCAAACCCAAATAGCTTCCATCCGGCAATACTTGTATGTATTCACCTGTAATATTGTCATTCCCGCCTATCTTTGCAATTTGCTCTATTAAGCCAAGTGTATTTGTTTTAATTACAAGGATATTTGTGGTACTTTGTGCAGTAATTTGTGTACTACCAATTAAAATATAACCCTCGCTGGTAACCTGTACACATTTTGCCAAATTGATTAAACCACCCCCATAGGTTCTCACCCAGTTGATATTTCCATTCTGATCGAGATTCAGAAGAAATGCATCTTTGTTGATAGATCCTAAGTTTTCCGTATAGCCGGAAACAATGTATCCGCCTGCACCATCTAACTGAACAAAATAGGCGACATCCTTTTCAATACCTCCAATTGTTTTGGTCCATTCTATATCGCCGGTTATGTTGGTTTTGATAACATAAATGCTTGTTGTTGGAATTCCGTTTACTATAGTATCTGTTGATCCTGCTATAACATAGCCGCCATCAGGTGTAATTTGAAAACTGAAACAACTATCGTTACTTGTACTTCCATAGAATTTTGGACTCCATAGCTGGTTTCCATATTGATCAGTTCTTACTAAAAAAATATCAGTTCCTCTGTTCGCAGTTGAAACATTACCGATTACAACATAACCTCCATCGCTCGTTTGTTTGACATCGATTCCACTGCCTTGTCCGTAAAATTTCACAAAACTTTTCCCCTGGCCTACATTATCCACCTTGATACAACCGGAAAGCGAGAGGAATAATAGAAATATTCCTAAACTACCTTTTATGGAATGCAAGTGCCTTATAAAAAACCCATTTGCAGAAAAATATAAACTTGTTTTAAGCATCATGTTAACCTTTTCTTTTTTGCTTTGAAAAATGAGTGAACATATCCCACGGAAAAAATTAAATTATTCAAAGTGAAATTATCATCAGGATTTTGATACAGGTATGTTTCAGCGGCATTATATCTATGGCTTGTTAAAACCTGATTCATAAGGCCTTGTTTCCACCGCACATCAAAAAAGACAAATCCCCGAGGAATTTTATATTTAACCCCGCAATCTAAAATACCATTATAGTTAAACTGCCGTCTTCCGGAAGTAATTTTTATACCTGATCCTGAAATATTTACGCCTTGTGAAAAAACAGATAAATCTTTATTTTCAATAGCAATGATTAAATAATCCAAAGAGCCACCAATGCCAAGGTAGGGTCTTATTCTATTGCTGCCAAAGTCATATGTTAAGGTGAGCGGTAATTCTAATTTTGTTTGGTTTTCTTTCGAATGAATATTCTGCAGACCTGGTTGAATAAGGAGATAGCCGAAACTATTTTCAAAATACAATAGTTCGAGGTTCAATGATAACCTGTAGGCCAGATAAAAATTCAGTTTTATGCCACCTTCATAACCTATATCCGCATTTTTATATTTGCCATGTAAATTCTGACTATTTGTTGCATAGCTTTTAAGTAACAAGGGATACGATAAATTTCCCCCGGCAACTACCCCCATAGAAAAAAACCGAATGACGTGATATGAATTAAAAAGTTGTGTAAATTCGGCAGGATCAGTTGGCTTTAGCTTGTATTCAGGGTAATCTTTTAAAAAATTCAGCATGCTTTTATCGGCTTCCTCTATGTTCTGATCGAATAAGTAAGAGAGAATAAGTAATTTAAATGCCTGCAACCGTTCCTCGGGAGGCAATCCCTCGTTGATGCAAGGAGTGAGCATTTGTGGTATTTCTTCGATAATTCCACTTTCGTATAATTTCTGCGCTTTATCCAGTGTTTGACTGCAATCCTGTGCCCCCGCAGTTTGTATTGTGCATTCAAAAAAAATGAGCAATAGTAAAGCTTTTAATGATGTTTGGCCTTGCATGTTCATGTAAAATATTTCGTAAATTATTTCTAAAATAGGGTTAACAACAATCGTCTCAATGAATTAATTATTTCAATTGTCCACATGTTTTCTCATAAGGAATATCTTTGCCTACGTAAGTATTCCACTCATTCTGCGTCATATTTCTATCCAGCTTTTGACAAAAAGTTTCGGCCATACTTTTTGTTAATATAGGGTCAACTATTAGGCGGTTTCCGCTTAAGCTGCCAGATACAAGTTTGTTTCCCGCAGCATTGAATGCAATGGAAAGTACCCATGAAGTATGGTCCTGAAATTTGACCGGGGGATTTGTAAGCTCGTTTGTAACCCATAATTGAACGGTAGCGTCAAAACTGGAAGAAGCTAATAGTTCGTCGTTGGGGCTGAACTTTAAGTCGGTTATTCTGGCTGCATGGGCATGCAGATTCGTAATCACGGTCCTTTTACTGACGCTCCAGTATTTTATGTTGCCTTGTAAATCACCTGAGGCCAATGTTCTGCCATTATGGCTAAAAGCTAAAGCCTGAACTGAGTTTTGGGGATCGTTGTACAAAATGGATGATGTAAAATCAGAAGTTTCCCATAAAACGATTTTGCCGTCTTTTGTGCCTGCTACAATGAGACTGCCATCGGGAGATGCACTAAGTGATAATACTAATGACTTAGTGGTTCCTATTACCTTGTAGCCGCCTTGTTCCAGGTCCCATATATATACTTTATTATCTTCCCCGGAGGATACGATATGTTTGTTATCAGGCATAAATGCTAGGGCAGATATATAAATGGGGCCCCCTTTACAATATCTTGGCGACCAATTACCTATCCGGATGTCAAAAAATTCGATACCCAGGCCGGAGGTACCGCATGCCAGCCAGTTGCCGTTATTGCTTACGGCCATAATTTTGTTTATGACCTTATTGTTTATCACTGTGGTAGGCGTTTTGGTATTATCATCCAAATTCCATTTCATAATCCGGCCATCGCTGCCCGCACTAAAAAAAACATTACTTCTTGGCACAAAAGCAACAGTATTAACAGCATCAGTATGACCTTTGTAAACGTTGGCCAGTTTGTTATTTAGCGCATCCAAGGCTTTATACATACCAGAAAAAATATCGACATTATAATCGCTACCCCCAAACCGGTGGTTAAATAAATAAGCATCTTAGGCAAGTAATCCCTTTAGTTCATCATCGTCGGGAATGTCCAATGATTTGATAGCCATAGTTCTGGAAATTGCGATCATTCGCCTTTTGTAAGCCTCTTCGCGGGCCAATTCAGCTTCCCGTACTTGGGTAACGGCTTGCTTCGCATTTTTTTCCACTATAGACTGCTGTTCCTGGAATTTGTTATTGACTATAGCAATTTGATTATGTGCTGAATCTACATTCTTCAATGCAATTATCTTCTCCTTTTCGGATACCTGACTTTTGGCATCTGCTAAAGATTTTAACCTGAGGGCAATTTCCTTTTGTTCCTGAGCTTCTTTCGATTTTTGCTGGGCAATTAGTCTTTGTTCATTGGCATTTCTTTGCTCAATTTCAGCCCTGCTTTGAGCTTTTTCAGCGGTAACCCTGAGTGACTGAATATAGAGCGTCAAAAGTAGTGCAGCTATAACGGCAGTTCCCAATAAAATAGCGATTAACCTTGTGCGTCGGAGCTTTCTTACCTGCATTTTGACCCTATGCATTTCTTCAGCCTCATATTCTTTTTCACTGGCGCGCAAGAAGACTTTTGTTCGCTCAAATGCAGGATTATATCGTTTTGCCCAAGCGAGTACTGGTTTCTGTTCCTTTTCCCAAGTCAAAGCAAGCAATAACTCGGGAGGCTTCAGAAGACCTGTCCTACTTGCCTGGTATAGCGCCGCATCTTCTGCTAATCGTTTATACATTCGAACAGAAGACTCTTCCTCTTCAACCCATATTTTCAATTTGTCCCAATTACGCATTAAGCTTTCATGGGACAGATCGATTACGGTGTCTTTGTCAATTGAGATTTTGAAGGAAGGATTTAGAAATGATCGTCCTGGTTGTCTGAATTTCTCTATTACCATAAGAACTTCATCTACGGAAGCCCAGGCTATATCAGCAATTTCTTCTACTTTTGAGGGCCGCCGGATACCACGATCATTTATTTTTTCGGTAAGCGTCTTGAACAAACGTTCACAAATTTTCTTACCTTCCTCATTTAGTTGATCATAAGCTTCGTTTGCATGTTCCGATAAAGCTTTTTGGATCTTTCCTACGGCCTCATAATCTGTAAAACCAATTGGTCTTTTAAAATCACCACGTTGTAACCAAAAATTCCAGGTTCGCATCAATGCATGCTGCAGTACGGGAAGTTGATCATGAGCATCTCCAATATCATTGAGTAATTGTTCCACTAACAAAGAGTCTATCTTTACACCGGAAACGGCTATGGGGCCCTCTATAGACTTACGAAAGTCATCCCTTGTCATTTGAGGAATAAGGTAATTGCTTTGATTAATCAGTTTCGTTAATTCCTGAAAATGTGCGCAATCGCCCATAAAATCAGATCGCATAGTGATTACAATATAAACAGGAAGTTTCTGCTGCCGTATTGCTTCTACAAGCAATTTTACAAATGCGCCCGACTCATTAAAAGACGAGTGATCTTTTTCTTTATCTTTATATCTGAATAATTCTTCAAATTGATCAACCACCAGCAATACATTTTCGCCTTGCTTAAGGTTTGCTTGCTTTATCACCTCCAAAAGACCCAATGAACTTCTTCGTAAAATTATTTCTGTAACAGTTTCGTTCATAGTAGAGTTTACTTCTTCATAAAGGCTCGCGGATATTGCGTTGGATAAACTAATGATGGGATTTTCACCCGGACTAAATGCTACTATTTTCCATGAAGAACCTGCATTTGCAATAAATCCTCCCTGTAATGTAGGAATGAGCCCACAATTGACCAGTGATGATTTTCCACTACCTGATGTACCGGTAACTGCTACAAACTTATTGGAAGTTAATAAATTCAATAAATCTTCACTTTGCCCTTCCCTTCCAAAAAACAAATGGCTTTCATCAGTTCCAAAAGATCTTAACCCTGGAAATGGATTGAAATAATCTTTTGAACCCGTAATCTTGAATTGCGGGACTTCCAATATCGTTTCATTCATTGTTTGTTTCTGATATTAATTTATGAAGTAAAGGTTGTAACGTGTCTGTTATGTTGCCATGAACCGGTAAAAGCATAAAATCCCTTAAGTCATTCATGTGAAAGTTATCAGGATACCGGGCCATCAAAACCATTTTAGCAAGGAATGAATTCGTTTTTCCGTATCCGGGTGCTTTCGTGCAATCTGTAATTTTGCTACTTAACCACGTTGGATTAAGATTCGAATTGTAAATCAGCACCGCTTCACTCTCTAAAAGATACTGTCTGTGTTGTCTGAACAGGGTTTGTTTACCCGTAAATTCAGCATAAACAGCATCAATGCCACGTGATTTCAACCTTGTTACAATGTTTTTAACGCTTTCAATATCTGCTTCTTCGTATATTATATAAACTTTTATTTCAGTCTTTTGCGGGTTTTGATTAACCTGAGCTGACATTTTAAGCCGCTTCATAATCAATGACTTAAAATCTTCCAGCGGGGATTGAATAATTTCAACATCTGCCAATTCATCTCCGTTGTGCTTTAAATTTTCGATATAACTTTTTTGCAGATCATTTGCAATCTGCAAATTTGGGGCTATCCATATGAATCTGGAAAGCTTTACCGTTGTATTTGAATTCTTAGCCAAATCGGCTGCCATTTTATTCTGAATATCAACGGTTGAATGAACCTCCCCTTTGGGAATTTCCCCGTAATCACTACCTATGATATGAATAGAAACTGATGATTTTTCAAGATAACTTTTCACGGTTTCTTGAAATTCCCCTGCAGCTTGAGGTAATTGATGATTGGGCAGAACTTTGAATCCGTATTCTTCAATTTCACGTTTCAGGGTTTCGCGATTATGAAACTGATCTTTGGTTGTTTCTGCCAAATAGACCGTGGGCCTTTGATTATCATTTATCTTTGATTCCGATATGGATCCAAAAAAGGATTCCATTTGATATGCCAGATCTGCAAGTTGTTCCAATATCACTTTTGATGTAAAAAATTTTTCATTCAGCCATAAGGATAAACGACTATTTGCGGGAATTTTCTGATCAAAAAAATCAAAGCCTGAAATTGCTGACAAAAATGAGGGTTGGACAGTTTCTGAGATAGGTGATGCGAGAACTTTCAGTAACAATATTTTCTTTTCATTATCCCAAAACCTCGTTTGAATTAATTTAGTTTCCTCAGCAAAAACATGCGATTGAAGCGTATCTGATTTGAGAATAAAGATAAAAACCCGGGTATTATCGATTACATTTTTTACATCGATATGCTTTATACCACTGAAATAGATATTATATTTGGCTTTTGATATCCTATTGAGAAAAACGCTTAAAAAATCGACAAAAGCATGTAACCATTCCTCTGAATTATCAGGGATGTTTCCCATATCATGACATATATAGATGTTCCGTTCTGATAACATCCATGAATCACTTAATGACTCTCTTTGTGATTTCAATGCAGATGTTCCTACCATTGCTACAATAATTTAACCTCATTCTAAAGTTGTTTGATACACATAATATTACTAGTAAACAATATTCTCCAAAATATGTTTTGCAAAAACAGTTTTTTCCGTCTGATATATTTCGGGAGATGCCTGATTTTACTTACTTATCCTAAAGTTGTTTAAGGTGGAATAGGGGAGGCGTAACAGGAGGTAGATTTAAAAACACCACCTTACTAGATTCCTCCCGCTGGTCGGCCATTCCCTCCCTACTACTAATATAGTGGGTTGTCATTGGTAGTGCCTACCCCGAAAAAATGGGGCATAATGCAAAGATGACAGGGAGAATATTTGTTACCAATAAATGTTATTTGGTAGCAAGGCGTAATTGTGTTAACTAATACTGTCGTTCCTCCGGAACTAAAAAAGAGGTCGTTTATCGTTTTCTACCATACTGTCGTCGCTCTGCGACTAAAACATACAATAGAAACATGTGTATTGGTGTGAAAAGAATCCCGAAAGGATGGCCAGTATGGTAGAAAAAATCTATTTGATGTGTTGATGGGAGCTGCGTAGCTGCGGCAGAATCTCAGACAACAGCAACGAATGCTTTGCCGAACGGGAATTTGCTATTATTCGAAGCAATGTTTGGCGATGCATTCCTTTTCTCATACTATCAAGGTATCATTCGCTAAATATGATCTGTAAGGGTCGTTGGTGGAGTTAGTCAAAAAAAAATCCCTGAAAGCAAACGTTCAGGGACTTTATGATTGTAAATTGAAATGGTTTTACTTTAATCAATGCAATACGTAATGTTTACCTTAAGTTGTTTTAGCGAAATTTGAAAATTGACAACCATATTCTTTTACCAGGAAATCATCCATATCATCAGCCTTTTGCGGCATTAATGATAATTCTTTCATGATTCGTTCTCTTTGATTGGTAAAAATATCGGACAAATGCACCCGGTAAGAAATAAATATCGTATTTTCATTCAAACCCAATTTGTAAGGAGTAATAGGATTAGATAGTAAGTATTTGAATAATACATCGAGATTGGCAGTAGGCAACGTATTTAAAGGCGAAGTTGCAAAAAGATAATTTCTGTCGTAAACAAAAATCCGCAACAACGAACTACCCTGATAAAATGACCAAAATTCATAGCCGGTACGAGCCAACACAGGATCAATATTAGCCGATTGTAAAGCGTCTTCCACAAATACGCCAACATTTGTAAGCCCAGTTTCTGCCCACAATTTTAAATCCATCTGATTTCCGCAAGTATCACAATATTCAGTTTCCTCAAATATTAATGAATTGCATGAACTGCATGTAACAGCATATCCATCCCTGGTATGTTTATCCAACAGATCAATTTCACTTACAAGATCTTTTGCAGGAATAGCAAATCCCATGTTATCGGCTTCCGTGAACTTTGCAGTAGTAATACCCACTAACCTTCCGGAAGCATCTACAACGGGTCCTCCGCTATTACCCGGATTTACGGCTGCATCGGTTTGAATATAATTTCGGCCATCCATTAACTGATTAGGCGAAGATACAATACCTTCAGTTATAGTATAGGGCATGCCAAAAGGGAATCCTAGTACATAAACCTGATCGAGGTTTTTAACACCGGTAGCATCGTAACTAATCTGAGGTACATTAAGCTCGGTTCTCACTTTAAGAAAAGCCAAATCCCTGCTTTTGTCGGCTATTATTACATCTGCCCGGTACCTGTTTTTTTGATTATCCTCAATCGATACGTTTTTAAAACCTTCAATTACATGAAAGTTAGTTACCAGAATTTTCTTATCTGTTAAATAGAAACTGCTGCCACTGCCTGCTGATGTGTTTACTTTAAATACGGCATTGGCTAAATTATTTAATATATCGCTCATAGTTCTTTTTTTTGTATTGTTATTAAAATTTCCGTTAAGCTGCTTCTTGTTTTATCGACATGATTTTAGTTAGGCTGCTCATCAATACTTTAGCGCCTTCTTCCCAAGGTTTATTGCTTGAGTCGATTAGGCCCTGCCTCAATATAGTGGAGAATGCCTCTGAAATATTATGATAGTAAAAGCAACGGAAAATAGAGTAATACAAGGAGAAGGTAGCCGCAATATAATTTTTGGCATTAATCTCCCCTTGTGCTCTTTCGTAATCTCCCTGGAAGAACGACTGTAGATTTTCAAAAGAGTCCATGGAGGTTTTATAAGGAATAAAGGTGTCGACCATGTACATATCCTTATCGAAATCTTCGCGCTTATAATTCTGCAGATTCGTCAAATATTTTTGGCCGCTGGTATTGATGTCGTTCAGATTACCATGACCAAGCATCATACTTATATTTTTCTCAAGCTCATTTCGAAATTGTCCCTGGGGACCCAGTGTGAATTCAATTTTAAACAGGGTATGGGTGATAATATCCCAAACAGAGCCATCCCACCGTTTATCGGTAAAATATTTGATGTACTGAAAACTATCTGCAATAAATTTTTGCAGCAGACCCCACATCTCGTCTAATTTTTCTTTTGAAAAATTTTTCACAACCGGTTCACGTAGGCGAACTGCTTTGAATTTTGTGATAAATTCATCATCGTAGATATCAGCATACATGCATATTTCGCGTAAAAGATAATATATTTTGTATGGCTCACATAATGAAAGCGGACAACTGTAATTAAAAGAGAGTTGATCTTTCTCCAGGCTGATGTCAGCCAGCACCAATGGTGAAAAATTAATACTTGCAACCTGACGAAGTAAAGGGATGGAATTCTTCTCAGGTAGGATAAGGAACGGTGCATTAACGGAAAAAGTATCACTCCCGATCTTCAGCCCAATTAATGCAGATCCATGCGGAATTGTAAACTCAGAAGCATCGGCATTCCCAGTTCTGCTTATTAATCCCGGATCGACATAATTAAGCAGATTCAAAATAGCCTCTTTGTAATTTCCCGCATCATATGCGGCAGTTACCTTGTCCCAATAGGAGGCAGCCATTTTGTTTGCGCTCGAATCAACAACAGAAGGGAGTACAAGTGGTGTTACATTCATGATTTTAAGGATTTAGAGTTTTACATTAGAAAGATATATGAACTATTTTACCCGAAATTATCTTATAAAATCTGGCAATTCATGAAATGAACTAAACAAGCGTTATAATAATAGAAATAACAGAGCGATAATTGCAACTCCAGCCAAAATTGCGATCGTAATTTTCATCCAGCTGTAAGGCCTTTCTCCACGAACTGCTCCTGTACGGGCGTTGATCATGAACCTGTAGACTTTATTACCATACCTGTAAGCGCTTATCCAAACTGGTAAAAGTATATGTTTAAAAGTGATATTCTCATAGGAGGTGTTTGCATAAAAAATACGTTGGTGTGCTCCACCAATGACATTTAGAATGGTCTGGTTAATGGCACTATCCATTTTTTCTTTTGCTTCCTCAAAGCCAACCTTAAGATCTATTTGATAACTCTCCGTTTTGTAACCCGCAAGGTAAGATGGATTGAAAGGAACAAGGTTAGATAAGTCCCATGGCTCCAATTTTTCTGAATAGTCTTTTGGCAGTGATCTGCTAGCTGCGACTAATACATCATCAAAGGCATTACTTACTTCACCGCTTACCGGATACCATATAGTTCGCATAATAGTGCGCGTCCTGGTAACCATTTGTCCATCCTCTTCTTCTTCATATTCTTCGGTTTCCGGGATATCATCCCCTCTTTCACCCGAATATGAAGTATTGGTGTTGGCATCGTAAGTCCAATAGGGCATATACATGCCTATCAATTTACCATCCTGCTGTGCTAAGTTCATCAAATCGCCTGGTGCCCACCATAATTTTTTCAGCCATTGGGCATATAACTCAAAAGCTTTGTTCTTTTCAATTAAAAAGGGCGATACGGCATTAGGTTTTATACTGCGATTAACTGTGCCTTCGGATACAACAATGGGACTGCCGCAAAATGCACAACTATCCGAAACCACATTAGACTCAAATGAGGTTTGAGCTCCGCAAGCATTGCATTTGACTGTAACTACATCGTGCTTTTCAGCCTCTTGGCTATATTCACTGATAAACTTTTCGAAATCAAGTTCCTCAACTAATCCATCGGCAGTTATAATCTCATTTTCAGTACCACAATGCTGACATTTCAGATTTCTGGTGCCCGGTGCGTAGGTAAGTTTGGCACTGCAATTTTTACATACAATTTCGCCTTGCGTAGTTGAGTGTGTTATCTCTTTTTCTTCCATCTTTGCTGGCTTTATTGTTTATTGCTGTGGAATAGGAGGAGGCGTAGACCCAAAAACAGAGGCCAGATCAAACTGACTACCTGCAGCAACCCAGCTGGACATACCTTCTTTCCAGACTAATGTTTCTTTAGTTATTTGATTTTGTGCTGCCATTTGTTTCAATGCTTCCAGATCGAAAGGTCCTGATTGTTGTCCGTTGATGGCCACAAAGTATTTAACAGATCCTGGAATTGGTGGAGGGGCTGTATTACCTGTGTTTTGTTGAGGTTGATTCATGGTATTCATCATCATATTTGCCATACCGAATCCCATACCCATACCCATTCCTGTACCTGCACCACCATTACCATTTTCGGCTGCAGCCTCCATTGAATTTGCAGCCTGAAATTGAGTGTATTTATTCAAATCGCCTATTATACCCATGCTCGATCTATTGTCCAGCGCTTTTTCAACGTTTTCGGGTAACGTAATGCTGGAAACTAAAAATTTCGTCAGATCAATTCCGTAATCGAGAAATTCAGGTTTAATTTTAGTTTCGCAAAATTTTGAAATCTCGTTGTAATTGGATGCCATATCCAATACGGGAATTTTACTTTCGCCTATACAATCTGTAAACCTGGTAACAATTACATTTCTCAATTGATCGGCAACTCCTTCGGTAGTAAAATCGGCTTCAGTGCCCACAATCTCTTTTATAAATTTAACAGGATCGACTACTTTCATCGCATAATTGCCAAAAGCCCTGATCCGGATTGGTCCGAATTCGGGATCGCGGAGCATAATCGGGTTTGGACTTCCCCATTTAAGATCAGTGAAGTTTTTGGTGTTGACAAAATATACTTCAGCTTTAAAAGGACTATTAAAGCCATATTTCCAGCCTTTTAGCGTGGTTAAAAGCGGCAAATTTTCGGTCGTAAGGGTATACATGCCGGGTTTAAAAACGTCGGCAAGTTGACCTTCATTAATGAAAACTGCCATTTGCGTTTCACGCACGGTCAGTTTTGCACCCATTTTTATTTCGTTCTGATATCGACCAAAACGATGAACCATGGTATCATTAGTAGGATCTAGCCATTCTATAATATCAATAAATTCACCTTTTATTTTATCAAATAATCCCATAATGTTGTTATTTAAAAGTTTATATTTCTCTAGCAGTAAAAAATAAATATTTAAGATATAAGTAAAATATGACACGTCAAAATATTACAAATAGAATTTTTTGTTTCGGGAATTTTTGTTTGACGTTTAGGATGCTAATATACAATTTTTAGAAATGATACTCATTTTTTGAACTTAACCTTTTCTTTTTTACAAATTATTTGTGTGAGATGGTTTCCCATCATAACAACCGCATCAAGACCACCGGAAATTGCGGCCCATTGTCCGGTCATATAAAAATTTGAAAGGCCTTTTATTTGCCATATAGTTGGTTTTCCAAAAGTTTTCCGCGTAGCTTTCCAACTGATCTGGCCTCCGGTCCAATTGTTGGTGTAACGAATATAAGTTGCAGGCGTCACCACATCAATCATTTCAATGTTTTCTTTTATGTTGCCAAAATGTTGATCCAAAGCGTCGATTATTTCATTGGCTATGCGTTCCTTCTCACTATCGTATTTTGCTTTATCCGTTTTTCTTAAATTCGTCCAATATTCCCAATCTTTCGTTTCCGGCATCAGCGTTAAAAGCGATTTTCCAATAGGTGCCGCTGAAGGATCGTAACAATAATGGGTTAAATCCAAAACATTTAATTCGGTTTTAGCGTCTATTTTAATGGGTTTATTTACCTGGAAATACAATTTATGAGGAAGGGTTGAGAGATCTTTTTTGATTCCAAGTGAAACATATAACGTTTTGTCAATGGTTTGGAACACATCACTCTCATACCTTTCAAGGATATTTTCATCTTTGAATTTTCCTTCCAATAATTCATAGATGGTGCAATGGCCGTCGGCTGCGGAAACAATAATATCTGCAATATATTTTTCTCCATTTTCAAGTTCAATACCATTGGCAATTTCATTATTAACGAAAGTCCTGGTAACTTTTGAATTGAAGTGAATTTTTCCACCAGCCTGCAGGTATCGTTTTTCAATTAACCCCGCAATGTGAATAGCCCCGCCAATAGGATATCCACACCCTTTTTTATGTCGCATAGCCAAGGTCATGATGGTGTAAAAAAGTGACGAATCACCTACAAATGCAATTTCGAAGGCTCGTTTAAGATCATGATTCTTAAAACCTTCGGAAAATTTACCGTTAGTAATATTTATAAACTTGTAAAGGCTATATAAATAAGGAAGCATTTGATAAGCTACACGAAGCTTATCTGAAACAGTCATATTTTCGACCGGCTTAAATACCGGTAATTTCATTTTAGCAAATTTTTTAATAGCTTTTGTCAATTGTACAATTTGCTTTTTATCTTCGGGAGCCTTTTTTAATAGTTCTGCCTCCAGGTGATCTGCATTACTGTAGAAACAAATTTGATTGCGATTGTTATCTTCCACTACACAATGAGTTTCCGGGTAAACAAACCGCACTGATTCCATATCAATCAGGTCATGCCAAAATCGAAAAGTACTGTCTTCAGGCGATATGCCTGTCATGAAGTGAATACAACCATCAATCAGATAATCTTTTCGTTTCCAGGAGGCACACAATCCTCCTGAAATGGTATGCATTTCGAAGATTTCCGTATTGAAGCCATTAATTTGCAAATAATAACCAGCCGACATGCCTGCCAAGCCCGCACCAATAATAATGACTTTTTTCTTTTTTTCCATGAAGTTCAGGAAATATAAATCTATAACTCGTGCAGGATGGACTGTTGAGGTAAAAATTTACCGGGGATAACTATCAGATTACCCCGTCAAATGCTTAACATTAATTGAATTTTGGCTTGATAAACCAAAGATCACCTAATGTAATATCGAATAATAGGGTTTGATAATTTTCAGAAATTAATCCGCTGGATTTAACAGAACTTCTTTGTCCAATGCTATAAGCAACACTTAAAGAAAGATGGTTGATTAGAGGAAAGCAAAGGCCGGCAGAGAGACCCATATCCTGAATTTGATTTCCGGATAGTTGTAAGTATGAATTATTGAGATAACCTCCTGCCCGGTATTTTATTTTTGCAATATATGGCGACCGAAAAGATGTTGAAGGAAGCCATTCAGCTCCCAGGTAATAATTTGTGCTATTAACATACTTTACACCTGGAGTAGTTGATACTGCTTGTGACCATTGATAAAACCTGTAATCAGCGGTAACCAATAATTTGTCAGCTAATTTAACCGATGCACCAACGCCATAGTATTGCGGTAAAGTAAAGGTGCTTGTGTTAAGGACATTACTTTCCAAAGTGTCGGCGGCATTACCCAGAATAATCATTTGATGGCTGAGCAATAAATTACTCTTAGCGCCGTAGATAGCTCCAACCGTCCATTTCATTTTTTTACCCAGATCGAATGCATATTGCAAACCATAACTAAGATATATTTTGCTTACTGTCACCTCATCCTGAGTTTCCAGGGTTCCCGAAAAATAGTTGGAAGTAAGATCTTGTGTTTGTTTTATCCTTCCCAGCAGGTAAGCTGCATTTACCCCAATGCTAAAGTTCTTAAAAAGTGTAAATGAATTACCCCAATAATACTGGTTTAGACCACCTGTTCCCTGGAGATTAACATTAAAACTATTGGAGGTGCCTTCAATTGCCTTTGTTGTATTAATATTATCCCCTACACTGCTATAGGGAGCAATGCCAATGCAATTGGCCCACCATTTCGTAAACCTGAAGCCAAGCGAAAAATACCCAATACCAGCCGTCGTATTCTTTTGGCTTTGATATTGATCATAGTATTTGGAAAATTTCATATCCAGCCCGGCATTTAGCATAAAAGATAAGCTGTCAAATGCATGATAGGAAGCAGGATTTATATTATTGATTGCTAAATTTGAAGCCAGTGCTATACCAGCTCCTCCCATAGCTCTGCTTTGTCCTGTGCCGGCCGGTTTGATGTCACCAATACCATAAATGGAATACGGATAACTGGTATTGGTTTGTGAAAACACAACCACACTATTAAGGAGTAAACTTAGGAATAAAACTGGAGTGATTAATTTCATCTGAATATTTTAATTATTAAAAATTTGGAAAGATGTCCCAAAGGAAACCTCCGGGAGAACATCCACGATGAATATTTCATACTTTGTAAGTAATTGGTTCATCTTTTGTTTTTAATTGGACTAATAACGCCAATAAGTGAGTCTTAATCTGGTGGATTTTGCATTTTTTAAACCGTCTGAGATTATCACGCGTTTTAGTTTAGTCTCGTTATCGGCATACAAAAATGAAGCCATTAGTGAAGGCACCTGATCAGAGTAATGTTGAAATAAACTAGTGACATAACCGGTAATATCAATAGTGTAAGATGTTTCTGCGCCATATAAAGCATCAACAAATAATTGAGCTCGGGCGGTATCAGGGTTTGCAAGGCCAGTCACCCCCCAGTTGATATCGTTGATATCATCCGTAACATACATGATTACTTTTGGAGGCAGGGGAATATTTTTGTAGGTACCTTTTTCCGGATAAAGAAGCAATTCAGCTCTCAATATCTTTATGCGTTTGTCAGATATCTGAAAATTTCTAATATAAGGAAATTCAAATTTAGTCATAAAACCTGTTCCTGCCTGGCAAAAAGTAACATTACCTGTTTTCGAGGAAGATAAAACATCGGTTGGCTTAATTAACTTAGATAACAGATCTGAATGATATAAATTGTTAGGAGTGGATGATGGTAATTGGTCGTTTATATGATTAAACTGTAAATTGGGATTGGCTATGGCAAAATCCAGGTTGCTGGAAACTTGATTTGCACGAAGATAGAAACGCAGATACAATTGCGTAGATGAAGCCTGAAACCCTAAAACAGCATTGTTAGATTTAGATGAAACCAAAGCAATTCCCTTAAAGTAGCTTAAAAACTTTGACAGTTTAGTGGTAGCATCAGGTTGGTACGCCACTTGATTCTTAATAATATCGAATAAAGAATTCTTAACGGTTGGGTCGATCGTTATCATAATATCTTTACTGGTGACTCCAGGTCTTGGAAAAATGGTTAGTTGCCCCAGTATCTGAGCATCGTACCCAACTTCTTTGGAAGTATTATATCTGAAACCATTAATATTAAGATTATTATCGATATTTTCATTCAATTTGTGCACCTCTAACGTAAAAGGTGGAATAGTGTCACCATAGTTGTACGTGTTACTATGTAAAAACAACACTGCAGAATCACAAACTGCGCTGGGATCAATCGTGAAATTTCCAGGCACACCCAGTTGCATATAACTGGTTGCAGTAATATTATCCAAAGTAAGATTATCCTGATATTGGCCCACCAATGCTTCACCTGTTCCCGATGTTATAATGGAGTCTGATTTTACGGTGTAACAATGCAATGTAGTGGTGTCGTTTACGACGATATCACTATTTACATTCACCAGTTCCTGCCCAACAGGAAAATTATCAGGTCCTTTTTTGCAGGCATTGAAAATATAAATGGGTAATACAAAACATAATAATGCCAGCCAGATTTTATTCATGTTATATTTTTTATGGTCTATTTACTAACTGTAAATTAACAGGAGAATGTTTTTCCGAAAAAGTATATTATACCATTGGCAAGATTTCTGACGATATAATCAGGAAATATATCGATAAACCCGATTTTATCAGAGAGTTATTATGATTATAGATAAATATTAATCGTTCATCGATAGATTAATCATAGCTGTCTATTTTTTTTTTTGATGAGGCCCTTTCTACGTAGGTTTGAAAACACAAATAAATTTTAAAATCCCTTAATATGAAAAATCTGTTTTGGACATCATTAGTCATTATAATTATATTTTTAGGTAATGCTTGCCATAAAAATGCGGAAACCATTTATGGAAACTGGACTCGTAAATCAGATATGGATGGAGTGGCACGTAGCTCTGCCGCTAGTTTCACTATCGATAAATTTGGATACCTGGGGTTTGGTTATGATGGGAGAAATTATTTAACCGATTTCTGGAAATACAACACTGATTCAAATTTTTGGACACAGGTTTCATCACCAAGCGACACCATTTACCATTTACATGCAGTGGGAAGGTCCGGAGCTGTGGGTTTCAGCATAGGAACAAATGGTTATGTGGGTTCAGGATATGATGGAAATAATTTCCTGAAAGATTTTTATAAATACAACTCAATAACAAATAATTGGGAAATTATCCAGAGTTTGCCTATAGAACGCTCAGGGGCGTTAAGTTTTTCTCTTAATAACATAGGTTATGTGGGAACAGGGTTCAATGGTACTTATTTAAAAGATTTTTATACACTTGATCCAAACACGGACACATGGACTACCTTACCTGGTTATGGGGGTTCCAAACGACGCAATGCCGTTTCTTTTATTGTTAATAACAAGGCATATATTGTTACGGGTGTAGATAACGGTAGTTGGGTACTTGATTTATGGCGATTCGATCCTGCTACCAAAACTTGGGCAGGTGGATTAGATGCAAAATTAAGAGATATATCTAACGTGGTAAACAGCAATTATAAAATCGTAAGGTCAGATGCAGTAGGTTTTTCAAGTGCAACTAAAGGGTATGTAGCTTTGGGCGGTACTAACTCTATATTGAGTGATGTTTGGGAGTATGATCCAGCCACCGATTTATGGTCTATGAAAAATGGCTTTGAAGGCAGCCCAAGAACGGATGCAGTTGCATTTTCCATAAATGGCCGCATGTTTGTGACCACCGGTAAAAGTGGAGGTTCACAGTTAGATGATACGTGGGAATTTAAACCCAATGATGCCTATGACCCAAATAACTAAAGTTGCTATATTCGTTAGTTTATTAGCTATCGCAGTTGTATCAGGGTGGATTTATTATTTAAATCATGAAAAAAAAGCCCCTCTGATTGAAGAAAGAATCGCATTAGTATGTTTTCAATCTAAATCAGGGTGGGGTTATCGAATTAATATCAATAATAAGACCTACATTTATCAGCCAATAATTCCGGTTATTGCTACAGAAAAAGGGTTTCCTTCAGAGGAAACAGCTGAGAAAACAGGTGAGATAGTGGTTGGGAAGCTAAAAAATCATGAGCCGCCAATTTTAACACTGGCCGACTTACAAAGTACAGGAGCAGTTAAGAAATAATTAAAGCTTAATTTCAGTTTTACATGACTGGGATTAAGCTTTAAGCTTTTTATTATGTATAGTTGCGGATTGCGTTGTTGTAACAACTTTAAAATAATAGTTAAGATAACTGTTTAAACGCTAAAGCCGTGTTTACGGATCGCTTCATAAAAGGCGTCTCTGAAATTTTCTCCAATGGGAATCCATTTATCGCCTATCACAATCCGGCTTCGAACGATAGAGTCAATTTTATTGATTGAAACAATGTATGACTTATGAATCCTGATAAATACCTCGGAAGGTAATTTTTCGGCCATATTCTTAAGCGAATTTAAAGTAATAACCGGTTTACCCAGGGCCATATAAATTTTCACGTAATCTTTCAGCCCTTCGATATAGGTAATATCTTTCAATGCTATACGCTGGGTTTGGTAATCTGCTTTAACCATTATAAAATCGTCGGCTTTTTGAGAATCCATAAGCTCGACTTTATTCTCCCCCTTACTATTGCGCAACGTAAATAAATCGTACGCTTTATTTGCTGCTTTTAGAAACCTTTCAAATGGGATCGGTTTTAATAAATAGTCCACGGCATTGAGATTGAAGCCTTCCAGTGCATGTTCGGAGTATGCTGTAGTAAAGATAAAATAAGGCTTATAATCCAGTGAATTAATAAAGTCAATACCCGACACATTGGGCATGTGAATATCTAAGAAGATTAAATCGACCTTATGCATTCGTAACATGTCGAAAGCCTCGAAGGCACTGGAGCACTTACCAAGCAACGTTAAAAAAGGAATAGTTTGAGCGTATTGTTCAATAACCTGTTGGGCTAAAGGCTCATCATCAACTATAATACAATTCATGATCCCTGATCTTTATGGCTAATTCAACCTTAAAATGATCGTCGGATTGCGTTAACCCTTAAGTTCATGCAGTAAAGTCCAAACGATCAGAAGCAAGGGCAAATTTAATTTTTATTTCGCATTTCCGGGTAATAACTTTGCCTAAAATTATCGAAAATCAGTGCAAAATTATCTTTTAACAACCAAATTTTCTCGATAAAAAATCAAAATATCGATAATTTTTAGAACGTTAAAAAGGATAAAAACCCAAATTATAGTTTATTCTTTTAAAGTTCAGGTATGTTTTTTTCATTTTGGTATAAATAAATAGAACTTTGTTTTTAGATTTTGTTTATGTATTAAACCAAATGAATAAAATGAAAACATATTTTTTCTTATTTATAATTTTTCTTTTTGGCCCTCTCATAAAAGAAATAAATGGCCAAACTCATCTATGGACTTACAATGAATGCATCGATTTTGCGTTGAAAAATAATATTAGCGTCAAACAAATTGCACTTAACCAGGATATTACCGGTCTGAATGTCGAAAAAACTAAGGCTAATCGCATACCTGGTTTAAACTTTACAGGTAATCAGGAGTTTCTTTATGGTAGAAGTCTTAATCCTGTCTCTAATACCTATAATACGGCTAACAGTTCTTCCAATAATTTTGGTCTCTCAGCCAATGTTTTGCTTTTTAATGGTTTACAAAATAATTATTTGTTGAAGAAATACCAGACTGACTTAAAAGCAAATGAATACGATCTTGATAAACTGAAAAATGATGTTACCCTTAATATATTAAACGCATACCTTCAGATAATTCTTGCACAACAGCAGGTGGAGAGTGCCAAAAGCCAGGTTCAAAGCTCCGAATCATTGGGAGGGCAAACGCAAAGGTTTGTTGATGTTGGCAAGAAAACGATAAACGATTTGGATCAGGTGAAATCTCAATTAGCTACTGATAAATACAATCTTGTTACTTTCGAAAATACACTCTCGCTGGCTAAGGTAACCTTAATGCAATTGATGGAATTACCCGTTGATTCCACCTTTGAAGTAGTTTCTCCTGTAATCAATGATACACTGCTAATCAGCAATGTTATTAAATCGACAAAAGACATGTACGATACCGCCATGACTTTTTTACCGGAGATTAAAAGTGCAGACTTAAAAATAAAAAGTGCAACGTACTTATATTCTTCAACCAAAGGTAATGCCTTTCCCCGACTCACCTTACAAGGTAACCTTAATACCATTTATTCCAATTCGCGATATCAGTTCGATCCCTATTTTACTCAATTAGATAACAATTTCAATCAATCAGTCATTTTCTACCTTACGGTGCCAATTTTTACCAATAAACAAAATAAAGTTACCATTCAGAATGCGCGAATAAGTGTTGTGAGTCAAAAATTGACAGCCCAGGACACTAAAAATCAGTTACGAAAGAATATAGAACAAAATAATGCAAATTTTATCGCCGCAAGAAACAAATTCCTGGCTGCACGAGAGCAGTTGGTAGCAGCAGCCGAAGCTTTTAAAACCGCAAATGCTAAATATAATATTGGTTTAATGAGCCCAATCGATCTGTTAGTCCAGAAAAATACGCTTTCCCAGTCGTCGCTTAATTTTAATCAGGCCAAATATGAATATCTGTTTCAAAGCAAAATAGCAGACTTTTATCTTGGCCGGCAAATTAGTTTTTAGTTAAACAAAAGGAATATAAATATTCAACAAAATGAAAAAGAAAACATATGTTATTACCATAATTGTTGTCCTGCTTGCAGGAGTCTTCATAGCGGTAAAAGCTTTAAAACCAAAAAAAAACCACATAAGCTGGGATACTGTTGTTGTGCAACGGGGAAATCTTAAAGTCACTGTGAATGCTACCGGTCAACTCGATGCAGTAAAAGCGGTATTGGTTGGTACCCAGGTATCGGGAGTTATCTCAAAAATTTATGTAGATTTCAATTCTAAAGTGAAGAAAGGGCAGGTGCTGGCGCAGCTCGATACCCGAACATTAAGATCAACAGTTGATCAGGCAAAAGCCGACCTCGAGAAAGCCAAGATACAATTACGACAAACCGAACGGGATTATAACAGAAATAAAACCTTGCTGGAACAAAAAGTTTTAGCACAATCAGATTATGATTCATCTCTGGATGCATACGAAACCGCTAAGACAGGTGTTATTGATGCACAGGTAACGTTGGATCGTGCTATAATTAATCTAAATTACGCTACCATTACAGCTCCTATCGATGGTGTAGTGGTTGCACGTAATGTTGACGAAGGACAGACGGTGGCATCAAGTTTTAATACGCCTACCTTATTTCAAATAGATACTGCTTTGAGTAAAATGCAAATCACAGCAAGTGTGGATGAAGCGGATATAGGACAGGTAAGAATTGGACAACGTGCAATATTTACGGTTGATGCGTTCCCAAATGACACATTTGAGGCTTCCGTAAAACAAATACGCTTGCAACCCATCGTAGTGAATAATGTGGTTACCTACAATGTTATCATCTATTTTCAAAATCCCGATTTGAAACTTATGCCGGGAATGACAGCTAACCTTACCATTTATGTAGAAGACAGGGAAAACGTGCTAAAGGTTCCTACGCGAGCACTCTCGTATAACCCATCACCGGAAATAATGCAGAAATTCGCAAAAATTCCCGATTCTGTTAAAAAAAGAATGGGGAATCGTTCAATGGGCCAGGGGCAAGGTATGCCAATGGGAAGTGGAGCCACGCAGGCAGGAACTCAAGGTGTTAAGGTGTCGGCAAATAGAGCAAGAGTTTGGCTGTTGAGGAATGATAGTATCATTATGGAACCTGTAAAAAAAGGTTTAAGTGATGGACAGTCTGTAGAGATTTCAGGGAAAGATATTAAGGAAAACGATACCCTGGTGGTGGGCGTTACCGAGGTCGAAAAAACTGCTACAACTCAACGGAGCCCGTTTTTACCAAGTCGTCCAAGTACCCCGAAAAAATAATAAAACCGAAAGCAATGCAAACAGTTGTTGAAACAAAAGATTTGTTTAAGAATTACCAGATGGGAGATATCATGGTGCATGCTCTCCGGGGAGTAAATATTTCGATCAACCAGGGTGAATTTGTTGCTATTATGGGAGCTAGCGGTTCCGGTAAATCGACGCTGATGAACATCCTCGGATGTCTCGATATTCCATCCAACGGTACTTACCTGCTTGATGGGGTAAATGTAAGTTCTCTTTCCAAAGATCAGTTGGCAAGATTGCGTAACAGAAAAATTGGCTTTGTTTTTCAGACGTTTAATCTGCTTGCAAGAACATCTGCACTCGAAAATGTAGAACTCCCGCTGGTATACAATTCCAGTATCAAAGCCAAGCAACGAAAAACATTGGCTGAAGAGGCACTTAAAAAGGTGGGACTTGCAGACCGGATGGGGCACTTTCCAAACCAGCTTTCCGGCGGGCAACAACAAAGAGTGGCCATTGCAAGAGCTTTAATCAATAAACCCGTTATTATTTTTGCCGATGAACCTACCGGAAACCTCGATACCAGAACAAGTATAGAGGTAATGCAGATATTTCAGGAATTAAACAATGCGGGTAACACAATTGTTATGGTGACGCATGAAGATGATATTGCCCATTATTCCAAACGAAATATACTACTGAAGGATGGCAAAATAATTAAAGATGAGCAAATACAAAACCGCAGGATTGCCACCAGGGAAATAGCAGAATTATTTGCCTCTACCGATGAAAATCAATCGTAATCATGAAAAATCATAATTGAACGCAAGAATAATAAATGTAGAGTGTCCATTATAAAACTTAAAATATGAAGACGCCTGTATTTTACCCTGTTATTTCTGCAATTTGTCTCGTGTGGGCTATTGCAGGTTGCAGTTCCCCGAAAGTTCTAATCAACAATTGGCAGGACAAACCTCTGATTGCTGATGTGAATGACAGTGTTTGGTTTGAAAACGCCCAATATGACACAAAAAACAAATTCTGGTATAAAATGAGTAACGATGATAATAATCTTTATATCATGTTTAAAACCGGAGACGAAACGCTCAAACGGAAAATACTCAGGTTGGGATTAACCGTTTGGATTGATCCCTCAAACCATAAAAAGGAAAAGTATGGCATTCATTATCCACAAGGCCGGGGAAAAAGTGGAATGAACAGTGGAATGAATGAAGAACGAATGCCAAACAGAGACAGAAATTCCGGGCAAACAGACCGTTCCGGTGAAAGATTACTGGCAGAATTGCAGGTTATTGAACTGTATGGATTTAATAATCGCGATGATGATGTGCTGATGATTGCTGAATCGAAGATAAAGCCTATCATAGCCTTTGGTAAGGATAATGCACTTATCTATGAATGTACACTGCCTCTTCAATATTTCTCAACAAACACATCTAAAGTACCCATTAGTATCGGTTTTATTACAGGTTATATTGAAAACACTGCTAATGGAGGTCAGAACCGAGACATGGGCAGTCGTGGGAATGGCGGAGGTATGAGTGGTAGAGGAGGCATGGGCGGCAGAGGAGGTATGAATAGCGGTGGCGGAAGAATGAGCGGAGGTGATCGGGAATCCGGTAAAAACAGCGTTGATGCGCAGCAGTTATCACACCCAACCAAAAGCTGGATAAAGGATTACAGCTTAATTAAGCAATTAAAACCTTATTAAAATGAATATTCTCGATTTTTTATTAATAGCATATCGTTCCCTAAGTAAGAACAAGGTAAGATCATTACTTACCATGCTCGGTATTATCATTGGGGTTGCATCCGTAATAACCATGCTTGCGATAGGGCAAGGATCGAAAGACAGTATCCAAGGACAAATCAAAAACCTGGGAACTAACGTTATTATGATATTTCCGGGAGCACCTAACAGAGGAGGAGTTACGATGGATGTAGGGGCTTCGCAAAAACTTAACCTCGATGATGTAAAAGCTTTGCAGCAGCGATCAACGCATATTAAATATGTATCTCCCCTGGCTCGCAAAACCTGTCAGATTATTACCAATAGTAAAA
Organism: uncultured Bacteroidales bacterium; assembly: GCA_964478555.1. Lineage (GTDB taxonomy): Bacteria > Bacteroidota > Bacteroidia > Bacteroidales > JAAUTT01 > JAAUTT01. Next base: position 3,837 of record CAYZNC010000006.1, on the reverse strand, counting down.
ACTGGAGAACGCAGGTACAAGGTGTTTATCCAAATTATTTTGAAATAAGCAATTATAAAGTTGCTCAAGGCGAATTGTTTACTGAAAATCAGGAGAAAAGTGCTGCAAAAGTTTGCCTTGTTGGTCAAACCGTCATTAAAAACCTTTTTGGTGACGGTACTAATCCTGTTGGTCAATCTATTAGGATAGACCGCGTGCCTTTTAAAATTATAGGAACATTAGCTGACAAAGGAGCGAATATGTTTGGCCAGGATCAGGATGATGTTATAATGGCGCCATACTCAACAGTTCAAAAAAGGATGTTGGCGATTACCTACGTACCCCAAATATTTGTTTCAGCCAGTTCTGAAACGGAGATAGCGCCTGCTCGTGATGATATTACCAAAATTTTGCGCGAAATGATGAAAGTTGCTCCCAGTGAAGACTCTCCGTTCAATATCCGTACTCAGGATGAAATATCAAGCTTTTTCACTTCCACTTCCAATGTGATGATCTCACTATTGGCAAGTATTGCAGCTATATCACTCCTGGTTGGAGGTATAGGCATCATGAATATTATGTTGGTATCGGTAACGGAACGTACTCGCGAAATTGGTCTTCGTATGAGCGTTGGCGCACGTGGCAGGGATATATTACGTCAGTTTTTGCTGGAAGCTGTGTTGCTGAGTATATTTGGAGGTGTTTTGGGCGCCTTGCTGGGCGTCTTTGGTGCATATTCTCTGAATAAAATTCTGATGTGGCCCATTACACTTACACCGTATTCAGTGGTTTTATCCTTTGCGTTTGCCTCTATGGTTGGTATCTTTTTTGGATGGTATCCGGCAGGCAAGGCAGCTCGTCTTATCCCTATCGATGCCTTACGTTACGAATAAGTCGTAAGTCTTTAGTCATCAGTCGATAGTCTTGGAAATTCGTCAGTCTTTGGAATTTAAGTGACTGATGACTAACTACTAGCGACTCAAGACTAACTTAACTTTTTCTTAAAAATCAGTTAATGTAAAATTTGCATTGACTGTTTACCTTTACTTCTTTTTAAAAATCTATAACAGGAGCATTATGAAAAAGTGCCTGATCATACTGGTTTATATACTTTACGGAACATCGTTTGTTATTGCTCAACAGCAAAACACAACAAAGCTGGTAGTGGGGATCGTAGTAGATCAAATGCGGGAGGAATATCTTTACAGGTTTCACGATCAATATAGTGAAAATGGATTTAAGCGTCTGATGCGCGAAGGTTTTAATTGCCGAAATGCTCATTATAATTATATTCCTACAGTCACTGGTGCGGGCCATGCAAGTATTTATACAGGCACTGTACCCAGGTATCATGGAATTGTAGGCAATGATTGGTACGATCGGCAATTAAAAAAGAAGATTTATTGCGTGGACGATTCAACTGAGCAACTGGTCGGTTTAGATAGTCTCAAAAAAGGTGCCTCACCGAAAAACTTATTAGCCACTAACCTTGGCGATGAGCTTAAAATATCCACTAATCTGAAGGCAAAAGTTATCTCTATTTCATTTAAAGACCGGGCTGCCATTCTTCCCGCCGGCCACATGGCAGATGCAGCCTATTGGGTTGACCATCAATCGGGCAAATTTATTACCAGTACCTTTTACATGCAAAAACTTCCGGGTTGGGTTACCGATTTTAACCAACAGAAAAAAGCGGATTATTATCTCGGACAAACATGGGCGCTTCTCAAACCCGAAACCGAATATCCTTTGAGTTTAGCTGACGATAATAATTACGAGGGCAAATTTAAAGGAAAAGACAAACCGGTTTTTCCTTACAATTTAAAGGAATTAAGTGCTTCAAATAAACCGCTTTTCGACATGCTCTATAATTCTCCTTTTGCGGACGACCTTTTAACCGATTTTGTAGTTGAAGCCATAAAACAGGAAAACCTGGGAAAGGGTTCCTATCCGGATCTGTTAGCTATTAGCTATTCTAGTACGGATGCAGTAGGGCACAAGTTCGGACCTTTGTCAAAAGAAATCAATGATATGTATCTAAGACTCGACCTGGATATTGCTCGTTTGCTGGAAACACTGGATCAGCTGGTGGGCAAAGGGAATTATACAGTGTTTCTTACTGCCGACCATGGTGTAGCAGAAAATACCAAATATCTGGCAGATCATAAAGTTCCAACCGGAACCTTGCTAATGGATTCATTGAAGAAGGACGCATCATTATTTTTAAACAAACGATTGGGAGTGGGAAAATGGATTGAAGCGGCCATGAACAATCAATTTTATCTTAACCGGTCTTTAATTGAAACTAAAGGTTTAAAACTTGAAGAGGTACAAAACAGACTGGCTGATTATTTACGCAACAAGACCGGCATAGCTGAGGTTTATACTGCCTCCCAATTGGAACAGCAGGATTATACGCAATATCTTTCCCTTCGGATAAAAAACGGATTTTATTATAAACGCAGTGGCGATATTATGATTGTGACCGAACCGGCCTGGACGGATAACTATGAAGCCGCCACCCATGGTGTAGGCTATACCTATGATACCCATGTGCCGTTAATATTATTTGGTGCCGGAATCCATAGAGGTGAGAGTTTTGAACATTATAACATTACTGATTTAGCGCCCACCATTTCCATGATTTTAAAAATTAAACTTCCCAATGCATGTATAGGCGATCCGATCATAAAGGCAATTGGGGAATAGTATATTTAATGTTGTTTATTTAAGTTAAACCCTTCGACTCCGCTCAGGGTCCAGTGCTCCCGGTCGTTGAGCGGAGTCGAAACGACATTTGGTTAATCATAGAAATCGCTCAGAGTCAGTACCTGGCAAATGACGAATGTTCGTAAAAAATAAAAAGGGCTGAATTTTCATGTTCAACCCTTTCCATATCATTAATTGATTTTTTAACGCTGTAACTCTACGTTTTACTCATTTTTGGCTTAATTGAACATCCAATCGCCTTGGTAAAAGTAGGGTTTGGAGTACTACCCGTTAACAATGCATCAATGGCTTTGGCTACATATGGGTTAGAAACTTTAGATGCATCCTGATAGTTATCGTCTATAGCACCTGTGTATCGAACAATAAAGTCACCATTCTTTATTTCCAGCAGATATACCTGTGGAGTTCGGGTGGCACCATATTTTTTACACACATCCTGATTTTCATCCAACAGGTAGGGGAAAGTATAGCCATTCTCTTTGGCTACTTTAACCATTCCATCATAAGAATCCTGCGCATCATATTGCGGATCGTCAGAATTAATGGCAATAACAGGATAGCCTAAAGGTCTGTATTTTTTGTCAAGTTCTGTAATCCTGTCCTGGTAAGCCTTTGCATATGGACAATGGTTGCAGGTGAAGACTACTACAAACCCTTTTGCTTGAGGATAATCTTTTAATGTGACAAATTTACCGTCTACATTTTTTAATTTAAAATCGGAGGCTTTATCGCCTACGTTATATCCCTGAGCTAACATGGAAACTATTGCTAACAGAGATATGGCTGATGATGAAATTAATCGCTTCATATTAATAAATTTTAAGTTTAATTATTGAATCAAGTTCGTTAAAACTCATAGAACGTTCGTAGAAGGTACGGGGTCCTTTTCCGTATATAACAGTAAAAGGAATAGCCCCGGTCCATTTGGGATCTACCTGATCAATCCATTGATTTTGGTTTGGATCATTGAGTAAAATGACTTCCGAATATATTTTATTCTTTCGAAGAAAAGGTATCAGGCTTTTTTCCACCTGATTAGGTATGTCTAAACTGACCAGTAATACTTTTAACTTTTGGTTGGCATATTTTTCCCTAACCTTTTCAAAAGCAGGCAATTCTTCTCTACAA
>CAYZNC010000005.1:0-49346 GCA_964478555.1 uncultured Bacteroidales bacterium | reverse complement strand
GGGTTGTAAAGTTGTCATTTAAAGTCCTCCATTTAAGAATTAGTGATCAATATGATTTTGGTTAGGTAGAAAATCTTTTTCTGAAATTAAAAATAAGCAATTACTTTTTGACCAAACATAGATACCTGCAATAACCTGAAGATAAAGGCAAATGGGCACATAAACAAAACCAGAGACCCCATTGTCAGATTTCAAGTTAGTCTGTTTTATTATTGCAGCGAATTTAAGAAAAAGGTTAAATGTTTCAACTTTTTTTCTGTTTTTCGATGGTCAAAAATAGATTGTTAAATCAAACAAAAAGTGGATGATTATTCACAAAAAGTGGACAATTTGATAATTCAGACAGCAAAAAAATATATTCTACATTTTTGGCTAAATTTGCTTCCTGTATCATACCCGTTGGTTTTACATATGGCAACTTTTTTATTTGATAAGGTAATATTTGGGCCGGTTATAAGCCGTCGTCTGGGTATTTCGCTGGGCATAAATGTACTGCCTTTAGGTTGTAAGTTTTGCAATTTCGATTGTGTTTATTGCGAATGCGGACTTTCCTTCGAGGATGCAAAGTCGAATGCTTTGCCTACCAGGGAGGAAATATCTCAGGCACTCAAAACAAAGTTGATTAGCATGCAGGAAAACAATGATATGCTCGATGTAATTACTTTTGCCGGTAACGGAGAACCTACGCTTCACCCGTCATTTTCTGAAATAGTTGACGATACTATTTCTTTACGCGATACTTATTTTCCTGGTGCTCTGGTATCTGTTTTATCTAATTCCACTATGTTGAGTAATCCAGCTGTTATTGATTCGCTCAAAAAGGTAGATCGTAATATTCTAAAGCTCGATTCCGGCCTTGTTTCAACTATTGAGATGATGAACCAACCCGAAGGGAAAATCGACCTGCCAAAACTGGTAAGCCATTTAAAACAATTTGAGGGAAAATTAATTATACAAACCATGTTCACCAAAGGGACCATAAGTGGCAAATGGATCGATAATACCACGCAGGAAGATTTGCAGGCCTGGGAAGAAATTATCGAACAGGTGAGGCCCCAGATGGTTATGATTTATACTATTGATCGCGATACTCCATATGAAGGACTGCAAAAAATATCACTGACCCAATTGAACGAAATTGCTTTGCCGCTTAAGAATAAGGGGTTTGAAGTGCAGGTTTCGGGGTAGCGGACTGGCAGAGTTTGGACCATCGAAAATCCCCTAATTTTTTCTTTTTATATTCTTAGCCGTTTCATAAAGAAGTTTATCCTCTTCGGTTACGGGTTTAATTTCAATAAGGTGAGGACGTGGTTTAGTGTCGTCATCCACATGTACAAAAGTTACAAATCCATCTACAATGGAATGATCTATACCTTTCAAATGAACCTGAATGTAGGCAACTATACTGCTTTTGCCTGTATACACAATTTTTGATGTAAAACCTATAATTTGACCGGCTTTTACAGGACGAGTAAAATACATCCCGTGTATTTTAAGGCAAACTACGGTTTTGGGGTCAAGTATTGAAGCAGCAGCCACAAATCCTGATTCTACAAACCATTCGGCAGTGCGGCCTGCAAATAACGTTCCATGGTGATTTAAATCTTCACTTTTTACTAGTCTTAGCGTTTTGGTTTCAAAAGGCTCAATAATTCTGGTTTCCAATGGTTTAATTTTTATTTATTAATAATTAACTTGTATCATCTGGCGGAGGCATGAAAACGTTATCCGATATTTCGTAGCCTGGTGAATTTTTTATTGTCCTTGTCCTTTTACTCACTTCGTTCGTGAGATCGCTTGCGCTAAGTTCTCTTGAAGAAAAGAACGAAAAGTTCAAGAATGTAGAACACTATAAGGTGCTTTGAAACAAGTTTTTAGCTTTTCTTGTACGTCCTACATTCGGCGCAACTCTTAAGGTTCAGTTTTAACGTAAAAACAGAAATTTTCGAAAGATTTCTGGCTGCTTGAGTGAACTACAAAGCAATAACGAGTCGGACAAGTTGCGCCAGGGGCCACATTTCAAGGTTCAATCCAATCTCCGTTTTCTTTGATTAGACCTATTAATTCATCCACCGCATTTTCTTCAAGGATGTTCTGTTTCATCACTTGTTTGCTTTTGTACAAAGTAATTTTGCCGGGACCGGTTCCCACATAACCATAGTCGGCGTCGGCCATTTCGCCCGGACCGTTAACAATACAGCCCATGATAGCTATTTTCAGATGCTTCAGGTGCGTTGTATGTTCGCGGATTTTGGCAATGGTTGAGGTTAAATCAAACAAAGTACGACCACATGAAGGGCACGAAATATACTCGGTTTTGCTGGTCCTCAAACGGGCTGCCTGAAGTAGGTTGAGGCTTAGCTGATAAATTTGTTCGCTGCCGATATCGTCTGATTCGTTTTCAATCCATATGCCATCGGCTAGTCCATCAATAAGCATGGGGCCGAAATCACATGCCACTTTTATTTGCAGTGAATCTTTTGTGGGCTCCCGGTATCTTTTTTTGAAAATGACTGGCTGATTATTGCCGGCATGCTTTATATTTGTCAATATGCTTCGAATTTCGCCAAGCACATTGTTGCTTTCCAGCTCAACAACTTGAATTGCATCTGACTTAAAGTCTGGAGAATGATTTGTAATCCTGCAAAATTTGCTGTTTTTTAAATCCGTTTCTTTGCGAATGACAATGTCGTCGTCGGCCACTATTATATTTTCTTTACCGGAAGGTACATTAACCACTATTCTGGTTGGCTGGTTTCCTCCGGTTGAACCCGATTGACTACTTTGCCTGCGTTGGTACTCAAAAGGTTTAAATTCAAAAGAGAATTTGGAATTAATGATCTGAGGCTTTTCCCGGTTTACGTAGTAATCAATAATGGAGCGCGAAACGGGCATTTCCTGTTCCGGATTTCCGGTAAGCGATACACGGATGGTTTCGCCAATTCCGTCGGCAAGCAATGTGCCAATACCCACAGCAGATTTGATAATACCGTCTTCGCCTTCACCTGCTTCGGTCACTCCCAAATGTACTGGATAGGCCATTCCTTCATTTAGCATTTTTTCAATAAGTAACCGGGTAGAGTATACCATAACTCTGGTATTACTCGATTTCATAGAAATTACAGTTTGCCGGAACCCTTCTTTTTCAAAAATGCGTAGAAATTCCAACGCAGATTCTGCCATGCCTTCGGGAGTGTCGCCATAACGGCTCATGATCCGGTCGGAGAGAGAGCCATGGTTTACACCGATACGGATGGCTGTGCCATATTCCTTGCAGATATTCAGTAATGGAAGAACCCGATCGTGTATGCGTTCCAGTTCTGAACGGTATTCCTGATCCGTATATTCGATGTGTTCGAATTTCTTTTTATCGATATAATTGCCGGGGTTAATACGTACCTTCTCCACAATACGTGCAGCTACTTCTGCAACATGTGGGTTAAAATGGACATCGGCAACCAAAGGATTTTTATAACCTGCCTCATGCAACTGTTTTTTAATAACAGCCAGGTTTTCCGCATCGCGAACAGCGGGGGTGGTTATGCGGACATAATCAGCTCCGGCATCTATAATTCGTTTGCATTGTTCAACAGTAGCATGGGTATCGAGTGTTGGTGTGTTGGTCATCGACTGCAAACGGATAGGGTTTGCTCCACCCATTGGAATATCCCCAATGTTAACAACCGACGCCATTCGGCGCTGGTAATTAAAAAGATCCATTCGATGAAATGCTAGCATTTTTTACCAAAAATTAGGGCGTAAAGATAAAGTGTTTGGATGCAATTTCTATAGTGGGAGGTGATAAGTTTTGAAAAAATAAAGAGAAATTATTTGTTAAAAGGCGGGCGTGTCTCAAAATGTATTTTACTAGAAGCCTTATAAGTTTTGGCGATGTACCAGACTTTTCAAAACCTTTGAGGTCTCTCAAATTCAACGGAATAAGCCGGAAATTCTCATTTCAATAAAGAATACAGGCTACCAATTTTGAATGCCAACCTTCAAATAAAATTCCAACGGAAAGTACTGCATATATTTGGTTTATACCTTTGAGTATGTTCTGGTCATGCTTATATTTTTCAAGAAAAATTGGGTCGGTTATGGATAAATCTTTGTCGAAAAATCCATATTTGAATTTTAGTCTAAATTTTGGATGTTCACAATCTTCATATTTAACCGCTAATATCTCAAATTCGCCAATACTTATCAGCATGAGGGAATGATTTAGATTCTCTGCCATTTCAGGAGTCAGTGCTTTACCACTATTGCCAAAAAGATTGCTTCGGTTATTTATTCCCAGGGTATATACCTTTTCTTTTTCAAATACGCCTACAACTTTTAAAGAGGCTTCATCGAAAAGAACATTTTCCGTTTGGAATCCTGCCGGAGCCGGTTCAGTAATCACAAATTCAAAGATGTCAAGGGGTCTGACATCCGAAACCAAATGAATAGGAATTTCACCATGTGTGGTTTTGCACACCGGCCTGATCCAGTTTGGCATAAAATCCTTATAAACTACATCGTTATTTGAATCAATCTCTATACCTGCAACGCAACGACCACCTTCTTTATAAGAATTAGCAAGACATACTATTCTCGTTTTCATTATGATGGAAAGGCTACATTAAATGAATAATCTGGATTTGATTGTTTTTTTTCTGAAAATATTCAACTAATAATCTGCGATGGCAATGCTCCGGAGACTCCTCACTACATAAAAAGCATGCGTCATCAAAATCTGTAATGTTATATTTTGAAGAAATTTTTCTTTTTTCAATCAGGCTCATGAAAACTTTCTCATAACCAGCCCAATCAATTCGCTTATTTTGATAATCGGATAAAAGTTCTTTAGTTGGCGCAAAATCGGGTATATGGATGTATTCCATATGATTGATTGATTTTGCAAAATATGCTAAATCCGAACCTTTAGCGAAACCTGCTAACTGACTTGAATTATTAATTCTGATATCTACAATTTTCTTAACCCCATTTTCCTTTAATAATTCAAAGAATTGTTCCGCTGATTTTTTGGTGAACCCAATGGTAAAGAGTTTAATCATTAGCTAATCGTTTAATGTGTCATAGGCGACTTCTTTGTTTCTAAATTTATATGCCAGATTTAACTGTTCCGTAAAAGATAGTACACGGTCATCAAATAGGGTAGGTTTTGGAATAACCTTATCGTATTTTTTTAACAATCTTTTTTCTAATTCCGAATTGTCTATGATCGATTTATCCTTTAAAATATGTTTTACCTCGAAGCCATTGCGAACCAAGTAATATGAAATCATTGAAAATCTGTGACAGTCAAACGGTTCTGCTTCGGAACACATCAACGCAATGATATGGCCTTTCGAAAGGCCGTTCTGTAATCTGGTAATTCCTGATAAGAATTTCTCCGTTCTTCTAACTTTGTCAAAGTCAACTTTTCCAGCTTCATCCAACAATTCTTGTTCTGTATGACGGGCGCCAAATTCTTCTCCAAAATGTAAGTAGTTGATATTGTAGGCTTTTAGGTAGTTACTTAACGTTTCCTTATTAAATTGTGGATTGTATGCGCTTGCAGGCAAGCTGCGAACATCTATCAGGCAATTGATTTTAAAGGTAAATAGTAGTTCTTTAAAATAATCAATGGAATGATTCGAATGACCAATCGTATGGACTAAATTACTAACCAACCTGTTTAGTTTAATTATAGGTCATAAATATAATTACATTTTTAACGAAATCAAAAAGTTAACGTCTTGTTTAAAACAACCTTAGTGCTTTTTTTGGGGGATTCAGCAGTACTGGCCTTTTTGCAATGTTGAACGCAGAAGGGACCTCGTTGCACAAAAAAACCCTATAATTCGCACCCATTAAAGACCTACGCTGATTGCACTTAGCTTATTTTATCTCCCAATCAAAGCCATCCTTTTTATCTTTCACTACTACACCGAGCTTAGTAAGTTCCTCACGGATTTTATCGGATGTCTGGAAATCTTTTTTCGACTTAGCTTCGGTGCGTAGGTTGAGTACCATCTCAATTAAACCGCCAACCAATTGATTGCTAGTGTCCGAACTGATTTCGTTGGTTAATCCGAGAATATCAAAAACAAAGGTTTGGTACAGTGATTTTAAGGTTTGGAGATCTGCCGCTGTAATAGTCTCGGTTCCTTCGGAAATTGAATTGATCCACCGTACACCATCGAAAAGACTGGCAATGGCGACGGGACTATTCAAATCATCATTCATGGCATCTTCGCAAGCAATTTGCAACTTATTTACGTCTATGGAGGATTTTTCGGAGGGCTTTAACTTTTGAAGGGTTTGGACGGCATTCATTAACCGTTGAAAAGCCTTTTCCGCTCCCTGCAATGCTTCATTGGAAAAATCGAGCGTACTCCGGTAGTGAGCCTGAAGTATAAAAAAGCGGATGGTCATTGGGCTGTATGCTTTTTCCAGTTGTTTATTATTACCGGTAAAAAGCTCTTCGAGGGTAATGAAATTGTTGAGCGATTTGCCCATTTTTTGCCCATTGATGGTGATCATGTTATTATGTACCCAATATCTTACGGATTCCTTACCCAAAACAGCTGTAGATTGTGCCATTTCACATTCGTGGTGCGGGAACAACAGATCCATTCCTCCGCCGTGGATATCAAATACTTCGCCCAGATATTTTGTGCTCATCACGGAGCATTCGAGATGCCAACCAGGAAAGCCTTCGCCCCATGGGGAGGGCCACCGCATGATGTGTTCGGGCCCTGCTTTTTTCCAAAGTGCAAAGTCAAAACTATTAACCTTTTCCTGTTGACCGTCTAGTACACGGGTGTAACTGAGCAAATCGTCGAGTACACGACCCGAAAGTTTGCCATACGGGTATTTTTGATTGTATTTCAGCACATCGAAATAGACAGAACCATTACATTCATAGGCAAAGCCTTTTTCTATAATTTTTTCGATAAATTGGATCTGCTCGATAATGTGTCCCGATGCCACAGGCTCTATGCTGGGAGGCAATATATTTAGTTTATCCATGAATTGGTGATAGCGGTTGGTGAAGTATTGTACTATCTCCATAGGCTCCAGCTGCTCCAAACGTGCTTTTTTTGCAATTTTGTCTTCGCCTTCATCGGCATCATTTTCGAGATGACCAACATCCGTTATATTACGCACATACCGTACTTTATACCCCAGATGTTTGAGATACCGAAACATTAGATCATAGGTAATGGCAGGACGAGCGTGACCAAGATGAGCATCGCCATATACGGTAGGTCCGCAAACATACATTCCTACAAACGGAGCATGCAATGGCTCGAATATTTCTTTGGTTCGGCTTAAGGTATTGTACAGATAAAGCGATTGTTGCATTGTGTATCAATTTAACTAATAAGAGTTTCAAAGATATAAAAGGGAATAGAAAGTAAAAAAATAAAAAGTACGAAGTAAGAATTTAGTTTCGGCACTCCAATTCCAGATGCTATATGAAGTCATTTAATTCGCTATTTTCCTCAAGCTGTCTATTGAGTTTTCAATTCGAACCCAATAAATGTATGTATCGGAATAATCCATTTTTGTTCCGGAAGAATAAAACAAATATAAATGATCTTTGGAAACATATATACCCCACATGGCCAATCCAAAATTTATCTTTGAGCTTAAGTTTTTGGGATTGGTCCAATTTCCGTCTTTCATTTGGCAGCTAATCCATATAGCACTATTTGACGAACCAATAAAAAACGAATCGTCTTTTGAAACAATCCAAAACATAAACTTACCAAATTACCCCAAGCTTACTGATCTTGCAAACCAGCTACAACCCGCATTTTATGAGGGCCGATATTGGCAGGTGGTAATATTTAATTTCTTTGTCATTTGTAAACATTCATTGTATAGTTTTAAATAACTATCGAAAAGCTTCTCCTGCCGAATAAGTATCAAAAAACTCTTGAAATTTACATATTTTACTATCCTTTATTACTGCTAAATGTACAAAGTCAGAGTCATAAATCTTGCCAGTTAACTTGGCTTGACATTTCATGTATCCTATTACCGCGACTGAGTCATTATCTCTTAAAAATCTTTTAGGCTCCAACACTAAAATATCTTCAGCATTCTTCCCAATATTCAACCATTCTAAGAATCCAGAATGTCCCTTTCTAATCCCTCCTGCGGGATTAAACGGATTCTCAGGCTCACCCCATTCTACGTCCTCACTTAGTAACCCTAAAATTGTATTAATGTCTCTTTTTGAGAAAGCTGCATAAAGCTGTTTAACTAATTCGATATTATTTTCCATAATCTTATTTATAAAACATTGCATATTTATCAAACACTTTTCGTGTTAATTTGACATCAAAGTGATACTCGGCTTTCTTCTGATTGGCAATCTTGTATAATTCTACTATCTGAGGTTTGCCATAAAAATAGTATACCTCAAAATAAGTTGAATTTTTATTAAAGAAACGACCCGAAATCAACGATTTATCTATAAGTTTAAGATATTGTTTTGTATTATCCATTACATAAAACTCATAGTCCCCAAACACGCTATGATCTATTATTAAAGCATTACCTTCAAGTCGTATTCCCTCCGGCAAATGATCAACTGCCCAGATCTGTCTTTCAATGCCGAAAAGATTCACTAATGCAGTGCCTTTTGCAAAGTACGGAACAACATGGAATCTTTCCGGATGATATTCAATTCCGTTTCCCTCAAAATTGACCAAAAAATTCTTTTTAGCGTTAAGGTCAAAATTAAGATTTATCGAATCAGGTGATATTTCAATTGGCCTCTTGTTTTTATCATAAAAAGTAACCGCCTTTAGCTTCTCAAATCTGTTATGAAAAAATTTGGAAGATGTTAATTGGGGATATTGAAATATAATAACTGCATAATCAGTCATCATTGAAGGCTCCTGGGATATTCTTATCTCTGTGTTTAAATCATCCTCGGACAGTTCATATTTATTATCCAGCATCTCTTTGACCTCATTGTCATAGATTGATGCTGTTGTTTGTACCCTCGGAAATGTTTTTGGGCAGAAGGAACTAGAATAAGAACCGCTAATATGAACAATAGGGAATTTTATGTCTTTCTTTATTTTAATTGAATTTGTGTAATCATATACGTTTATACACACCTCTTCGACAATTCCTCTAAACCGACTAAATCTAAAATATTTATTTTTGTTGCTATTTTTATATTTAAGTTTCTGTTCTTCCGTCCTTTTGTTAAAATCAGCAAGAAAATTAGATAAAAATTCCGATGTAAACGCTTCCTGTTTAATTGCTTTTTGATATAAATCATTAAAAGATAACATATCGATAGCAAGTGAGGTGCTCCCCCCGGATTCTGATAAAAAATGACCTTTACTATCTTTTGCCGCAATTTTTAACCAATTATACTGATCGCAAATATCACTTCCCATATTAAACCCATTAGGCGTTGAAACTTCTATCTCGGCAAAGCTGTTCTGCATGCTTATAAGCTTAATGCTAATATTTCCAACTTTTTGTATGGTTCCAATATTCTTTTTGTAGAAATGAAATTTGGTTATGTTTGATGGCATTTCTGCGTAAAAAGAAGCCTGCATCTGAACAGGCATAGTTTTTTGTCCCTTATCCGGGTAATGCACTTCAATTGATTTTGGGGAAGTCCATTCATTTGATTCAGTAATTTTAATAGAATCACTTTTCGGAGCTCTATTTTGGCTACTCTCTTTTAAAATTGAAAATATCTTTCCATCTTCAAAAAAAGTTTGTTCCCATTTAGTAGTCATTCGAAACGGGTATGTAAAAGCGTTTCTTATCTGCACTGATAATTCTTTATCGTTATCTGAACGAATGACTGGGATGACCCCATTAATATAATTTTCGGTTAGTGATTCAAGTGAGCTATAATTATTTATTACTGAATATGGATCAGACATATATTCTGTTTCAGGAACTTTTTGCATCTCAAGTTTTGTCATCTCACTCGAAAATAAAAGCATTTCGGCTTCCTTCATTTTCTTTTTTAAACTGTCGTTTTCAATCTTATTAACTTTTTTTTCGAAAATTTCTATTTGGCTTCCGTATCCTTTTATTTTATTTTCAACATTTTGTCCATTACATGCCACTAAAGCACAGGATAGGATCATTAGTGTGTTATTAACTATTTTCATTGCATTTTTTTAAGTTATTTCTAAAGCACTTTCATTGGTTTAGCGTAAGTCTTTTTTTTTAAAATTAAATCATTGGGTGCTGTGTTTATTTATAATATTTTTTGTAAAGATATTACATCAAGAAATCTATCAAACTTTTTCCCGACTTCTCTAAAATGAGAACATTTCATATAATTGTTGCTCTCGAAAAGCTTAATACTATTTTTGTTTTCTCCACAAATAGTCGCTATCAAAGTATGAAACCCATTTGACATGGCATAATTTTCAATAAATTCAATAGCTTTTGATCCAATTCCTTTTCCTGTATTATCTCTATTAAGATATACAGAAATTTCACCAGTCAAATTATATGCTTCTCGTGCTTTATGCTGTGTCAATGAAACAAATCCAACAATCACTGAACCAATATAAATTGAATAGCTAATATACTTTGAATTCTCAAATATTAGGTTTTTGGAAAATTGGTCAACCGTTAATTCGTTTGTATAAAAAGTACCTACGGTATTTTTTATATAGTAATTAAAAATATCACACAGAACTGGCATATCAGAACTTGATGTCTTTATAAATTCCATGATTTCTGAATTATTTTATGCATTTCGTTAAATGGTCCAACTTTGGGGAGGCTTACATGTTACCTGCCGTTTTTATTTCTAATTTAATTCATTCTTTGAAAAATCTAATACTGTCTGGAGAAAATTTTGTATTGCAACGAGGAAATAGAATAACAGATCCTTGCCCAATTTTACGCGAATTAGATTTTAATATGAATTTGCATTCTTTTCTTGAAAACCAAAACCATTCATCACTAGAGTCAGGCAAACAAGATTCTATATCAAATTCAGGCTTGTGTGAATGGATCCCACTCTTTATTTCTTTAATAATAATTTTCTTATCAGAAGTTAGAAAATAAAAACGGTCTACAAATGTCGGCAATTCCGTAGCTTTTCTTTTAAGTATTGGTTCTATTTGTTTCTCAGATATTGGAACACTTTCATTACCTCTGAAAAGCAAAACGCTGTCCCACTCGAAGTCAGTAATTGTTGAAAGGTCAAATATATTATCATTGCTGTTATTAGTATTTATAGCCTTGACTTGACCATTGTCAATGTTGTTATAAAACTTATTTTCAAAATGATCACAACTTGATAATAACATCAAGCTTAAAAAAATAAATATTATGTCAGTTAATCTTCCCATTTTTGCCAATTTCACTTTTTATTTGTGGAACTCTATATGTTGTCGAATACCTTAGTAATGCTACTAGTTCTTTATTTGATAATTGTTCAATAGATTTGATTTTGATGTGTCTGAATAATTTACCTGTACCTTCCATTAAGTTATAAGGATCAGGGAGTTCAGCACCATAATTAAATCCTAAATTTACATGATTAGTTGCAGGCATTACCCAACAAAAATGTTCTGTCTTTTTCTTGGCTCCAGTACCAAATCCTATATTTTTTTGTTGCACCCAAACCACTTCTACTGCATTAGGCAAAATGTCAAATATTAATTGTCTTGTTTGTCTTGCAATATCTTTGATGTTATCAGAAAAGCTTTGTATTGCTTTTTCAAATTCTTGGTTATTTTTTTCCATATTATTTATTTAACGGTTTTTATAGTTAACATTGATACAATAACAATCAATCCTACTAAAAATATTCCAAGACCTGTTAATGCTTAGCGGTTGTTTTTTGTTAATCAATGAGTTTCACTTTCATGAACTTCTTTGATTTGTTTTCTATTGAGTTTGTTTTTATTAATCCCGAAGTTTGCGAAATACAAATGGAAATATCACTCTAAAATTTGTATATTTCTCCTCGTAAATAGCGGGTTCCCACAAATCTGAAGTACGTAATGCCGATGTTAACGGCTGGTGTTTTATTTTCCATTTTCAAGTTGATTCCATTTGTCTTTTATTTTCTCCTCCCCATCGAAATACCTTACTTGTGAATCTTTTTTGAAAATCTCGTATGATGGAACTAAAAATATTTTATCGGTGTCTGGATATTCAGCTACATCGTATCCAATAAAAGTTCTAATATCTAAATAAACACAAGTTTCAGTTGTATGATTGTATAATTGATGTGCTCCTGTTGCTCCTTTTTCCATAAATATCAAATCTCCACTATTTACGATTTCTAATCCATTTGGTGTCCTTAATGTTGCAGACCCAGATATTATCATAAATAGTTCTTCTGCAAATCTGTGGAAATGATATGCAGCAGAATATTGATCAGGATTTAATTGTCTTAAATCAAAGTTTAAATTTTCTGGATTTAGTTCTTTTTTAATCCGTGAAACATCCGTGAATAATCTAAAATTGTCAATCTTGTTTGCATCTTCCTTAAATTCTCTCTGATTTGATTTTAATATTGTTGCCATATTCATCATTTTGTATTGTTCATAAATCAGTTCTCAAAATTGAAACATTGCGTCGTCTTCCACACTTGCCGCTAACGGATGATTATAGAAGCTGTGCCGGATTTCGGTAGCACTTCCCGGTCAGCCCGTTATGCGTTTTAAATGTAGTTTTTATTTTGCAATTTACAATATCTCCGGCATAGCTTTTACATAGTGTTAGATGTCCGTTGCTTAAGCCTGCTCACCACCCCAGGGGTTTGGCGCTGTATTTGACCTGGCCTTTTCTGTCGCAGGAGATTTCTGCCGTTGGAGCTTTGCCTTTGCATCCCCAGTTGTCACTTCAAACTTTTGCCAATCCCTTGCGGGGGCTTTAAGCTATGGCATGTAACGTTCCTCGGCTGATTTATATCAAGTCAAAGAGATATCCAAATTATTAAAAATTAAAAAGCCCTTCCTGAGTTAACAGAAAGGGCTTAAAAAATCAAAAAAGCCTAATTTTTAAATGGAATTAATTATTTCCATGCATCATTTTGAGTCATGTTAGGATTCGAATCCAGTTCTGCTTGAGGGATTGGAAATAAAGCAAATTTTGCGGTATAATTTTCTTTTCCTTCTTTATCACTGGCGGTTATTGCGCTTGCCGCTAATCCCCAACGTTGCAAATCGTAGAATCTCAAACCTTCGCGGAAAAATTCTACCATACGTTGGTGTTGAATCTCTGCCATCATTTGGTCATGAGTAAACCCTGCAGTTAGAGGAGCTAACGATGCACGAGTCCTGATCCTGTTAACCAACGGATAAGCGTCAGCTGGTCTTTGTTGCTCAGTAACCGCTTCGGCATACATCAACAGAATATCCGCATATCGAAGACTTTTTTCGTTGATATCGGACATGTTATCATTATGTTGCTGTTCGTTTGCCATTTTCCAGTTCTGGTATTTACGTATCCTGGATTGAAAGCCATAGGGCAAAGAATAATGAGGTTTTTTGGTAACCGCATCTTTTAAAGTATCAAACGGTATATTGTAATACATTGCCCCAGGATATTGCCAAACAATAGAGGCATACATGCGAGGATCAAAATCATTGGTAGTGGTTTTTTCTTTTTGAAACTCATTGAACATCTTCTCGGTTGCATATGCCTCATACCAGCCTGCAACTTCAGTAGGAGCAAATTCCTGCGCTGTAGTTACGCCCTGACCTTCATTTGCATTTTCTCCAGCCCATGGATTATTGCCACCCACATCCTGAACCTGAATCTCAAATAACGATTCCATATTATTGTCTTTGGCAGCATCGAAATTATCAGCATAATTGGTTAATAAATCATAGGTAAAAGGAGCTTGCGGGGTTCCATCGGTTTTTGCTAATAGTTTGAATTCATTTTCAGCTGCTGCCCAGTTTTTCATATATACATAAACTTTGCCTAAATAACCGATCGCAGAACCTCTGGAAGCTTTGCCAATCCATGTAGCAGGATACGACAAAGGTAATGAATCTTTTGCGGCTTTTAAATCGCTAATAGCTTGATTGTAAACCTCACTAACCGTTGATTTTTTTGAATAAAATTCGCTTGGATTCTGAGTATCAGGGACTTTAGTAATAATGGGAGCGTCACCAAAATTAATAGCGATATGAAAATAATTAACCCCTCTTATAAATTTAGCTTCAGCAATGTATTGTTTTTTTGATGAATCCGATAATTGTGCCGTTTGCGTATATTTTATAACCTGGTTTGCACGAAATATGGCGGTATAGAATCCTGTAAACATACCACCAGGCACACCTGTTGTTGCGGAGTTAGTAAATGTAGACAACCGGTATAAATCAGAAACATCATTACGAATAAAGAAGTCATCACCCCTTCCATTGGTGGTTTCAACTCCCCGTACACCCCAATAACCATTATTGACATCTTTGAATATTTTATAGGAAGCGGCAAGTGCTGAATTGAAATCATTATCTGTCTTCCAAAAGATGGTAGATGGCATTTGATTTGTGTTAACCTGGTCAAGCTCTTTATTGCAAGCCATGACGGTTATTAAAAGAATAAATAGAATAATATATTTTTTCATAATCTTACTTATTAAAATTTAAAAAGAAAGTTGCAGACCAGCAATATAAGTTTTGGCAAGAGGATAAGCTACATGACCAAAATCAACGCCACGGTCTAGTATGGAACCCGTTCTGCCTAAGTCGGGGTTATATCCTTTATATTTAGTAATGGTAAGAAGGTTATCAAAACTTAGATATATCCTGCAATTGGTTAATTTAATTTTTGAGATAATTGATTTTGGCAAAGAATATCCCAATTGCACGGTTTTAAGTCTCAAATAGGAGCCACTCTCCAAAAACCTGTCTGATGTTTGATCATTGTAATTGGGATCTCCAAATACTGCTCTTGGAATATTACTATGGTTTGTTGGCGTCCATGCATTTAAAGTGGTTGCCGACCAATTATAACTTACATTCATTCCTTCCAAATCTTCCCGAAGGCCATTATAAATTTTGTTCCCGTAGGTTCCCTGGAGGAAAAAATTAATATCAATTCCTTTCCATCCGGCATTGGCTCCGAAACCATACGCAAGCTTAGGCGTTGGGCTGCCGCAGAATTGACGGTCGTTTTGATCAATCTGGCCATCACCATTATAGTCTACAAATCGAACATCACCAGGTTGAGCGAGCGGCTGTATTTTTACCCCGTTTTTGGTATAATCATCAACCTCTTGTTGTGAATTAAAAATGCCATCCGTTTTAATTAAATAAAATGCTCCAACCGGGTAGCCAGCTTGGGTTACCGTGGAAGAGTTACCATGATGAGTGGGCTGTCCGGCATATATTTTCTGAGCTCCATTGCCCAAACTGTTCACTTCATTCGAATATGCACTGGCAGTTGCGTTTATACCGTAGGAAAAATCCTTGGTTTGATTTTGGAATGACAAAGATGCTTCAAAACCTTTGTTTGTGATATCACCTGCATTAAGTGCGGGAGGGTTTGCACTAGCTCCTGTAGATGGAGGTAAAGGAATGGCAATGATAATATCTGAAGTTTTTTTGACAAAATAGTCGGTGCTTAAGGTAAGTTTATTCTTGAAGAAACCCCAATCAGCGCCTATGTTAGATGTTTTGGAGGTTTCCCATTTTATCACAGGATTTGCAAAAGCAGTTTGGATAGAACCGGGCATTAAATTTTGACCATCACCTATTACATAATTAGCGTTGGTAGAAATAACAGGTATGTATGGATAAATAGCTTGGGTAATGCCATTTGAATTGGTAAGATCTCCTGGAAGTTCTTGGTTACCGAGAACGCCATAACTACCTCTGATTTTAAATTCACTAACTATAGATTGTAAAGGTTCGAAGAATTTCTCCCTGGAGACATTCCATGCCAGTGCGAGGGAAGGAAAATATCCATTTCGGTTGCTACTAGCAAATTTTGATGATTTATCGTTTCTAAGTGTTGCTGTGAAAACATATCGATTATCGAAAGAATAAACTAAACGACCAAAATAGGATACTAAAGTATTTTCGTAGGCGTAACTACCAGAAGCTATGCTGCTTGAGCCGGCATCCAATACTTGTGTAACGGATGGCATGCCATTTTTGCTTCCTGATAATGATCTGAATTTTTTATCGTCGTATGTGAATCCGACTACTGCATTAATGGAATGTTTGCCCAAAATTTTGTCGTACGATAAAGTATGCTCCTGTAAGAGATATTGTGTTTGGTTCCGGCCTTCAGACAATGATGCAACCGAATGCACAAACAAAGTACCAACAGTGTAGGGACTGGTAAAATCATAATTATATCCGGAAGTATTTGTGAAACCTACATTAAATTTATACTTCAGATTATCTACCAATTTTGCTTCGGCATATAGATTAATCAAAGCAGTGTTCGTAGTGGTAGTAATTTTTTCTAAATTTAATTGTGCTACGGGATTGGCAACGTTTACTACATCCCCGTAAGCTCCGGCAAATCCTCCAACAGCGGTGGGGTCGTAAACTTTGAATATAGGAATCATTTTTGCGGCTGAACCAACCGGGTTTCCACCTTGTCCGCCCCAGCCTCCGGCCATAGTTTGCTGATATTCATTACTGTAAATAACGGTTTCGCCAATTTTAATCCTTCCTTTCGTATATTCGGTTTTTACCCTTAAATTCCAGCGGTCGTAACCAGTAACTTTTACAATTCCCTGTTGGTTTAGGTAGGCTCCTGACACACTATAGTTAAAATTGTCACTACCGCCACTTGCCGAAAGTTCATAGTTTTGTGTAGGAGCAGTGCGGAAAATTTCATTTTGCCAATCTGTCCCTGCTCCAAGTGATGCCGGATCCTGTGCCATGGGAAGACTGGTCTGGCCAGCTGCAGCATAAGCAGCATTACTTACAGTTGCCCATTGTTGAGCGTTTAATAAATCCAGTTTTTTAGCCAGAATTTGGTTTCCGACATAAGTATTAAATTCAATCTTTGTGTTTTCACCTTTTTTGCCTGACTTTGTAGTTACCAGAACTACTCCATTAGCAGCTCTTGATCCGTAGATGGCAGCTGCAGAAGCATCTTTCAGGATGTCCATGGAAGAAATATCTGAAACAGCAAGATTGTTTATGTTGTCTACAGCAACACCATCAACGATATATAAAGGATCGTTATTGTTAATGGTACCGGTTCCTCTAATCAGAACCCGAACACCTGAACCCGGATTACCACCCGCCGACTCTACCTGAACACCACTCATTTTTCCCTGAAGTGCTTTTTCGATGGTATTGTCCCCTTGAGCCTTGATGTCGCTTGACTTAACTGAAGAGACAGATCCCGTTAAGTCTGATCTTCTTACCGTACCATAACCAACCACCACTATTTCATCCAAATTTTTAACATCTGGTTTCAACGTAATATCGATTTCTTTACGGTTATTTATAAGCGTTTTTTCTGTAGTATAACCTATAAATGAAAATATGAGTGAGGCATCAGTACTGGGTACTTCAATTTTATAATTTCCGGAAACATCCGTAGTAACACCAATTGTGGTGCCTTCTACTATGATATTTACACCTGGCATAGGTTGACCATCCGCATCAGTTACTTTTCCTGTAATAATACTTTGCTGAAGTTCACCTTTGGTTGGAATTAGCACAATTAGCTTATCCAGCACATGATAGGTAATGTCACTGCCGTTTAATGCCTTATTTAAGACCGAAGCGATAGTTCCATCACTTTGGGTAACATTTACCTCCTTGTGAATGTCTACCTGATTAGTCTTGTAAAAGATTTTATAGTCACTCTGGCTTTCAATGGCATCGATAATATCGGCCAATGTTCCTGATTTAAAGGATAGATTCAACTTGGCATTTTGGGAGTATACTCCTGCCGAGATTTGCAGTGTGGCCAGAAACAAAAGGGAAGTTATTAGTTTCATGACGATTAGTAGTTTTTTAGTAATGTAATTCTTTGCATAGGAATTACCTATTAATAGTAATTTTATCATAAATTTGAGTGTTTTAAAATTAAACATGACTTATACCTCTGCGAAAGGTATAGGAAGTTAGTTTTTTAATAGTCGGGAAAATGTTTCGGCATTTCCCGATTTTTTTGTTAGTACTGTTTTTTTATATCATAGGCAAAGGGGTTTAGAGGTTAATATTGGGGTCATTTGCGGGTAATTATAATAGCATTGTCTTTTGCAATGTAATCTATTGATGTTGTTAATTTTATAGCTTCCAATACCTGGTATATGGTTTCATTATGTACAAATTTTCCGTTGTAACGTTCAGCCATAAGGGTTGAATCGTTTATGTGAATTTTAATATTATACCAGCGTTCCATTTTTACCACCATATCTCCAAAAGTTTCATCCGTAAATACTAACATTTGATCCTTCCAGCATATGACCGGTTCAGGATTAATTTTTGAAATGAGAATAGGTTTAATTGCTTTTTCAATTTCGGGTTTGTCTGTATTCTTTACGGAGGAAGAAATCGCTATTTGCCGGTTATCTTTAACATAAATCGCTTTTTCGTTGGGGTTTACATAAGCAGAATTATTTTGTGATGATGTGCATTCCACTTTCACTAATCCCCTAACAACAGTTGTTTCCACATTTCTATCCAAAGCATAGCTCTTTACATTAAAAGCAGTACCCAGGACCTTTATTTTGACATCTTTGGTGTTGACCACAAATAGCTTTCCATGTTGTTTTGTGACATCAAAATAAGCTTCGCCTTCTAAAAATACTTCCCTGTTTGCACTTCCATATTTAACCGGATACTTCAAACGACTACCGGAATTAATCCATACGTGCGTGTTATCTGCAAGTATTACCTGAGCCTTTTCTCCAACAGGAACAATTATTTCAGTGTAAGCAGGTTCTTCATTCGAAGCTGATTTTATATTCATCTTCCATACGACGGAAGATATAATGATGATCAGGATTATAGCAGCTACCTGCAACCATCGTGGCTGGTATCCACCAATTTTAAATTTCCGGGAATTTTTGTCGTGCCTAATGTTTTTTAAAAGATCATCCAACGACTGGTTTTTATCCACAGGAACCTTACGTTTCCTGGGATTAAGGAGTACCTTTAAAATTCTTACGGCCTGATCAAACGCTTCTTGATTTTCAGGGTGACTGGTAATCCATTTGTTCCAATATTCTGATGCGTCTCTGTTTCCTGATACAAAATCACAAAAACTTTGATTTAGTATCAAATCTTCCAATCTCATATTATTCTCCATGAGGCAAAATTTTTCTTTTTACCTTATCACGGATAAATCGGTTTTTTATACTCAATATTTTTAGAAAAAATGAAAAAATTAACGAAGGGTATTGGTGGATATTGTTTTACAGGCAGAGAATATGAGAAGAAGTTTGCTGCAACATGATCAAAAAGATACTGTGTAACATCAAATCACGCATTAATTGAGTAGCACGGTGAATGGTGTTGCGTACGGATTGAACATTCATTTCCATGATTTGGGCTACGGTATCAAAATCCAGATTTTCAAAAAAACGCAAATAGATTGCTTCCCGCTGACGTACTGTTAATTTATTTAAGGTGTTGATTACTTGTTGGTGAATTTCCACATCCATTTGATGGTTTATAAGAAAATCCTCATGCGAGTATGTTATTTGTGTAGATTCATATTCGGTATCAATTCGTTGCCACGATTTACGAAGTTCCAAACTATCCAGCACATGATGACGAAGTGATTTTAAGAGATAAGGCTTAATGCTTTGTATGGGATTTAGATTGTTTCTGTTTTTCCATAATTTTAAAAATAAATCCTGGATAGCATCTTTAACCATGTCCTTATCGCCCGATAATTTCAATCCATAATTAAAAAGATCATCATGGTAATCAAGAAATATGCAGGATAAGGCATCCTTATCACCTTGAAGAAATAGGTACCATTTACTTTTATCAACCATTAAATATGGAAGTTAGGTAAACAAATTAAGGCCTAAGTTAATCAATTATTAATACAATGTAATGTGGTCTTTTTAAATCTGTATTCGATTAACCATTCCGTACGTTAGATAAAACAACATTAAATCATCCCAATAGTTTAATCTATGTGGTTAATTCTAAAACTATAGGTGTAACTTTTCGGAAAGAGCCGGTATCGATTGTAGGGAAGTGCGCCCCAACTCGTATCCCCTCCAACGCCCATTTGAATATAGTCGATATTCACATTTATCTGATTACGAGGATCGAGATCGGCTGGGTGAATACCTTGTTTTGTATCTCCACCGTCAAGATCTTCGATAGTGTAATTCAAAGCACTGACGCTGAGTACCGGAATTCCGGTAAATTTAATTCCTTTTCCTTTGTCATTAGTAAGAGTCATCCAACGAACATCTGTTTTATTGCCATTTTCCTGCACGCGCACATAAGGTACAAACTGGTCAGCAACTTTGCTTGTATAAAGCCCAACAAAAGCTGCAGTGTTACGATCCTGATAATTTTCAAATGGGCCACGGCCAAACCATTTCATATTGTTGTATTCAGCGGGTAACGTAAGATACATTCCGAAGCGGGGTAGTTCCGGTAATTCCTTTTGGCCGGGAATAAATAAATTGTTTACAACCACCTCGCCATTACTATACACCACATATTCGCTACGGTATGTGGAAGATACATCGGTTAAGCTGAAATTGAATACAATGCGGATTTCGCTATCTTTTTTTGTGATAGAATCACTGGTTATTACTTTATTTTTGCCAGCTAACTTCCATGTTTTTAAGCGTTTTTGCATGTTATTCCCATAATCGTTATCGATGGGTGCCCGCCAAAAGTTTATTTGCAAGCCTTCCTTTACCAATTCTTCGTTCTTAAAAAGGTAGGAGCTTAAATTACCCGCTTTGCGATCGAAGCTGATGGAAAAGTCATTTCCGGTAATAATGTATTTATCCGGTAAGCTTTTTAGGGTTAGTTTTGAAATATTTGGTTTTACGGCCTCTTCCAATACAGAAACCGGCAATTTATACTGTTCGGAAGCTACGACATGTCCAAGCGGAACCAATTCGCCGGCTGTCAATGTTTCTGCATAAAAATTGATAAAATATTCCACACCTGGTTTGGGGTCAAACTTAATTTCATCAAGTCGAACAATTTTTGATTCTCGAGGGGCAATATCCAAAACAGGCAACTCGCCTTTTTGAACCGTATTGCCGTTACCCTGAATTTCCCACCTGATCTTATAATTTTTCAGAGAGGTAAAGTCAAACATGTTTTTTATTTCAAACCGGTAAGTTTCAAGGTTTACCGGCCGTACTTTGATATACTGATATACTTTCTTTACTTCCCAGATGCCAGGGTGAACGCTTCGATCGGGCCACACAAGTCCATTGGTGCAAAAATTCAAATCGTTATAAACACCTGCAGGTTCGAAGTCACCACCATAAGCCCAAAATTGACGTCCTTTTGCATTTGTCTTTGGGAATCCCTGGTCAACCCAATCCCAGATGAATCCACCTTGGTGCTGAGGGTTTGATTCAACGAAGTCCCACAGATCCTGAAAGTTTCCTGTGCTGTTTCCCATGGCATGTGCATATTCACACCAGATAAAAGGACGATCAGGATTGGTGGATAGATATTTTTCGATATGGTCAATAGATGCATACATATCGGAGACCACATCTTTGTGGCGCTCCTTGATACTTGTTTGATATTCGGCACGTTCGTAGTGAACCGGCCTTGAAGTGTCTCGTGATTTGATCCATTTATATCCTGCCAGAAAATTTATACCATCTCCTGCTTCATTTCCCATAGACCAAAATATAACCGATGGATGATTTTTATCCCGTTCAACCATATTCGAAATGCGGTACAGATGAGCATCTGTATAGTCAGGGTTATTACCCAGCGTTGCTTCAGGACTGTATCCATAACCATGAGATTCGATATTAGCTTCGTCAATCAGATAAATGCCATATTTATCACATAATTTGTACCACATAGGATCGTTAGGGTAATGACATGTGCGCACGGCATTAAAATTAAATTGTTTCATGAGCTGAATATCCTTAATCATCGATTCAACAGAAATCACATGGCCATTTACAGGGTCATGTTCATGCCGGTTAACACCTTTGAAAATTATGGCTTTACCGTTTAAAAGGAACTGCCCGTCTTTTATTTCGCAGGTGCGGAAACCTATGTTATTTGCAGTAGATTCCACAAGCGTATTTTTTGCATCGAAAAGTTGAAGTGTAACCGTATATAAATTGGGCGTCTCAGCGGTCCACTGCTTCACATTGCTGATCACGGAAGAAAAATTTAAACTGCTTTCTCCCTCTGCAGGAATGAGTATTTTTTTTGACGTCGTATAAACTTTATCGCCGGAGGCAACGTCGTATAAATTAATTGCTAAGCTGTAGTCTTTGAGATTATTTTGTAAGGTATTTTTTAGTTTTACATCCACATTAAGCATTCCATTGATGTATTGAGCATCAAGTGTAGCTTTTGCAAAAAAATCGGCAATGTGCACTTTTGGCGATGCAAATAAATAAACATCGCGTTCTATGCCACTCAGGCGGAAGAAATCCTGATCTTCGAGGTAACTGCCATCGCACCACCGGTAAACTTCAACGGCAAGTGAATTTTCTCCATCGTGCAGGTATTTGGTAATATTAAATTCTGCGGTACTTTTACTGTCTTCGCTGTAACCTACTTTTTGTCCGTTAATCCAAAGGTACATGGCTGAATTTACTCCTCCGAAATGAATGGTAATATCCATTCCTTTCCATCCCGAAGGAACCGTAAAAGTTCTTTTATAGGAACCCACAGGGTTATAGTCGTGAGAAATGTATGGCTGGTTTTTAGGAAATGGATAACGAATGTTAACATAAATGGGATAATCGTATCCCTGCATCTGCCAATCACTTGGTACGGGAGTTTCTTTCCAGCTACTTATGTCGTAATTGTCTTTATAAAAGTCAACCGGACGTTTTTCTGGTTGTGCTACCCAGTTAAATTTCCACATACCATTGAGCAACATGTACCAGGGTGATTTTGAAAAATCATCAGCTTTTGCGATGTTCTCATTATCGTATGCCATAAACGAATTATGCGCAGCTTCTTTATTGATTGCAAAAATTTTTGCATTTTCCCACTCAGCTGGTTGCGCTTTTGCAATAACAGTCGTCAAATAAAGAAATAAAATAAATACTTTTGATTTTCTCATGGGGGTAGGAGTTAATTTTGAATATTTGCCGAATATAATCTTTTCCATGCAAATAGGCAAACTTGCTTGATTTACGCCTAATTCTCCGCCATCGGCAGAGACTTTAGGGCTCTGATCGAAGACTTTTGTGCTGTTTTTTCTTTTAATTTTGTTATCTTACATCATAAAACGGGGTATTTATGGAAATTTTTAAAGCTCAACAGGTTGAAAAAAAATATGGTGACTATTGTGCTTTGAGCGATATCAATATAAAGGTGCCTGAGGGTTGTATTTATGGATTATTGGGTCCGAATGGTGCCGGTAAAACTACCTTAATACGCATAATCACCCGGATATTTGCAGCCGATAAAGGCGAACTATTTTACAAGGGTAGAAAAATGCAGGCCAATGATACTTATGATATCGGGTATCTGCCGGAGGAACGTGGTCTTTACAAGAAGATGAAAGTGGGAGAGCAGGTTCTTTATTTGGCAAGATTAAAGGGATTATCACGAACCGATGCAAAAAAACGACTGGATTACTGGTTCGAGAAATTTGAAATAATGGGCTGGTGGGAGAAGAAGGTGGAGACGCTTTCGAAGGGTATGGCGCAAAAGATACAATTTATCATTACCGTCATGCATAATCCCAGCCTTCTGATATTTGACGAACCTTTTAGTGGCTTCGATCCCATTAATGCCACCATGCTGAGAGATGAAATTCTTGACCTCCGGAAAAAAGGAGCCACCATTATTTTTTCCACGCACAATATGGATTCTGTGGAGGAGTTGTGTGATAACATTACGTTGATTAATAAATCCAGAAATATTTTGGATGGAGAAGTTCACGAAATAAAAAAGCGATTTAGCGCAGACGTTTTTGAATTTTCTTTTAGTGGCAATTATGCTAAAATAGAGGATATTTTGAAATCGAAATACAGGATTTTGGAGCATAAAATAATTCACGATTTAAATTTTGTTCGTGTGAAGATGGTTCAGAAAAGCCAGGGCAATGAACTTCTGTCTCTCATCCTTCCTCATGTTCACCTTGTTTCATTCAACGAAGTTTATCCGAGCATGAATGATATTTTTATTCAGGTGGTTGAATCATCAAATCTTTTACAACTTTAATTTTTCAGAAAGCATTATGAACAAGATATGGCTTATCACTAAACGGGAATTTTTAACACGGGTTAAGAAGCGCAGTTTTATCATCATGTTAATACTTGGTCCGGTTATATTTGCGGGTTTTTTTCCAATAATGGCGTACTTTACATCAAACGCGGATACGGAAGTTAGAAAGATTGCTGTAATAGACAGTACGGGCATGTTTATTAAAAGAATTCCTGATACCAAAAATCTTAAATTTGAATATCTGCTGAGGGCCAATATAGATGACATAAAGAAAATTTTGAAAAAAACGGATTACTATGGCATTTTATATATTATGCCCATGGTTACTTCTTCTCCCCGCGCGGTTCAGTTTTATTCTTATGAACAGCCTGGTTTAGGCATTACCCAGCATATTGCCGATGCTATAGAAAAAGAAATACGAAACCAGAAATTACTGGCCTTCAACATCAAGAATATTGATAATATTTTAAAGTCCGTTGAAACCGGGATTGACGTTGAAACCGTTAGAATTACAAGCTCGGGAGAAGAAAAAAGTACCATAACTGGCGTGAAAATAGGAGTGGCCTATGCCAGTTCGTTGATTATTTATTTTTTCATTTTTGTGTTTGGTATGCAGGTAATGCGTGGGGTAATTGAAGAAAAGACAAGCCGGATTGTAGAAATTATTATTTCTTCCGTTAAACCCTTTCAACTTATGATGGGAAAAGTATTAGGTGTTGCTATGACTGCACTTGTACAGATTTCTTTTTGGGTAATACTTACCTTTGCTTTCGTACATATTACCAAAACAATTATAAAACCTGATATTTCTCCTGTAACTGTTGCCAGTCAACCGCACAGTCTTATGGAATCGTCCAAACAACCGGTAGCTCAGTTTAAACCACAAGAACTATCTGAAAATGCTGAAGTTGAAGATATTTTTTCGATGATGGATTCTATTAATTTTTATGTGGTCATTGGTTCGTTTATTATTTATTTTATCGGGGGTTATCTACTTTATGCTTCGTTGTTTGCTGCCATTGGTGCCGCTGTCGATAGCGAATCGGACACACAACAATTCAGAATACCCATCACCTTGCCTTTAATTTTAGGGTTTGCAGTTATGGTTAATGCACTTCAGAACCCAGGTAGTCCTATTGCTTTTTGGTTTTCGATGATTCCCTTTACCTCACCCATCGTAATGATGGCAAGGATTCCTTACGGAGTTCCTTATTGGCAGGTTGGGATTTCCATGTTTCTGTTAATTATTACGTTTATCTGTACCATATGGGTAGGAGGGAAAATTTACCGAACCGGCATATTAATGTATGGTAAAAAGGTTACTTTCGGAGAAATGATAAAGTGGTTGAGGTATAAGAATTAGATATAAGACACAAGAGCCAAGACATAAGAATCAAGATACAAGATATTTTCTTATCAAAGTAAACTCTCAAGCCTTATCTTTTCAACACATCCCATTAGCGTCGGAGCTAAACCCTCAGGGTTTTTTGGGGACTCACTAAACCTTCATAATCTTCCATTTGCCCCGTCTTAAAACTAAAAAACCAACAATGGCCATGATACTTTCTGCTATTACAATGGCGATGTAAACACCATTTTCAGAAAGACTGGTATGGATTGCAAGCACGTAAGCAAGTGGAATTTCTAGTAACCAGAAACAGCATAGGTTAATGATTGTGGGCGTATAAGTGTCGCCAGCACCATTGAGAGCCTGTACCATAACCATACCCAAACCGTAAAAAATAAATCCGAAACTAACCATTTTTAAACCGGTTGCCCCTTTGGCAATAACTTCCAAATCTTTAGCATTGGCGAATATTTTAATAAACACCTCCGGAAAGATAATCAAAATGGACCCCGCAATTCCCATTACAATCATGTTAAATATGCTCGTTATCCAAATTGCTTTTTCCGCGCGCTCAGGTTTTCCGGCTCCCAGGTTCTGACCTACAAGCGTGGAAGCAGCATTGCTTAATCCCCAGGAAGGCAGTAACGAAAAAACAATAATCCTGATTGCAATGGTATAACCTGCAACAACATCGCTACCGAATACCGAAAGGGTACGAACCATAACTACCCAGCTTGTAGTAGCAATAAGGTTTTGCAAGGTGCCTCCCAGCGACAGTTTTATCAGTTGTGAAAGGATGACCCATTTTATTTTAATTTGCGACCACAACAACTGAATACCCCGCTTTCCGGAAAAAATAAGATATAGCTGATACACAACTGCCAAACCTCGTCCAGTAGTTGTGGCAATAGCGGCCCCTTCTATACCTAGCTTGGGAAAGGGACCTAATCCAAAAATCAGACATGGATCCAGTATCATATTCATAATATTGGCATACCAAAGAACCCGCATAGCAATGGCAGCATCTCCCGCACTTCGAAATGCAGCATTGATAATGAAAAGCAATAAAATAAACACATTCCCGCTAAACATGATGGCCGTGAACATGTGGTTTTCTGCAATCAGGTTTTCGTGTGCTCCCATAAGGCGTAAAATATTTCCGGAAAAAAACAGTCCCGGAATAGCCAAAAACAAGGAAACGAAAATACCGGTGAGTATTGCCTGCAAAGCAGCAATTGATGCACCTTCCTTATTTTTTTCACCGATGCGGCGTGAAACGATAGCGGTGGTTCCGGCGCTTAACCCAAATCCGATGGAATACACAACGGTCATCATCGATTCTGTAAGACCTACTGTTGCTATTGCATCGGATCCTAAACGGGAAACGAAGAAAATATCTACTACGGCAAATAGCGATTCCATCATCATTTCTAACACCATGGGCACGGCAAGTAAAAAAATGGATCTGCCCAATGGTAACTGTGTGTAATCTTGTTCAGTACCTTTTACGGCAGTCATTATCTCACGGATAACCCTGTGAAACTTTGTTTGACGGATACGTAAAGCATTTGTCGCATTGGTTTTCCTATTTTGAAACATATATGGCATGTATAAAAACAAAAAGCCCGGCTGCTAGTGCATACCGGGCTTATGTATCCTGAAATGAATTTTTATATCTTTTGAACCCGATAGTACCTGAAATCAATGATGCCGGGCACGGTCATTAGAGCCAAGTCACCCATTTGATTGTTTATACTAAAGCGTTTCATTTTTCTTCGTTTTTGTCAATTACAAAAATAGGAAATAATTCCCTCGATCCAAAACTCACCTGAATCAATTTATTATTTCTTCAAAAATGTACCTTCCTGTAATTCTTCAAAAGCCTGTTTTAGTTCTTGCTGTGTATTCATCACAATAGGTCCATACCATGCAACAGGTTCCTGCAGAGGTTTACCTGAAACAAGAAGGAATCGGATACCTTCACTTCCAGCTTGAACCACAACTTCGTCACCACGATCAAAAAGTATAAGCGAGCGGTTATCGGCTTCCTGAGGTGGAGCTGTGTCCAACCATTTAATCGTTTCCGTTGGTACCGCCAAAGGTTCGGAAGCGTTGCAAAATTTGCCGGAGCCGGCAAAAACATAAGCAAAAGCCTGAGACGTAGTTTCTACGGGTAAACTTTTTCTCTTACCGGGAGCAATTGAAACATCGATATAAACCGGATCGGCCGCAATACCAGTAACTGGGCCGGTTTTCCCCCAGAAAGTGCCGCAGACTACCCGTGCTCTGGTGCCGTCGTCGTCTGTAATTTCTGGTATTTCAGCTGCTTTAAATCCTTGGTATCGGGGTTCTGTCATTTTAAGCGCTGCAGGCAAATTGGACCACAACTGAAATCCATGCATTCGACCTACTTCATCGCCTTTTGGCATTTCCTGATGGATGATGCCTCTGCCTGCAGTCATCCATTGAATATCACCGGCATCAATTGCTCCCCGGTTGCCCATGCTGTCGCCGTGCTCTACAGTTCCTGCAAGAACATAGGTTATGGTTTCTATTCCTCTGTGGGGATGCCAGGGAAAACCTGCCAGATAGTCTTCCGGGATGTCATTACGGAAATCATCGAGCAACAGGAAAGGATCGAAATCTGAAGTTTTACCAAACCCAAATGCGCGACGCAGGTGTACGCCAGCCCCTTCAAGGGTTGGTTGTGATTTGCTTAATCGTCTTACGGGTCGAATTGACATATGGTTCTCCTATTTTAGTGAATATGCGAAACTTAGAACTTTTGCAATAAAAACAATCTATACATTAATTTGTTTGACCGTAATCCTTGACTTAGAATTACAGAACCAACGTCTTCCTAAATTGTTATAGTGACCTTAATAACCTATTATTAATTTAATGAAAGGGAAATAATTATGTTTAAAGCAGGCAAAGCATTAAGTAGTTTTGCAGTTAATGATCTGCAGAAGGCCCGGGAATTCTACCATCGTAAACTTGGATTGGAAGTCTCGGAAGTTCCTGAAATGAAAGATCTGTTAAACCTCAATTTAACTGACGGCAGTAAGATAATGATATACGCCAAGCCCGACCATACCCCCGCAACATTTACTGTTCTTAATTTTTTGGTGGATGATGTTGAAGAAGCTGTAGATGAATTAAACCAGCAGGGAGTTTGTTTTGAAACTTATGATGATGAGAATATCAAAACAAATCCTAAAGGAATCACTATGCAAGGCCCTAAAATTGCCTGGTTTAAGGATCCTTCCGGAAATATTTTGTCGGTCCTGGAGGAATCGAATAATATAAATTGACAATTGAGATTTGAATAATGACGGTGTGTCATGCATCAATAGAAGAGTCTGTCTCAAAATTAACTTTCACGCAAAGGTCGCAAAGTTTTTCGCAAAGACCGCAAAGATAACTTCCAATATTTTAACTCTTTGCGATCTTAGCGAATTCTTGGCGCGCTTTGCGTGAAACAGTTAATTCGACTTTTGAGACAATCTCTCATTACTACTTATGATAGGATTCATGTCGGTTGAAGCAAGAGGTCCTTGTTGAAAGATTTAAAAAGCATGATGAAATATTTTGCCAAAGTCGATAAAAAACATAGCCACCCCAATTACGCTGATAATCGCCCCAACAATTTCCTTGGTGGTTATTTTTTGTTTCAGGAAAATAAGTGAAAGTGGAATAATTAAAATCGGTGTGGTTGCCATAATGGTTGCCGAAATGCCGGTTGCAGTATATTTTACAGAGAAGAGGGATAAGGAAACTCCCAGAAAAGGTCCAAAAAATGAACCTATGGTTATGTTTAACATACCCTTGTTATTTTTGAAGGCATTGAAGGTTTGACTGACCCTTTTCATCAGAAAGACGATAACAGCAAATCCTATAATACCTGTTATGATTCTTATTTGAGTTGCCGCAAAGGCGTCGTACCCCGCCATTCCCTTTTTACTTAATACCAGACCAAATGCCTGACCAATAGCACCTCCCAAAGCAAAAAGAAAACCCTTAAGCGGTATGTTCAATTTAAGTCGCTCTTTCTCCGGATTATGACTAACCACTGCTAAAGCAATCCCCGATATGGTTAGCCCTATTCCAAAAATACCGGACCATGAAAGATGTTCTCCCAATATCAACCATCCTGCCGCAGCAGCAATTGCAGGCGCCAGGGTCATCACCAGCATGGCAAAGCGTGATCCTATAATTACAAAAGATTTAAACAGACATAGATCGCCTACCACAAATCCTATCAATCCAGAGAAACTCAGCCAAAACCATTGATACGAAGTAGCATCTGAAGGAAAGACCAGCCCCCTGTAAAAATAGGAAAAGACACTTAGTAAAATGAACGCAAATATTAAGCGTAAAATATTAACTACGAGACTTCCAACAGCTTTACTTGCTGATTCGAAGGCCATGGCGGAAAATGACCAGCAAATGGCAACCAGCAAGGCAGCAAATTCTCCAATATGCGATTGAATCATGATTGAAATTTGATCGCAAAGGTATATTTTTGTTAAATTAAAATTGTCATTTACCGAGCGTCATTTACAGTCATTTGCTTACAGCGTCATTAATTTACTGATTTTATTTATATTAGGAAAGCAGATGGTATGCGTAAATGACGCACGAAGTGCTAATGACATTGAAAATAAATGACACGAAGGTAAATGAAATATTTATGAACGGGGACCCAAAGCTTTACGAAATCCTAAAAAAACTCGAAATCACTTTTGAGTATTACGAACATCCCCCGGCACCAACCATTGAGGAAGCAATAATATACTGGAAGGATTTGGAGGCTACCCATTGTAAAAACCTGTTTTTCCGTAATCACAAAGGAAATCGTCATTACCTCGTAATTCTTGAACATACCCGGCAATTGGATATCCACGATCTCGAGAAAAGATTAAAACAAGGCAAGATTTCTTTTGCTTCCGAACAACGCATGATGAAATATCTCGGGATTACGCCCGGTTCCGTTTCTCCTTTCGGATTAATCAACGATACTACACACCAGGTCTATGTTTTCTTTGACGAACAGCTAAAAAAAAGTACGAAAATTAGTTTCCATCCAAACATTAACACAGCGAGTCTTGTTATACAATTCAAAGATTTCTTGAAGTTTATGAATTGGTCAGGTAACGGTTACGAATTTATACAGCTTTATGAGTAATAGTAAAAATATGATAGTAAATAGCTTAACATTTAATTAAAGGATAAATATAACCTTTTGTAGCTTTTTTTAGTATAAAGTCATAACATTGTATAATAATATCATATTGACTAAAACGTTAGATTACAGACATACAATTGACTAATTAAGATGGTAAGCAAAAAGATTACCGTAAAGCATTACTTGAATAAAAGGGCAAAAGCAAAATTTCTTCAGAAAGAAAAGTATTTTCCACTTTATATTCAAATTATCGTAAATGGGAAAAAAGCTCAGATTAAGAGTAAAATCAACGAACACTTGAAAATCTATCGCAGTGATGTGGAGCGTATCACCAAAAACAATGACAATATGAATGCATTGTTAATGGAAGGTTATGTTTCCGATAAATTTTTCGAGGAAATCAAGAGACTCAAAATTTTCCCCCTTTTTCATCTGCTCATGGATGAGGTGGCTGTGATTACCCGTATCATTTCGTTTCAGCAACCCTTTACCAATGGTGATTTTACCTTAAACAATTTTAGCGACGAATATTCCAAATACACCGAAGAAATCACAAGCAAGCTGGATTCAAAGATTAAAGAATTTTATCAGAAAGAATTAAAATCTATTTTTCTGAAATCCATTGATCAGGATGATAATCGCGATATTTTTAAGATTACCAATTATCTGATTCACTTTGTGAATTGGAATAATTCCTTCAGCAATTTTTACGAATCAACATTTGAAATTATTCCCAGTGAAATAAAACAGATTGAAAATCTTTTAAGCAATGAGCTAAGAACACAGATTAAAGCCTTCATGGCTTATCATTCAAAGGTGAATCTGTTAAAACGTTTCTTTGAAAAACGCGAGCTAGGAAAAATTTCAACACTTTCATATCTCGACTGGCAAACGGATATCCGGGATTTTGTTTATAAAGAATTTGAACAGCTTTTTGGAGAACAAAGAGCGTTGCAATATGTGGTTAGTCTCGAGTCCCTCTTAACGAGCGATTTAAAAGGGGTAACTCAATAATCCTGCGTACGGTATTTTTTCATTTCATTTGCCAGAAGCCTGGCATTTCCAGTAATCAGATCCAGTGATTTCCAGAAATACACGCCATGATTTTTATGAACGGTATGTACCAGTTCGTGCAGTATTACGTAGTCAACCAGATGATCTGGTAATCTTATCAGGTGAATGTTGAGGTTGATATTATTAACTGAGGAACAACTGCCCCATCTCGATTTCAAATTTTTTAAACGCAGTCCTGTATATTGGAACCCATGTTTTTCAGCCAAAACGGCTATTCTTCCCGGCAGGTATTTTTTTGCTTCTCTACGAATAGCATATTCAATAGCCTTTCGAATAAATTGTTGTCCCGGCACCCCAGTTACATCGTTCTCAGAAGTATAACATATTTGAATTAATCCTTTACCAATCCTTGCCTTCAATGGTCCTTCAAGTTGGCATACAAATTCAAGCTTATGATCCCTGGTATAAAATTCCACACCCGGTTTGAATACCTGATTTTGTTGCTCGAAGGGTTTTACTTTTGCAAGACTTTTGCGAATCCAGTCTGATTTTTCTTCCACAAACCTCAATGCGTTTGTGAAGGACACATATCTGGGAATGGTAACTTTTATAATGTCGTTGGGTCTAACAGTTATCCTTAATGACTTTGCCCTATTGTTTTTTACAAATGTAATCTCGCCAATGGTCTTTACATACAATACATTTTCTCTCATAAAAAACAGTTACGAGTATGGGGCTAAATATAGGCATTTATGCATATCTTTATAAGCTAATTTTGTTAACAATCGTGGTTAATAATTCACCGAACCCATAAGGATTAGGATAATCAACGATTGACCATTTGGTACAAAATGAAATTGAATTTTTTACGTTTATTTTTTGCATGGGTCTTATCTTAAACATCGAAACCGCTACCGAAGTTTGTTCTGTAGCCATAGCTGACGAAAAAGGATTAATTGATTTTCAGGAAAATACAGAAGGGAAATCACATGCTGCCTTGTTAACCGTGATCATAGAAAACCTTCTGAATAAAAATAAAATATCACTGCATCAGCTTGATGCAGTGGCAGTAAGTATGGGGCCTGGTTCATATACAGGTTTGCGTATTGGAGTTTCGGTATCCAAAGGCATTTGTTATGGGGCTAATAAACCGCTGATTGCTGTCCCCACACTGCAAAGCATGACGTGCGGGTTTATACAAAAAACAGAAGTGAGAGACCGTGGCGGATGGTACTGTCCAATGATAGATGCGAGGAGGCTGGAAGTATTTACAGCATTCCTGAACGACAAATTGAAGTTTCAGCGTGAAATTAGTGCCGAAATTATAGACGAAAATTCATTTGCGGAAATTTTGTCGGATCGTGAAGTATATTTTTTTGGAAACGGTTCTGACAAATGTGCAGCGTTGTTGACACATTCCAATGCAAGATTTTATAGCGGTTTTCAAGCATCTGCAAAAGATATGGTTACACTTTCTGAAAATCTATTTCAGCAAAAAGAATTTAAGGATGTCGCCTATTTCGAACCTTATTACTTAAAGGATTTTGTAGCCACCATTCCCAAAAACAAAGTGTTAAAATAGGCACAAAATTTGTGTTTAATTACATAATTTTCAAATTGAACTAATAAAAGATGAAGATAAAAGGAACTATATTTTTATTTCTTCTGATTCCAGGCTTATCCTTATTTTCGCAGCCACCAGTTCCAACGCAAACGAAGGTTCCTTTACTGCCGATACTTTCCAATCCTGCTTTTAAGGATGGAGAGGAGCTAAAATACTTGATTCATTATGGTATTATTACAGGCGGCGAAGCTAATATTAACCTGAAAGTTGAAAAATTTGGTGGTTCCAGGGATGTTTTTCATGCCACAGCAAAAGGAGAAACAACGGGTCTGGCAAAAAAACTTTTTCATGTGTATGATGTATACGAAAGCTTTTTTGATATCACTTCGAACTTTCCTTTGAAATCGATTCGTGATATTACCGAAGGGAATTACAAATATTACAATGTGGTTTATTTCAACCATAATAACAATACGGTAGAAAGCCAGAAGAGTGGCCAACATAAGGTTCCGGAGAAAATACTGGATATGGTTTCCGCATTTTTTTATGTTCGACGGATAGATCTTTCTAAATTTAAAGGTGGCGAAATCATTTACGTTGATACGTATTTTGGAGATGAAATATTTCCTTTCTACATTATTTTCAAGAATCGCGAGGTAATCAACACCGAAATGGGGAAGTTCCATTGTCTCCGGTTTGTGCCTATCGTTGAACCAGGGCGTATTTTTAAGGAAAGCGACGACATGACATTTTGGCTTAGTGATGATGAAAATAAAATACCTGTTCGCATCAAATTCGATATGATTGTGGGGTCATTCAAATGCGACCTGATCGACTACAAAAACACACAATACGAAATGGTGTCGAGGGTGAAGAAGAAAAAGGATGAGTAAAATTCATCCTGTTTTTGCTTTTGCGGTAAATGGACAATTGACACAACCACTGTGGCAACAATGACCTCTTTTTAAATGGTACCATTTTGTAAATACCCATTTTCCACCTACAATTTCATAATCAATATCTTCCACCAGCTTATCGTTACCCTTATAGTTTTCAGGAAGGCAATTGATGGCATTCTCCGGTGTAATTGTTTTTACAAATGCTTCGATTTTTTCTTTTACAATTTTCTTCAAACATGCCGGGCACCTGCAATCTTTTTTAAAATCCAGGGGCATAATGGGTGGAAAATCGTTACACCAGCATTTTTTGTTTTCTTGGTTTTCTCCACCTCCACATGTAAAGGGTTTTCCACAATCAGAACAGTTTTTTAGTTTCATTACTGAATATTAGTATAGGTTGGAAGCAACGTTTATACAATTTTGATTTTATAATAACAAAGTCATAGACTTGCTTGTTAATTTCAAAGAATCAATCAGGTATATGGTATCATCTCAAAAAATTAACCCAAAATTATGAGCACAAATATATACAAAATCAGGTGTGCATCCATCATCATCATTGCGGCAGGTTACGGATGGGCAGGGGGGCATTATATTCCGGTAAACTCCTCCATCATAGCCTACTCATTTCAACTAATCGTCATTGTTGTGCTATTAGTATTGGGTGTCAAATTTTTAAGTTTGGCCGAAAATGAAAAGCACAAAAGTAATTGGAGCATTAAAGGACTAACCATTTTTTCAGCCTTATCGCTTTTGATTAATATTTTGAATATTATACACGGGTTTTTTAATAACAGCATCAATTCTTTTGGTTCACATAATACCTTTGCTGATTTGGTTCCAATCGCGCTTATTATTATTGGTACGGGGCTATGGCTTGTGACAACAATACAAAAAGAGAAAACTTAAAGTTGGGATTTTGAAACTATGCTAAAATTAATGAAATGATATAGCTAACACCGCTCATTCTCCCGTTAACCGAAAATAAGAATTGTTTTACCGATAAACTCTTTACTTTTTTATCTCCGGTTTATAGGTTTATCATTAATTAAAAAATATAAGGAGTATGAATTCAAATTATAAAACCGGTCTGTTAAGAATTTTCTTAATATTTGTAGTTCTGGTTAGGTCACTTACTATCAGCTTTGGGCAAACTATTGATAGAAAAGCAATATTGGTTATGGACATTCAGGAGAATTTGGTCAACCCAAATTCAGGAATGCATATTGATACCTCCCGTATTGATTTGCTTTTTTGTAATTTAAATAGGGCTATATCTAAATTGTATGATGAGGGAGCGCCTGTCCTATATGTTGTTAATGAGTGGACTAATTTATTAAAGAACTGGGGCACCGGGGACGTTTGTAAAAAGGGCGGAAAGGGCGTTGGACTTGACAAGCGATTGCTGATGGTAAACGATGTGGTTTATTCAAAATCAAAACCAAACGCGTTGTCAAATAATGATTTATTAAAATATTTAAAAGATAACAGAATTACAAAGGTATATATCGTTGGTTTGTTTGCAGAGGCCTGCGTAAAAGCTACTGTAAAAGGATTGATCAAAGAAAAATTTAACGTGGTAGTAGTTGAAGATGCATTAGGTTCAAAGAGTTATAAAAATAAAGCCAAAGTAATTGAGTATTTACACAAGAATGGCATACCGACAATCAAATCCCGAGAAATATAAAATACAGGAAAGTTGCGGCCTCCTGATGTCAGCAGTTAAAGAAAGACTACCAAAATAATACGAAAATACAGCGAATTCCTCATCTATTGAAAGCAAGCACTTCAGTTTGCTAATATCTGACAATTTAAACATTTGGAAATAAGAAATAAAGACGTTATTTTCGAAAGGGTAATTTGTGTGCATAACCAATTATTTAAGACGAAGAGACTTTTCCTGTTTAACTTAGATTTATTTAAATGATGAATGATAATAATATCCCATTCCAAACTATTGATTGGGAGTTAGTCCCTAAAACAGCGCATGTAGGTGAAAGTGGGACCGCTTATTGGCAAACAATTCAATTACCCGGGCTAAGGATTAGAATAGTGGAGTACTCAAAAGGATATGTGGCAGATCATTGGTGCCAGAAAGGACATATTGTTCATTGTTTGGAAGGGGAATTTGTGAGCGAATTACAAGATGATAAAGCATTTTCCCTTACAAAAGGAATGACTTATGTTGTTTCAGATGAAATGAGTTCGCACCGTTCGAGTTCAAAAAACGGCGTAAAGCTGATGATCATTGATGGTGATTTTTTGAAAATTGATTGACAATGAATGGAAATTTAGCGCAGATAATATCATTAGCATCTTACGCAAATGACTATTTACAAAATGATAGGATGGACCATAATTTCTTCGAAAAGAAGTGCTTTCTTTATTGTAAATCAGTGAATTTTATTGATAGTAATAAGGCCGATCTGGCATACGATCCGAATGAGTGGTTTAAATTTTTAAAAAAGGATGGATGTCAAAGACTAAAACTAATTTTTCAGCATGGTGAAAAAAATTTAACGAACCCCGATCATTTTTCAGCGGGCCTTATAAACGGTGGTGGAACATGGTTTCTTGAAACGTTATATGATGACCACTCAAGATTATGGTCATTCAATTGGGAAAATAAGTATCCCTATGCAAAGGATAAGAAATTTTTTAATCTGGTTTATAAAAGGCAATTTAAAAAACATCAAATTTCAGATTTGGAAATTAAGGTAGAACCGGTTAAAAAACAATTGGGTTCTGCTTTATGGAACATATCTGAATTTGCAGATAAGCAAGGTTTTGAGAAGTGGGTAGACTTCTTCAATAATGCAATGGATAATTTATATGGCTCAGAACCAGGTGTGGCATATCCTTACGATGATATAATACCTACGGATAATTATACGCTTTCAGAAAAGCAATTAATTTTTAGTGCTGGTAAAGCATGGTGTTTTGGACGACAAGGTTCATGGAATGACATAAACTTTAAAGATAAGCGTTCAACAGAACAATATTTGAAGCTCTCGGCCCAATTATATGACGAAATAATTAATAGTGTTTTGGCGATTGCAAATAAAAATAGAGCAGACAGCATCGTATAAAACTAAGAACGATCAAAGACATCTACCAAGGTAAAAAATTATAAATTATGAAACTCACTGATTTTTTAAAAAAGCAATTCGAAGATTTCATTGAGGTTTACAATAAATTTTTATTTCGAACTTCAGGAATTACCCTAACCTTAACATTACTATGTTTTATTGTAATTGCGTTGTTGGTTAGATTTAGTGATTTTGACCCCACTGTGGGCAAAAAACAATTTAGCTTATTAAGCTATTTCTTTGTAAGGTATAGCAAAGGAGAGGTTTACAGCATTGTCGACTTATCAAAAACAGTTTTTATTTTCTTTGTTTCAATTTTTTCACTGGGATTAACAAGGTCAAATCCTAATAAGGAAGAAAATACTGAATTAAAAGTTGGTGATTTTTTAAAACAAATTTCTTTAATGGATATTATTTACTTATTCAGCATGCTAGTTTTATGTTCAATAATTGATTTTGGTTTATTTCGGCTTTATAGTCTTACATTATTGAATGTTACCGAAAATGGACTCGATAACTATTTTCATAGCATCATATTTCAATTCAGAGTTTACATTCCTTTAGTTTTCTTTGGATTATTAACCTATCGGCTTAGTTCAAACAAAAATCTCCATGTAAATTTTAAAAAGATAATTTTACTTCTTATTTCATGTTGGTTCTTTAATGAGTTTGCCTACGAATTTTCATTTGTTGTCAGAAGCCATATATTTGGTCTTGTTCTCTTTCCATTTAGTGCTGAGAAACAGTATTTTCTTGAAAGTTTTATAGGTATGACATTGATAGCATTTTATTTTGTCGGTTATCATTCAGCTATGTCTACTCCTTTAAAGCTACTTGATATTGAAGATTAAAAATTTTACCTAACTACAATAGCCATGGATATAAAATTGAAAATTATTATTGCTTTCATTTACTTATATGGATTTTTTGAGATTTATATGAGTGTGAGACAAAGACGTAAAAGAGCGGTCTTAAAATCTGGCGATAGATTGAGTGTATGGATGCTTATAATTTTTATTGCTATAGGGTATTCTCTTTCGTTTGGTATTGCAGCCACAAAGACAGGCAGGATTTATCATTGGAATACGTTTTTTCTTACCGGAATAATTTTGATAATTATCGGACTTATCATTCGAATAAATTCAATATTGACTCTTCGGCAATATTTCACTTATACGGTCACTGAGATTGAGAATCATGAATTGATTGAAAAAGGATTTTATAAAGTTATCAGGCATCCGGCATATTTGGGTCAATTGATCATTTTTACAGGTGTTGCAATATCTTTATCAAATTGGTTATCGGTTTTATGCATGATTGTTTCTGTTTCAATTGGTTATATTTACCGGATAACGATAGAGGAACGATTTATGGCTCAGCAAATGGGAGAAAAATATACAGCATACCAATCGAGGACGAAAAAATTAATACCTTTTATTTACTAAAAATTCAAATGTCCATCATCGTAATAGTTTTTATATTTATTGGCTATTTTTATTTTAGAAAAAAAGCCATTATGCCGGAAAAATTTGGCAGGTTTCTCTATGATTATAACATCATCAGAATAGCTTTAATTATTTGGGTCATTGTTGGATTCTTTAATAATTGGGATTATTCTGATCAGTGGGGTTGCATTTTACAAATTGAGCCTGTTTTTCGTTCGCTAAATATCATATTCTCTTTTATATCTTTAATAATAATTGCTTCAACGTTTTTATTCAGGGATAAAAAGGTAAAAACAGTAAAAATTCATGAAAACATTATCAGCATTGAGATTGGTAAAAAGGTGAAAAAGTATTTAATTGTTTTTAAAAGTGAATTTTATGCAAATTTATTTGTGGTTTTGCCAGATTCAATTAATTATGATCTTGAATTTATGAAAAAACATAAAACAAATTATAGATTAAATCCGGAATGGAAAGACAATAGTTCAATATTATTCATTAAAATGGGAAAAGATTCCTTGATTTTTAGTGAAGGAAGAAATAAAGAATATAAATTAAAAAAACTATGATCGCTCACAATCAACCAATTCGTACATTAACGGCGCATAATTATTGGAGAATCATTTCAGTTATTGCGTTAGTTTTGATCGCTGGACTTTCGGGACTCCTGTGACTAGCCCCAATGTCACCAGTGTCCCGGAGGTCCCAAGATAAAGCAACCTTACACTTGAAAATTTCCCTTATTATTGCTAACTTAAACTATTACAATTCGTATTGCATTACAAAGTTTGTATGTTAATCTAAAATAATTCTTATGAACAAGAAATTATTATGCAAGGGGCTTCGTCGAAGTATATTAGTGATTTTATTAAGTCTGATATGCTTTGCAAGCTATAGCCAAACTGAAGCCGATTCCTTAAAGGCGAGGATTAATCAACTTGAGCAGCAGCTGAAAATTAAACAGGATTCAATCGATTTACGACAGAGGTTTGTACAGGACTCTCTTATCCGGGTGCGCGAAAAGTTTGTAAAAGATTCCATTCTGCACCGTAAGCAAATATTGGATTCACTGGTGTTCTTACAGCGGGAATTGGCTCCCTTATTTGAAGCAATTAACTGGGCTACGAGAGAAGATATCATTTCGCACGCTGATAAAATCGCAATCATAGGCGATTCCGTATTGGGCGATTATGTTTATCACAAACTGCCTTTGGGGATGTCGGATCCATACAAGCCCTGGAAGGGTAGTTTAAGACTTAACGATAAGCATTTTCGTTACATGATCGATAAAAAAACAAAGAAAATAAACACGATCCAGGCACCGCTTCTGAATATGAGTTTCAACTATGCAAATCAGGGAATGCTTTTAGTTATGCAGGAGGCCTATGTCATT
The DNA here is from genome assembly GCA_964478555.1 of uncultured Bacteroidales bacterium. Lineage (GTDB taxonomy): Bacteria > Bacteroidota > Bacteroidia > Bacteroidales > JAAUTT01 > JAAUTT01. Next base: position 9,092 of record CAYZNC010000005.1, on the reverse strand, counting down.
CAGACCAATGCAGGAAAGTATTATAAGATTCCCTTCGATTCAATTTTCTTTGATCGCAATAAAAGGATTGTGAAAATCAAGCGTTATATTCAGCTTTATAAATTAGTTAATAGCAATCAAAAGGGCGATTTTATGTGTACAAGTCCCACACAGGTAAAGCAATATCAATATGGTGCCAACAATCAAATGGTACATTATGAGCTAGTCAAATTCTGCGATCGTTTTAATTCCTATGATCCCAAAACGGTTTGTAGTATTATAACCTATGATGTTGCTAAAGAAAATAACAATTACCTGGTTACCCGCCACAACAATCCGGCAAACACCACATCCGACGGGACCTTCATACTTGAGTTTGATGAACACCAAGATGTTAAAAATATATCTTTCAAGGACCTGAAAAATACGCTCATTTGGCAACGACTAGTGGAGGTGAACAAAGATGGTAATGTAAGTTGCTATAAAGATAAGTCTGATGGGGTTATTCACAATACGATATGTATGATTTACCATAACGAACCCAATGCGAAATATCCTGTCGAAACTATTTATACCACGTTTGAAAAGGATGGAATCGATTATTTCCAGAAAAACATCACCACTGATAAAACAAGGGCAAGGAATAGATTAACCATGGAATGGGGGCCATGGAAATAAAAGTTCAATTAAGATTTTATGTAGTTTAGATATGGAAAAATGGATCTTTGTTTTTCTGGTTATTTGTAACAACCATTTACAAGCTCAGCCAATACCCGGGAGTGTAATTTTAAAAGGTTCGTCGTCATTGTCAGGCCAGTTTATGACAAATAATTATAATATGGGGTCTGGTTCTTCAACGAAAATTAAAAGTACACATTATAATTTTCAACCTTCTGTGGGTGCATTCCTTTCACATTTTGTAACCATGGGAGTTTATGTAGGGTATAATTATCAGAACGATAAGGGTGATGATACGTATGATAAATTAAAAACATTTTCAATAGGCCCTTATCTCAGATGCTATCTTTCCGATTCAAAATTTGCTCCATTTTTGCACACCAGTGTGGGACTTTCCAGTTATAAAGTAGATCAGAAGTTGAATCCTTATGACGATCCAACTAGTTTGGGGATGAGTGGATTTAATTATCTTTTAGGTGCTGGCGTGGAATATTTTGTTAATCGAAAGTTTTCATTTGAATTTTTGCTGGATTATACAAGAACCTATGTATCTAAAGAAACAACAAGTTCCTATATGGGATTAAGTAGTTCGGATAAAGTTAGCATTGAAAACAAGGGATTGGAATTTAGAATTGGAGTAAGTGTATTTTTAAATTAACAAAGCTCAATTTTTTCCAAAGTGTTTGGTTATCTCACTATCCTCTTAAAATCGATTTTGAACCTATAAAATCGTCCATTCACCGATTTGGCATTTTTGTATTTGCTAATTCGGAATAGGTTTGCATGTAAATATGCGAATGAATGGGTGATATCAAAATTGTAAAAATTCCCACCATCTTTTTAAAGTAATTTTCTCATTCATTCGTCTACACAGATTATATGGACGAATTAATTGCCTTACCAAATATACGGCGACAGCAAAGTATCTTATATGCGTTTCAGCATTATGGGAAACGTTTGTTCAGTTTTATTCGCAAACGTGTTAAAAATGATGAAGATGCTGAAGATATTCTGCAAGACGTATGGTACCAGCTGAGTTCCATAATAGACATCGAACCCGTGGAACAATTGAGTGCATGGCTTTACCGCGTGAGCAGGAACAGGATCATCGACAAGAGAAGGAAGCATACAACACAATCATTCGAAGATCTTGCTTTTGAAAATGACGATGGTGAACTGGTTTTCCCGGAAGCATTGCTTGCTGACGATACGAATCCTGAAACAGAATTTGAAAGGGCATATTTTATGGAATCGTTTTTAGAAGCACTGATCGAATTACCGGAGAAACAAAAGCAGGTGTTTATATGGAATGAAATGGAAGATATGACACTGCAGGAAATTGCTGACAAAACCGGTGAAAGCATTAAAACGATCATATCGAGAAAACGTTACGCAGTTGCGCACTTGCGGGAACGTCTCCAAAACTTGTATAATGAATAATAATTAAAATTTAGAAAACATGATGTGTTATGAAAAAGAACGGGGAAAGAGATTCTGGATAAAAAGAGCCATTTTCATCCCCATTGCAATTGTTGCAGGCGTATTTATTTTCGGCCATGTGGTTATGTTTTTATGGAATGGAATACTTCCCACAGTATTGGGTGTTCATACGATAACATTCTGGCAGGCTTTAGGGATATTGTTATTGTCGAAAATCCTCTTCAGCGGATTTCATGGTGGGCATGGGCCTCACGGATTTCATAGACGTAGGCATTTAATGGAAAAATGGAGAAACCTCAGTCCTGAAGAAAGAGAAAAGATGAGGTCGGAATGGTGGAACAGATGTGGAAATCCTGCAAGACAGGAATAAGTTACATTTCTCTGTGACTTCTCTGTGCAACTCTGTGTAATGATTTTTTTTTACACAGAGAACCACAGAGAAAATAAGGTTACTCGAATTCAACCTTCACTTTGTCATCTGCGGGCTTTTTATCTTTATTGCTTGTCTTTTTTGGTTTTTTCTCTACAGGTTTTTGTTGAGGAGGATCTTCCTGAGTCTGAGCCTGAGATTCCTGTTGAGGGGCATCCTCATCCCATACCACTTTTATGTCATTTTTCTTCTGAAGTTGGGTTTTCTTTAGGGTGGAGTCTTTTTTAAACCATCCGAATTCTTTATTGAACACTGTTTTTAGTTCTTGCTTTTGATTTTCCAGGCCTTTTTTAACAATCCCCAAGGTTTGTTTGGTATCGTAAGAAATTTTATAGTCGTTTTTAAAACCTGTGATAGACAAAGGGATGCTTGTTTTTCCGAGGCCATCGTCTTCCACGATGCCAAATTCTTCGTTTTGTTTTTTAGCTTTTTTAGCTTTACCCCACATTAGTTCAGAGAGTAATACTTTAACTTTATAGGAATAGTGATTGTCGAAATTATGAATTCCGGAAGCTGAAATCGTAAATGCTGTAGAAGCCACATCCATTTGAGGGATAATAACCTGCCTGTCTTTTACGTAAATATGATTTTTAAGGGTAGAAAATTTTATGTTTTTCAATTCTTCCACCGAAATATAATCTGAAAGACTTTGTAAGGGCTCATAATTGACCAACTCACCATTGTTTATAGTCAGATCGCTCTCTATGATTATCTTATCGAGATTTGCAACAAATGCATTGTTCCATTCGGTTGATAGGTTGACCTTTCCTGAAACCTTACCCCTCAAATGCCTGTCCTCAATAACTACTTGTGAAAAATTATTGAACGTATAAAACATTTGTTGGATGTCGACCCGCGAAATATCGACTTGCCCTTTCACAATGAAATTTTTGTTCATATCCTGGAGCACCGCTCCATTACCAGATAAATGACCAGTAAGTGTTTCCAATGAAATGGATTTTAAAACAAACATTTTGGGTTTATAGGTTATATAACCCGAAGCCCATTTTGCATTGAATTTATTTAATTTGAAATTATTAGCACTCACCTTGATATCCAGATTTATATGCTCCGGGAACAATAACTCTCGGGCACTTTTTCGCGTAGTTGTCGCAGTTGTGGGGTTTGTGACAAAGTATTTCGAAAGATCCAGATTACGTGAAATAACTTCGGCATTTAAGGTAACATCGTTCCGTTGTTTCAGAAAATATTCCAATCCATCGGTCAGGGAACCGTTGATGAGAAAATCGTTCCCCTGCACCATCACTGAAATATTGTTGAAGAAGATATCGTTTTTTAAGGTAACATTCCCATTTATCTGTTCGAAAAAATAGTCGCTTTTTTCAATTTTTACACTAGCATCGGTTAGTTTGATTTGTCCGTTACACTTCACATTTTTTACATCCGTTGTTTGAAGGTTGTAAAATTTATCAAATTTGGCGGTGGCGGATATATTGCTTTCCACGGATCCGGCTAATTTTTCAAGCGTTTGAATTTTGAAAAATTCTTTCAGCTCCTTTAGCTCTAATTTTGAATTAAAGATCAGACTAAATTCCGGTTGATTTAGATTTTCCATAGTAATGCTTCCGGAAATTATGCCTGAGCCAAGATTTGCCGTGCATTTATCAACTTTAATGACTGAAGTAAGGCTATTTCTGCTCAATCCATTATTGAATGTTGCTTGCAAATTAATGTTGTGAAGTTTGATGTTGGCAATATTCTGTGTAATCACTCCATTTTTCAGTGATACTTTCAAATCAACTTTAGGATTGCTTCTTTTTCCTACTTTTCCTTTTACAGTGAGGGTCAATGCGGTTTGCCCCTTGCCGGAGTAATCGGTGAGATGCGCCCGAAAACGGTCGGGTAAAGCTTCCATTATCTGCGACAGGTCTAATTTGTGGCCTGTAACAAAAAGGTCTACATGGCTTTCGTCTCCTATGGTAAAATCCCCAACAGCAAAAAATTGTAATTTATTAATCTTGAACTGAGCATCCTTAATTTGATAGTGTTTGTTGTCGACCAGCAGATTGAAATCAAGCTCAAGCGGTTTTCTGATGAGGTAACTATTGTCGTTAATAATAAGGTAATTTGCAAACAAGTCAGATTGTATTTGCAAATCGTAAGTTTGTGCCTTAAAGTTTCCTTTGATATTCAGTCGACTGGCAGTTCCTCTGAATTTCACCCCGGATTTTAAATTATCGTAAACTAATACCGTGTTGGTAAATAAAAGATCATTTAATTCCAGATTGAATTCTTTTTCGCTTGGTTTTTCAGATTTTTTGAGAATATCGTAATTGGCATTGCCTTTCGAATCAATTAAAAGTTTCAGCGTCCCGTTTTGAATATTCAAGCGTTTTAACTGGTAATCGCCTTTGATGAGTTTCAGCATGTTTAACTCGAGAAAAATCCTGTCGGCCACCAGGAGTGTATCTTTCTCATTAGCCGAATTCTGCTGTGCCTTAAATTGATTGGACGACTGAGCATAAATATTATCGAACATAATGGAAGCGTTGGGGAATTGCCGCCAAATAGAAAAATCGATTTTGCCAATGGATATTTTGGCATTGGTTTGATTTTCCAGTTGTCCTAATACGTACCTGATGATTTGATCTTTAAAGAAAAAGTTGATAACCAGTGTAGTAATAATCATCAAAATCAGCAAAGAGCCAATTGTGATTCCTGCGTATTTAAAAGATTTTTTGATAATCCGCTTCATGAGATCTTTCCAAATTTTATGCTAAACTATAATTTTTGCATAACATAATGGAGAAAAGCGGTGCAAAGTTTTAGCATCAGGTAATTTTCACAGTCGAATTATTTGTTGCAAGCAAAGTGTGCCAAGGATGCTCTAAGCACGTAAATAGTTAAACTATTAGGAGTTATCTTGGCGATCTGTGCTTGAAAGTCACAGAGGCTTAAAAACTTATAATTTAGCACTAAACATTGAAGAACGGTCTTATAATTTCAACCCCAGACCTTATTCCTTGGTGTAAAATCCCCATTCGATGTTGGCTTAACTTTAAACTTTGTACTACGAACTTTGTACTTCTAACTATACTTTCTCTCTATCCTCGCTTCTTTTTCCTTATATTTGTTTTTGTAATTGTTATATAGATATGCGCATTGCTGTAATTGATTTGGGAACCAATACTTTTAATTTGCTGATTGCAGAGGTTGAGGGTAAAAATTATAAGGTCATTTTTGGAACCAAGGAAGGGGTAAAACTTGGAGAAGGCGGCATTAACCGCAAAATCATAACCGAGGCTGCATTTCAGCGCGGCGTTCAAACGATTTCCCGGTATTTTGGTTTTATTACTCAATACAAAGTTGATAAAGTAATAGCGTTGGCTACTTCTGCTATTCGTGATGCGGCTAACGGACCTTTATTTGAAGAAACTTTAAAAACCCATTTCAACATTCAAATAACCACTATCTCAGGCGATAAAGAAGCTGAACTTATTTATTACGGCGTGAAGCAAACACTACCTTTTCAGGATAAACGGTTTTTAATTCTGGATATCGGCGGAGGTAGTAATGAGTTTATTCTAGCCGATAACAATGAAATTTTTTGGGCAAAAAGTTTTAAGCTTGGTATGGCACGTTTGTTGGAACAATTTAAACCGTCTGATCCCATAACCGGGGAGGAGATTAATAAGCTGGAAGTCTTTCTGAAACAGGAGCTAACTGAACTTTTTGATCAGATAAAACGTTTCAAACCTGAGATTTTTATTGGTGCCTCCGGGTCGTTTGATAGCTTTGTGGCGATGCTTGCAGCCGAAAAAAAGTATAACAGTAACGATACATTTCATCAAATACCCCTCGATATTTATGAACGGTTACACCAAAAACTTCTTATTTCTACCAAGGCAGACCGCAATAATATGGCAGCACTGGAACCTGTTCGGAGGGATATGATTGTTCTTGCTTCCATATTTGTTAATTTTGTATTAAAAGAAACAGGTTTACAGACCATGTATCAATCCGCCTATTCTTTAAAAGAAGGTGCTTTGTACGAAGCAATCAATGAGTTAAAATAAAAAATGTGAGAATGAGCATTAAGAAAGTGATAAACTGATCAGATACAATCTTGATACTAATTACTCAGTACTTAATAGTAAATTTATAGACCATGGCTAGTATCTTAGTAATCGACGATGAAAAAAGCATTCGAAATACGCTTAAAGAAGTGCTTGAATATGAAAGCCACCAGGTAGACCTTGCTTCTGACGGTATTGAAGGACTTGAGGCTTTTGCAAAAAACAAGTACGATGTGGTATTATGCGACATAAAAATGCCGAAAATGGATGGGATTGAAGTACTCGAAAAGATTTGTGAAGCTTCTTCCGATGCCACCGTAATTATGATATCCGGTCATGGTAACATTGACACTGCCGTGGAAGCGATCAAAAAAGGGGCTTATGATTTTATCGAAAAACCGCTGGATCTGAATCGTCTTTTAATTACCATTCGAAATGGATTAGATAAATCGCATTTGATTACCGAAACCAAGGTATTGAAACGTAAAGTCAGCAAAACGTACGATCTGATTGGACAATCGGATGCTATCAAAAAAGTATTCGATATGATTGACCGCGTAGCCCCAACCGATGCACGGGTTTTGATTACCGGGAAAAATGGAACCGGGAAAGAATTGGTGGCTCGTTGGCTGCACGAAAAAAGTTCACGCGCTCAAATGCCTTTTGTTGAGGTAAATTGTGCGGCTATTCCTTCCGAACTCATCGAGAGCGAATTGTTCGGCCACGAAAAAGGCGCCTTTACTTCCGCCTACAAGGACCGCAAAGGCAAATTTGAAATTGCCAACGGAGGTACCTTATTTCTCGACGAAATTGGGGATATGAGCCTTTCCGCACAGGCAAAGGTATTGCGGGCGTTGCAGGAAAATAAAATCACAAGGGTAGGGGGCGATAAAGAAATTAAAGTGGACGTTCGAATCATTGCGGCAACCAATAAAGATCTGAAAAGAGAAATCGAAAATTGTAATTTCCGCGAAGATTTATATCATCGGTTAAGTGTCATCCTTATTCATGTTCCCACATTGAATGAACGACTGGAAGACATACCCTTGCTAACCGAACATTTTGTAAATTTGATTTGTGACGAATACGGGATGCCTAAAAAAGTGATTACTGAGGATGCGATTAAAGAACTTCAAAAAATAAAATGGAATGGTAATATTCGCGAATTTCGAAATGTTTTGGAGCGTCTTATCATACTTTGCGATAAGGAAATAACCGGCAACGATGTGCTAAATTTTGCGCAACCCATTTCCCGTTAAAAATTTATGTTTAATTATCAAAACCACAATTCATACAAAAAGGAAAATGTTTTGTAACTTTATATATTGTAATTTTCAGAAAATGATGATATGCCAAATTTACAAGGATATAAGATATATTATAATAACCGGCTCATAATCTTAAGCAATAGGATTCCAAAAACCTTTGAAAAAGATAGTGGTTTATTTTATAAATACCAGGATAAAGTTGAATTGCTTGAGATAATTAATGCATTTGAGAAATTTTTACATATTCAAACGCTTTATATTCAGCATGAAAGTGAAGATGAGTTATTGGAAAAAGTGAAATCGTTTTATACCGTTATTGAGGCAGCCGGCGGAATAGTATATAATAATAACAAGCAAGTATTGCTCATTTTCCGGAAGGGGAAATGGGATTTGCCAAAGGGGAAAGTTGAAAAGGGAGAATTTTATAAACAAACCGCTTTACGCGAAGTTCAGGAAGAATGTGGACTTCAACAACTTGAAACCGGTAACCACCTTTTTGATACTTACCATGTGTATGTTCAAGACAATGAAAAAATTCTAAAACGTACAATCTGGTACGAAATGGTTTTAAAGAGTGATGAAGTTCCTGTGCCACAAACTTCAGAGGATATAACTGAAGTAAAGTGGTTTGAATACGAAAATTTGGCTGAAGTAATGAAGAATACATATGCTTCATTAAAGGATATGATCCCTTTATTGGTTAAGAGTTGAGATAGATAGCTACTAGAAGCAAGACGCCAGAACCAAGGTTTTAAAATACAACACTTTGTAATTTAAGGTGAAAGAAAAATAAAAGCAGTATGACAAAAGGCACAATTCATGTTGAATTGTGCCTTTTGTCATACTATACTTTGGGTATTTAATTAATTTTGATCGGTATTACAAATTGTTCCTTCACGTTTTCTCCCTTAATTTTGGCAGGCGACCACAAAGGTGAGGATTTTACTACACGCAGGGCTTCATTATCCAGCTTTGGATGACCACAGCTTCTCATGATTACTGCGTCCTGAACTTTACCTGATTTATTAACCACGAACTGTACATATATTTTATCCGAAATTCCCCGCATAGCGGCAGTATCAACCTTATAATTTTCAGCCACATATTTTCTGAAATTATTGATATCGCCACCTTGGAACTGTGCGTGATTTTCAACAGCCGTAAATACTTTTGAAGTATCAACCGTCTCAGTGTTATGTTGATCTTCGAGATAACTTAATATTACTAAGGCACACCCTTTTACATTATCTTTAAACGCTA
>CAYZNC010000004.1:25310-49731 GCA_964478555.1 uncultured Bacteroidales bacterium | reverse complement strand
GATATACTTTGTTATAAGTTCGGAATTGATTTCCATAATTTTTGTTTAACTGAAGGTATAACGTTTAATATTTCGGTTACCCTGAATGGGGTGGGGAAAAAATATGGATATTGAAAAAAAATATTCCTAAACCATGAAGGTAAATTGTCAAAATCCGCCAGCCGACTGAGCTTCCGTTGCGTAAATATTTGAAATTTCTAACTAGCAAACCTGTATCTTGTAGCTGAAATAACCACCCCTGCCCCTCCTTGCAAAAAGGAAGGGATTCGGCCTACAACTCTGTAGCCTACGTGATATCCTTGAATACCAGACGCAAAGTAATTCGACTTTATCCCATTAAAATAGACAACAATATAACCAAAACAGGAAGATAGTACTTAAGTGACACCCTCAATTTTTGTAACGCTATTGATACCTGTGTTTCCACAGTTTTAACTGAGATGTCCAGAAATTTGGCAATTTCACTGTATTTCATTGCATTAAATCTGCTAAGCGTAAAAATGCGCCGGCATTCTTCGGGAAGGGATGCAATAGCTTCACGCACTTCTTTTTTAAAATCTTTATAAACAAGGTTTTTATACCCATCATCAACGTGGTCGATCTTTGGATAAGTATGTTCTAACTGACTAAAAACCGTTAGCCAGTACTGATCTTTTATTTTAAGATGCCGGATATGGTCAAGGCACTGATTTTTAACAGATTTATATAGGTATGGATTAATTTTAAGATTGGATGGTAATGTTTCCCGGTTTTCCCATATTTTTATAAAAGTAACCTGCACAATATCCCTGGCATCGTTCAAATCAATAACATATCTCTGTGCAAAGTTTACCAAAGGCAATAAATATCGCTTGAATAGTTCTTCAAACGATTTTTTATCTCCTTTTCTGATCGAAAAGATTATGTGCTCATCGTTAGAATCCATTGTACTATACTTGCAAAGGCTTATATATAAGTGATTTAGATTCCTGAAAAATGTTTTATTACAATGCTGCCAATAAAGATTAATATCATGAGATGTATTACCAGGTAATATGGTCAGTAAAACATGTTAAGTATCCTGATAAAGACTGACATCCCTTCTTGATTGTGAGTTCTCCAAAAATTCATTATTTCTACGTAATCTCGTCATTTCAAAGAAAAATAAAAAATTTGACATTCTCAAGCAAATTTCTATTATAAATCCAAAAGATGGCCAAAGCTAAAAATGAATAAGCTCCTTGCTTAACTGCAGCCAAGGAGCTTATCTGTTATTTTATAGTTTATGATTCAATATTATTGGTAATTTCGTATCAGCCCAAGCTCATAAGGAATGAGACCGTAAGCTACTCCTGAAGATTTTGCAGTTGTTACGCCCTGGATGAGAATTTGACAATGATCTATGTTATCTATTTCCATTAGTTCATTCGTCGTGGAACGGAGTATTTCACCATGAGAAACCTGGTCGGTCCAATGTTCGTTATTTTGGGTAAGTCTACTGGCAATTGCCCAATTTTCATTAACCTGTGTAAATGTACCTCCGAGGTTAGTACCGCATGTCCATAATTCAAAGTGTCTGCTTACATCTTCCACCATCATGTAGTATTTACCATCGGCTTTATTCTTATACACATGTGGTGCTTCGAATGTATTGCTGCACACTGTTGTTGTGGCGCCCCAACCATAAGGGAAGTTTGCAACTGTTGTGCTTTTTCTCTTTATTATGCCATTTGCATCCGGTGACCAGAAACAATATACATTAGTACCATCTGAAATACACCAGTAATCAACCCCACCCTCAGCAAACATCTGCCTTACAGGAGTCCATCCACTTGGATTACTAACATCCGTATTTGTTGAAAAACAAGCACCATTATTCTGGTAAATCAGGAACCATTTGCCTTTTACTCCAAAATAAAAAACCTGTGGTGCACAAAAATAACTGCCAGCATTGAGTGAACTCATATAAACATGGGATGCCGTCTTTAGTCCGGATACAAGAGTTGAGGAAGCGTATCCCATTCTCCAGCTATTAGCATCTTTGCCAGTATAAAACATGTGCCATTTGCCCCCTGAATAAACGATAGAAGGGTCTTTAACAGCAACACCATCGAACGCACCAGATGCTCCTCTCAGAAAACACCTGCCATCTGAATACCATGAAGGAGCTGCAGTGACTTTAAGCGTATTAACAGTTGCGGATGAAGTATCCTTTGTTTCTACTTTCGAACAGCCTATGAAAGTTACTAAAAATATTGATATAATACAAACAACCTTAATAAGTTGCATAACTTTACAATGGGTAGCATTCATAATTTTTAAGTTATTAAGTTAATTGTTAAATGTGCGCTTTAGTATGAAACTAAGGTAGTTATACTTGAAGCCGCAAGATTAATCCCAAAACTCCCGCCGGAGGCTGCAAAGCTGCTGGCTGTAAGATTTGATGAGCTTGTTGTAACATAACGGTTGAAACCGGTAACGGTTACTCCAGAATAACTGAATGCCTGGTAAGTAATTGCTGAATTTTGGTTAATAGCCACCACAACTATTTTTGAACCGCTCTTGTATGCTGTTACATAGACTCCAGAGGTTGGATTGGCGGTACAGGATATTTTTGTATATCCCGGGCGTACATATCTTGCATATTGAGCCATAACATAACCGACTTTACTTATATTACCACTTTCATCCATAGGGCCATAACTTCTTCTTATATACCACCAAACGTAAGCGTTCCAACCAACGTTCATACAGTCGTGAATTGATTGGGCGGTCTGCATAGCTCTTGGCCAGTCATTTCCGCTAAGACTGCTAGAACCCACTATGTATTCAGTCATCCAAATTTCTTTACCTGGTGAAAAAGAATAGGGGGTTTTACCGTAAATATGCCCGCAAATAAATTTGGTATTTGAATTTGCAGTGGCATTGCTAAGATAAGTATTAATATAAGTTTGGTCCATATTAAATGGTTCAGGGCCCATTATTGGTGCGCCGCAATTGCTTCCCTGTTGAGCAACAAAGTTAGCCATTTCGGTTGCTGTAGCATACATCCATCCCGAACCGTTCATATTTGGCTCGTTACATGGACTAATAGCATATACCCCACCTACAGCAGTGTTGTACGATTTTAAATAAGCAGCAAAAGCTGAATAGGAACTGGTATTCAGTTTAAGATTAGTCATCATTGACGATGGTGCATTCCATGCCGTAGCAATTACTGTAGCCCCATAACTTTTAGCTACATCAATAGTGGGCTTTTCGGCAGCAAAACTACTGCTGCTGGTTGGTACCATCACACGGAGGATACTAAACCCCATACCACTTGAAGTTGAAAAAGCTGTTGTCCTTTGAGCACTCGTTAAATCAGACTGCCATGTTAAAATACTCGCTCCTCCAAAACCCCTGATGGTCTGCTGAGTAGTACCGGCAGTAATTACCGCTGTGGACTTAAGCACATTGGAAGAAGCGGACTGATCTGTGTTTGCTATTTGTTCCTTTGAACAACCCACGACCATTAAGGCCCACAATAAGATAAAGTTTAGAATCCTTTTTTTCATCCGTACAAAATTGTTTTTTAAAGGTCGGATGCAGCTCGCATGTTGATTGTGTACATGCAAGGTTGTGTTTTGAATAAAACATGCTCGGTTCATAGTTAATTAATTTTTAGTTAGTTAATAATTAGTTGTTAATTATAAATTAAGTCATCTGCAGTATGAACTATCTAAATTTTACGGTAAGTTTACCTAGTAACGTTTTGATATGAATTTTATATCGTTTAGATAAGACGTCTAAACTCTTGCAGGACCTTCGGACTCTGCCAGGTTGCCTGCTTAACAGACCTTCCAGAGTCGATAGACCTGGAAGAGTCTTGATCAAATGAAAAACCCTTAAGCTAACTAACCAGTACACAAACACACAAATCTTACTTAATCCATTTATCTTCATTTCGTAAGAACTGCGTGTTTGCGCACCAGATAGTAACAATTTAATTTAATTAATTTGGAATGTCTTAATCAACTACATATCCATTAATTTCCTTTTGTTGTAGGAACAATCCTAAGATTTGCTATGATAAGCTGAAAGTTTGTGAGAGCAACGGCAGGGTGCCCATCAACATTTATGTTATCAGCGTTAATAAATCCGAGTATACTATGGGTACCACTGCCGTACTGTGTTGTAATTTGAGCTATATAAGCACTCAAAGTACCTTGTGCTAAACCTGTGAAATTGGAAAAAGGAACAGTAACGGTAGTCCATCCATTTGTAAAAGTAAATGGTGCAGTTGTTGTCCATGGTTGGAAATTATAAATCCATGTTTGGTTAATACCACCCTGGTTTTTATCCATTCTTAGCGCAAGATCACCTGATGTCCATGATTGATTCATATATAAATCAAACTGAATTGCAATGTTCGCCAGTGAAGTGGAACCTGTAATGTTACCGCCTCTATTAATGACCCTCTGAAATCCGTTATTGGCTAAATATCTGAAAAAACCCGCATATCCAGTTCCGACAGCAATATTGCCAGCAGTTGCAGGCATAGCAAACGCAGAGTCCGGATTACTTGCCAAACCCGTTAACGCCTGTATTTGTGCAGCGTTCAAATAGCTACCGCTAACACTACCTGCAGCAACAACACTAGGTTCTTTGAATGAGTGCATGAAAATACCATTTGTATAAAACATGTATGAAGGCGAGTAAAAAATATCGCCCTGGCCGTTCACAACCTTTATCGATCCCGGACTACCTGCGCCCACAGGTACCTGCACTTTAATTTGAGTCCTACTGTTTGCAAGAATTGTCGCTGGTATTCGATCATTGGACCCATTCGGGAAAGATACCTCAGTTGCTTTATCTAAATAATTCCCATTAATATAAATAATATCTCCAACCTTTGGCATAGTGTAAGAAACACTTGCTATTCCCGGTGCTTTATTTGGATTCTTTATTACAAAATTATAATACGTTGCCGATCCATGAGTAGTGATTACCTTAATGGTATTTAATAGCGAATCTACTTTAACATCCGGCCCTGTGGGTATCGAATCAGAAAGCTGAAAAGTAATACTGTTTTCCAAAACATAATTCGGATTGATATACGAACTAAAACCATTACAAAGAACCTTTTGCAAACCGGTAAAACCACTTCCTTGCAAACGAATCCAAGTTGCTTGACCACTGTTCGATGTATTACACCCTGTTAAAGTATGTGGTACAGTATCTACCGTATTAGTCCAAATGGACTCTATACGAACGGGATTATAAGAAACCTCCTTTTTACAGGAAGTCACCACCAATGTGATGAAAATAGTTATCATTAAAAAAAATCGAAATTTCAACATATCAATGGAATTTAAAATTTAAACTTAATAGGTTTGTCAAGTAATAGAGGATCAGAAGTCGCCTCTGAGATAGGATAAGGTAATGACCATATATTATCCATATTAGTTGCATGAACATAGGACCCGGTTACATCATTATGATACGCCGTACCATAATAACTAAATGAAGCATCAAGACGAGGCGAATTAGTTGAAAATCCAATTGTAGCATTATTACCAGCAGCAGTCGGATCATAAGAATACACAAAAATTTTAAAATTAGTAAGTGAGGTCATAGGATTTGTAATATCATACTGACCTGCTGTTACTTGTAGTGTTCCATTATTTACAAGTGTATAACCACCTGGTTGATACAAAGTATTGTTCAAATAATTGGTTACCCAATTCAAATCGAAGAAAGAACGACGTACAATATCCGGCCAAAAAAGATTTTCCATAAAAAATTCCAAACGACGCTCCTTAAAGAGAGTATCACGCTCAATAACTGTTTTTGCATAATAGGGATTAGCAAGATTATTTTTTGTATAATAGTAGAAAGCACGCTTATGAACAGCATTATAGCGATCCACCGCGGTTTGGTCACTTGTTGATGTTCCAGTACCCATGCATGCTTCCGTATACATTAAATACACATCTGCCATGCGTAGCATTGGAGTCATAAACCCGGAGTTTTGAGCAATTAATAAACCGCTAGCGTCAGTTGTAGATCCTATAACCTGCTTTTTGATATTACTTTTAGCCGTTCCTGAGGGACTGCTGTATGCAGTGGTTGCTAAATAACTTAAATAGGAGTATTTCTGCCCCTGAATGAAGAAATTTGCTCTTGAACGAGACAACCCTTTATCCATTGCGCTCAGATGAACTATATCATATGAAGCATACGTACTTCCTCCAAATGCGTCCAACTTACCCACAAGGTCGTTGTTGTAAGCAAGAAAACGCTGAAGATCATTGCCCAGCCCATAAACCGTGGCATTAGGTATAAATTGAATTGAGAAGAGAGCCTCTTTGTTATTGTTATTCTGATCCCTGAATAACTCTTCGTAATCATCCATCAATCCGTATTGACCGCCGCTAACAATAACATCATTGGTTAGGGTCTTGGCTTTGGTAAAATAGTATTGCGCAAGGTCGGCATTTGAACCCATATTATTGCGCGTTAAGTAATCCGATGAAAAATGTTCTCCAGCGGCATAATCGGCCGCAGTTAAACAAAGGCGAGCCAGCATACCCTCTGCACTAAATTTTGTAACCCGCCCGGCATTATCTGTCAGAGGCAGTGTATTCATTGCATAAGTTAAATCATTGATTGCATACTGAATAACATCTTCAAAATTATTTGCATTTACACTATAGTTCTTTACAAACTTTTCAGGATCATCAATAATAGGCACATCGTGCCATATCATGGCCAGGTACCAATATGCAGTAGCTCTCATAAAACGAGCCTCGCCTTCACATGCATTTACTTTAATGCTATCAACATTATTACCTCGGGCCGTTGGTGCATATTTTTTAACCACGTAATCAGCCTGCGTAATAACATTATACAACGATTGCCACACGGTATTTAATTCATTAATACTACCGTCTGCCATAAAACTCGCTAATAGCGGCGTAGTTCCGGTAACAGCACCCGCAAGATTTGCTGCACGTCCTTCCAGAATGGTATATCCGTTCTGGTTGAACTGAAACCATGGTTCTTCATACAGGAAACCCGTTGTAGATCTCAAATCATCAATTGTTTTAAAGGCAAAGGTTGCAACCTTTTGGTTATCTGACTCAGTATGCAAAAATTTATCACAGCCTTCTACGACTAATAAAGCCAGAAGGACACAAACAGAGATTATTATATTTTTTATTTTCATAGTGTACAAAAATTAAAAAGTTAAATCCAAACCTACGGTATACACACGGGGAGTAGGAACTCTTCCTGCATCCACACCATACATAAGCAAATTCTGTCCGCTGAACGAATACGAAGCTTGGGTTGATCCAACTTCAGGATCATATCCTGAATATTTGGTAAAGGTGTAAACATTCTGGATGTTTGAATATATACGCAATTTACTAACACGCAACATTTTAGATACCTTATCAGGCAATGTATATCCCAACGAAATATTTTGAATACGTAAAAACGAACCATCTTCAACATAGCGTGAACTAACCGCGTAATTCAGATTGGGATCTCTTGCTCCCATTCTAACTTCCGAAGCATCAGCACCCGGCAAAACATAAATATTCCAAATATCTGTGTTTGCTGAATTACCATCGTAGTAGCCCAATTTCGCATAATTATTTCCGGCTATCATGCTTAAATTTGTTGTTCCCCGCGGATCATCTATCCTGGCCCTGAGGAGATTCATTACCTTATTCCCATAAGAGAAATACAGAAAGAAAGAAAGATCTATATTTTTATATGTAAATGTATTTGTTAGACCACCTGTGCACTTAGGCAAAGGGTTACCGATAAAGGTTTTATCGTTCGCATTTATGATGCCGTCTCCATTGATATCCCGAAATATAAGATCTCCGATATAAGTGGATGCAGGCAAATTTGGATTGGTATTGGAAATAATCTGGCCCTGTGCGTAGGTGGGCGTAGCAATTGCCACAGTACTGTTTCCGTCTCCATTATTTTGAAGAAAGTCTCCGGCTGCATCAATCCTCCCATGAGTTTTATAACCGTAAAACTGGCTTATCGGAGCTCCAGCAGACGTACGGGTCACAATATCAGAATAAGTGCTGTTTATATTGGTATACGATTTATCGATATTTGCATTATCAGAATTCATTTTTGTAATCTTATTCCTATTTCTGCTAAAAGTAAATGACGTACTCCATTTAATATTTTTCCCGTCAATATTAATCGTATTCAAGGAAAATTCCCATCCTTTATTTTGCAATGAACCAATGTTTAGCCATGGAGCAGCTGCAGATCCGGTTCCGTTAGTCCCAAGATAACCTGGCAATTGAGCTTGCATTATTAAGTCATCAGTTTTCTTCACATACGTGTCAAAAATAAATTCAATCCGGTTGTTCAATAAATTTAAGTCCGTCCCAAAATTCCAAGACTTCGTAGTTTCCCATTTCAGATCTGAGTTTGGAATGTTCGCTGTTTGGAATGATGGTCCAAAATTAGATTGAACGTTGGATAGGAGACTTGCATACACATAATTTCCTGTAACATTCGAATTACCAACCGCCCCATAACTTAACCTGAATTTCAGATTATTAATCACAGGCTTTAACCCAGCGAAGAACTCTTCTTCCGATACCCTCCAGGCAATTGCTGCAGACGGGAACAAACCCCACTGATGGCCCTTGACAAAATTTGAAGAACCGTCATATCGTAAAGTTCCAGTCAACTGATATCGGTCTTTAAAACTATAAAACACCCGACCAAAAACAGATACGATTTTTCGATCATAACTATTGCCTTGATTTGACATACTATTGGCATCACCGGCATCCAGTCCTGTTAAAACAGTGGATCCATTCAAACGCTCACCAAACAGATAGTCTGAATGGATAGCATTTACCTCATGACCTATGACCGCATTAATTTTGTGAACCTTTGAAATTTCATAATTGATATTTAATAAATTCCTCCACGTCCAGTTCGTTACAAATGTTTTCGAATGATCATTCGTAGTCTTGGGGTTTACATATGCACCGGCTGTAAAAGCTGGAAAAAAATACTGAAAATTATCAACATTAGCATCACCGGAAAGTTCAGTTCGAAAATTTAACCATTTTAATGGAGTAAATGAAGCATACACATTACCCCTTGCATCAAATCTCTTATCTGTTCTTTGGGTCAATTGTGCATTTGCCAATGGGTTATTATAACCTGCATTAGCATCATCTGACGTAGACGGACCACCGTAAGTGCCATCAAGAGCTAAGGCCGGTATGTATGGGGCCTGAAAAAGCGCATATGGAACAGCGCTCCAGGTTGTAATCGCAGTATTTTGGTTTGTGTAACTTAAATTCAAAGCTGATCCTACTTGAAACTTATCGGTCGCTTTTGAATCGACCTCAGCACGAAACGTTGATCTTGTAAAACCGGACCCTGTTGTAATACCATCCTGATCAAAGTATCCACCGGAAACTGAATATGTTGTACCTTGATTACTTCCACGAACTGATAAATTATAACTTGCCATTGGAGCATCCTTGAAAATTTCCCGTTGCCAATTAGTTCCTTTTCCCAAACTTGCAGGATCATTGAAATCAGACCTTCTGTTCGATGGATAACCTTGTGCAAGTTGCCAATCATTATAATGCACCGCGTAATCATATAGATTCATCATTGGCAACGTTTTGATCAATTGTTGTTTTCCATAATAAGCATTGAAATTAATTACGGGTTTTGCAGTTTTACCTTTTTTCATGGTAATCAAGATGACCCCATTCGCTGCCTGAGCTCCATAAATGGCCGTTGCAGAGGCGTCCTTTAAAACCTCAATATTGTCAATATCAGATGGATTTATCCCTGCCATTGCATTCGTATTGTTAGAGCCTGTATTTCCACTAATAATAACACCATCAATAACATAGATAGGTTCATTAGTGTTATTTATCGAGTTTACTCCCCGGATTTGAATTGATGTACCCCCACCGGGGATTCCCGAATTTTGAACTATTTGAACGCCAGCTATTCGTCCCTGTAAAGCCTGATCAAAAGTTGTTGAAACCGATTTATCTATTACTCCAGAATTTATGGATCCAACAGCACCTGTAAGGTCCCTCTTTGGCACCGCACCGTAACCGATAACTACAACCTCATCCAGATTTTTAATGTCAGGAACCAATTTGACATCAATAACCGTTTTGTCTGATACAGTAACCCTTTCAGAAAGGTACCCCACGAAAGAGAAAATAAGAACTGCATTTTGAGGTGCTTTAATACTGTAATTTCCATAGACATCCGCAGCAGATCCTATTGTAGTGCCCTCTACCAGAACACTGGCACCAGGGAGCGGCCCTCCCTGGTCGTCCGAAATAACGCCGGTAATTTGACGTTCCTGAGCATATAATGAGCTCATAAAAATGAATGAAATTAGCAACAACATCATCCTTTTCACAAAATGACGACATTGCCTTTTGATTGATCTTTCGACTTTCATAAATGTAGGTTTTAATAATTAGTAATGTTCGACTCCTTTTTGAAGCAGCCATCAATATTAGCCAAGTATTTTATGGAGGGATATAATAAATCTAACATTGACCATAACAAATCTCGCACACCCTTTAAAAAGGGGCTTTCACTAACAAACCTGTCACTTTTAATTAAATAACCGATTAGAAAATTTCTTTAGAAAATGATAGCTTTCAATAATTCAAAATGTAAATTTGACTTTTGGAACATTTATCCTTATGAACATTCATCGTATTTTAATAAAAAAACTACTAACTACTAACATACTTAAGATAAGTGTACTGTCTTTTCTATTAGGAATAGTTTGCCTTTCAATTTTCGGCCAAACCCCAAAAATTTACTTTCAATCCATCCGGCAAGGACTTCCAAATCAATATATCAGATGCATCTTAAAAGATAGCCGGGGTTTTATGTGGTTTGGAACGCAAAACGGGTTAACCAGATACGACGGTGTAAACTTTGTCAATTACGAAAATATCTCCAATGATTCCAGTAGTTTAAGTTATAATAATGTAAGCACCATCATTGAAGATAGAAATAAAAATTTATGGGTTGGAACCTATGGCGGATTAAATTTATATAATAGAGATAAAGAGAATTTTACCCGTATTGACCTTCATGGTAACGTTGTTGTTTCATCTCTTTGTGAAGACCAATATAGCAATATTTGGATTGGGAGTATTGGCAATGGATTAATCAGTTATAATACTCATAATAAGAATGTTAAGTATTTTCGACACAACGATGGAGATATCAATTCAATTAATTCAAATCACATTTCCGCCATACTTACTGACAATAAAAACAATTTATGGGTTGGAACCTGGAATGGCTTGGATCTTCTGAATATAAAAGAAGAAAAAATCAAACATTTGGTAAACAAACCAGACGATCCGGCAAGCTTAAGTGATAACTATGTCAATGCATTGTTTTTAGAGCACAACAATACATTATGGATAGGTACGCTCAAAGGTGGGTTAAATAGTTTGGGAATCAACGATAAACTTGTCATCAAACGATATTTATATTCCTCAGATAATGTAAACTATAAACCCCCGACTATATTATCCTTGTTTGGTGATAACCGCAATAATCTTTGGATTGGTGTCGAAAATGAAGGTTTAATGCGATTAAACACGTTTTCCGGAAAATTGGACCATTACTTCCGCGAAGAAGGTAATTCCTATACTTTGAACAGCAATACTATTCGAGTCCTTTATATTGACGATTTAAATATACTTTGGATGGGGGCCTACAACAGAGGATTAAATTTTATAGATGAAAGGTACAACAGGTTTGAACTTTACAGAAAAAACCCGAATTTTAAATATGGTCTTTGCGGAGACGATGTTCGCGGTTTCGCAGAAGATAAACAAGGGAATGTGTGGATGGCTACCAATAATGGAATTTGCATGTTTAACATTAAATCCCGGCAATTTACAAAATCAATAACGCATGAAAAGGGCTTAAGCTCTGATGCGGCTACTTCGTTGGTTTTTGATTCAGACGGAAATTTATGGGTAGGAACCTGGGGTGGAGGTATCGACCGTTTTGATAAGAACCTCAACAAAACAGGTAATTTTAAAGTAAAAGGAGCTGAAAATGCAGGTGAGAATAAAATCTTGCATCTTTATGTAGGTAAGGATAATACAATATGGGCAGGATCAGGAGGAACCGGATTATTCCGGTTCGATAAGGCTAAGGCATCTTTCATTCCGGTACTTGATGAATCGAAAGGAGCTAATTCAGAAGCGTTAGGATATGTTACGTCAATTTTTGAGGATTCCAATCATAATTTATGGGTTGGTACAGCATACAGGTTATTTTTTTTAAGAAACATTGGCCATAACAAGTATTCTTTTAAGTTTTTTTTTCACGACAATTCTCCGGGAAATATACCTAGTAATAACATTTCTGTAATTTATGAGGATAGCAATAAAAACCTATGGATTGGTAGTGACGATCAGGGATTACTTTTGTATGACAAGAATAAAAATTCCTTTATTGCGTTTCGAAAACAAGAGGGACTTCCCAGTAATTCGGTATCCGGCATACTAGAAGATAACAAAGGTGAATTGTGGATTAGCACGAACATGGGAATATCCAGATTTGACGCATCAAACAAAAAATTCAGGAATTTTACAAGTGAGGACGGATTGGTTTCCAATGAGTTTAATGGTGGTAGTTGTTTGAAAGCTAAAGATGGAGAATTCTTCTTTGGGTCAAGCGAGGGTTTTAATGTTTTCTATCCGGGCAATATCAAGGATAATATTGCATTTCAACCGGTTTGTTTAACCGATTTTAAATTATTTAACAAATCTGTACCTATACAAGCTGAGGGTTCTCCATTATCAAAAAGTATAGGTGAAACACAAAAGATTATTCTTAATCATAAACAATCGTCATTCACCATAGAATTTGTTGCATTAAACTACATTCAGGGTTCCAAAAGTCAGTACTCCTATATTCTGGAAGGACTCGAAAACGAATGGAACGTTGTAGGTCATAAAAATGCTGCCTCTTACAGTTATGTAAAACCAGGAAAATATTTGTTTAAAGTGAAAGGGTCAAATAACGATGGCGTATGGAATAATACACCAGCCTCACTTCAAATTGTTATTCTTCCTCCTTTTTGGCAAACAACCTGGGCTTACGCAATATATCTCCTGATTTTTATAGCCTTAATTTTTGCATTTATCCGGTATAGAATAACAAGGGCGAAGCAAATTCATTTGTTGGAACTAAACCAGATGAAATTACAATTTTTTGCAAATATCTCCCACGAGTTGAGAACCCCGTTAAGTTTAATATTATCGCCTATTGAAAACATTCTGGCTTATGCAAAAGGAAATAAAGAAATCAATGGTCAACTCGAATTGATTTATAGAAATTCCAACAGATTATTCAGGCTAGTGAACGAGATTATGGATTTTTCTAAAGCTGAAGAAAGTAAACTCAATATTGCTATTCAACTTGGTGATATTGTAAAGTTTACACAAGAATTGTCAAGTTATTTTAGTGATGAGGCTCTACGACGACAAATTAATTATCAGTTCCAAGCGGAACCAGCAAGCATTGAAGCCTGGTTTGATGGGGAGAAATATGAGAAAATCATTCTTAATTTACTGTCTAATGCCTTTAAATTCACCCCTGATCATGGTACCATTTTAATAAGAATTGAAAAACTCGCTACCGACAACAAACAATTGAAAGAAAAAAAACATGTTCTTCCTAAGAGTTCTTCGAAAGAGTTATTGAAAATATCGGTGATCGATAATGGGAAAGGGATATCGCCGACCGATTTAAACAAGGTTTTTGAACGGTTCTTCCAGGGAAGTAACCAACATAACCCACATCAAACAGGCACAGGGATAGGGTTATCGCTAACCAAAACTCTCGTTGAACTGCATCATGGTAAAATATTTGTAACCAGTGAACAAGGGAAAGAAACATGTTTTACTGTACTAATGCAATTGGGAAATAATCATTTCAAGAAAAGTGAAATTTTAACAGAACCCATTGACATCAGTTCAAAAATCGCTGAATCTCATCTATTCGTAACAGAAGAAAAAAACAATAGCCCAAAGCTACCCCAAAATACGCCGACCATTATGGTTGTTGAAGACAATTACGAATTACGGAAATATATGCTCTCAACACTTTCCGTTAAATATAAAATTCTTGAAGCTAGCGACGGAGAAATGGGTTACAATCAGGCTGTTGAAAATGTTCCTGATTTGATTATCAGCGACATTATAATGCCTAATCTTTCAGGAATTGAGCTATGTAAACAGGTAAAAGGGAATATTGTAACCAGCCATATTCCAATTATTTTACTTACGGCAAAAACTACGCTTGAAGATCAAATTAATGGTATAGAAACAGGTGCCGATGCATATATAACCAAACCATTTAACGTGCATTACCTTGAGGTTGTTATTAAGAATCTGATAGAAACAAGACAAAAGCTGTTCAAACGTTTTAGTCAGGAGGTATACATTTTACCTAAGGAGATAACCAACAACACGTTGGATCAAAACTTCCTGGAAAATATCATCAACTATGTCGAAGAAAATATTCTAAGTACACAACTGTCTGTAGAAAACCTTGCGTCCCATCTATTAATGAGCCGTGGCCATGTATGGCGTAAACTAAAATCGCTTACAGGACAGTCAACTAATGAGTTTATACGCACGATCCGGTTAAAAAAGGCAATCAAACTTATGGAAGAAAGTAGTTTAAATGTATCCGAAATTGCCTATAAAGTAGGCTTCTCATCTCCTGCATATTTTACCAAATGCTTCAGAGAGCAATACGGGAAATCTCCTTCCGGCTATTTCTCAGATCTGAAGAAAAACAATGACGTTTAAACGGGTTACATACCGTTAAATCATTTTCGAAAAAGTTAAGTTTAGACAACTCATGTGAGATTCGTTATTACGGATGTGAGATTCGTTACAACTATCTTTGGGATACTTTCCTAATATTGAAGTGTTTTAAACCCCAACAGGGCGGCATATTGTTTATAGTCCCCGGGCTCTGTCCCGAGCTAACAATATGTCGTCTTTATAGGTCTAAAGCAATCTAATCATAAATTCAAAAGATATGCCCGCGAAAAAGACAATAATCATTTTTACAATAAGCATGTTAACCGCAATTCAAGCCGGAAACGCCCAATCACCTTCTTTTACAACATACATGAATCCTGTAATTCCCGGAGATCACCCGGACTGTACCATAACTAAAATTGGCGGCGATTTTTATACCACAGGCTCATCATTTAATCCTACACCTGTAATTTACCATTCAACCGACTTGGTGCATTGGGAAGCTATTGCCCAACCGGTTAAAGCATCCTGGTCAGGATACGGTGATAAGCCTGGCGGAGGCTGCTGGGGAGCTGATATGGTGTTTTATAATAATAAATTCTGGGATTTTTTTTCACGAGCCAATACCATGTATTTTGTAACTGCCGATAAACCCGAGGGTCCCTGGAATGTGCCGGTTAAGATAAATAACCCGTCACAACTTCCATATGGTCTGGGATACGATAATTCCATTTTTATGGATGATAATGGGAAATGGTATCTTATTGTAAAAAATGGCAAGCCCAACAATGGAATTGTAGAACTGGGAACCGACGGACAACCTACTGGCGTTGTGTATAATCTCTCCTGGCTAAATCCTGATCCTTCGTATCCATATAGCTGGGCTGAAGGACCGGTTGTGTGGAAAGATAATGGTTATTACTACTACTCATTTGCTCGCGATTTGTCGGGTGGACAAAAGGTGATGAGAAGCAAAACGCTTACCGAAGATCAGAATGCATGGGAAATCCTGGGCGATTTCTTTAACAATAGCGATCCGCTGCTGTCAGGATCTCTTTTCACCACTCCTAACCATAGCTCTAGTGCGGTATTAATTACTGATAGCACTAGTTGGGTTATTCATCCTCTTTATGCAAAGGGCGAATGGAAAGGCCAAGGCCGGCAAGGTCTGCTAAATCAGGTTCGTTACGACTCAAACTACAGACCCGAAGCAGATTACCCAGTCAATACCTATTTTACAGCACCTAAATTACCCAGCCATGGTATCCCCTGGATGGTGCCAAAATCCGATTTCTTTAGTACAAGTAAATTAAATCCTGAATGGTCTTGGCTGGGTTATACCACCGATGGCAGTTTTTCATTAACCGACCGCCAAGGCTGGCTTCGTTTGTCTCCAAAAATTTCCAAAATGAATTGTTTAACAAAAAACGATGGTGAGCATAATTATTCTTTAATAACCCGCGTGGAATTCGATGCCACAATGAGCGCAGATGAAGCAGGACTGATCATATTACGCGGCGACGAAAATATGGCTGTGAAGCTTTTTAGCACCTTTAATGCATCTGGGAAGAAAACTGTAGCGTTCAGCTACAACAATACGCAATATGAAGCTGAAAACACTTATGACAGTACGATATGGCTTAAGATTTACAGAAGTAACCATGTGGTAAGTGGTTATTTCAGCAACAACGGGAAGGATTGGGAAAAAGTTGGCCAAAGCTTTGACATATCTGTTATTGATGCTTATTCAGACTTTTCAAGTTTTACCGGCTCAAGACAGGGTTTGTATGTATTGAACAGTCCCGCCTATTTTGATTTTTACATTTATCGGGATGCCTATTCCGAAATACTGGCCGAATGTCCGGCAAATCAACATGGGACATCAGCAGCATCTCATGTATTAGACAATATCCACAATAATGACTGGGCATTATATGCAGGGGTTGAATTCGGAAATACAGATTATCCAAAAGCTTCAGACTCGGTTCAGTTTGTTGCTTCCAGCGCTGGTTTGGGCGGAACGGTAGAGATGTGGCTCGATTCAATTGATACCGGTTCTAAAATGGGAACCTGCAATATCCAGCCCACAGGCAGTTGGACTACTTTTAATGCTTATTCGGCTAAAGTTAACACAGTTAACGGAAGGCACGATGTGTATCTGAAATTTGCAGGGACTGGGACTGACAAGCTTTTTCAGTTGAAATCATTAAAATTCATTGCCAAGGATTCGGTACAGGCTGAACTACCTTCGTCAGTGAAATTGAATAACACAAAACCAAACGGTACCATAACTGTTTTCCCAAATCCATTGGGGAATAAACTCACTGTCAATTCCGACATGGAATTCAACGAACTCAGCATTATTGGCCTGGATGGGAAACTCGTATTAAAAAAAAAGTTTAACGAGAACCTGAACACGGCTTCCTTAAAATTAAATATTGCTAACGGTACTTATTTGTTAAGGCTTTGCAATAACCGGACCTATGCTTGTAGGAAAATTATAATTCGATAAGTAATCTATTTCAACATAGCATAATACAACTACAAATGCATTCTACTTCTTTGCTTCTGTTCATGTTTTATTATTTTTTTACACCTTTATAAAAAAAAGGAATTAACTTCCTTTCATGGCTGGTTTTTATATTTCTTTATGAATCTAAGAAGAATAGTTGCGTTTACGAGTTTTTTGTGGTTGCTTTTCCCCTTGATTGTCCAAGGCCAGAAAATAAGATTATACAAATCCGAGCAAGGACTCCCAAACAGCTTGATTCATAAGTTATTTCAGGATGGAAAAGGATACATCTGGATTGCTACCGATAATGGTATCAGTTACTTTGATGGAATGAGTTTTTCAACTTTTCACCACGACTCCAACAAACCCGGAACAATCGCCAGTGACCTGGTTAAGGTTATTTACACCGACAGTAGAGGAACTTGTTGGGTTGGCACTTCAAACAAATTACAAATATTTGATTACGAAAATAATGTATTTCGCGATTTTCCACTGCAATATCCTTTTTTTTCCAAAACTTATTATGTTAGTTCAATTCTCGAAAGTCCCGATAAAGAAAAATTACTGGTTTCAGTTCCAGGCGTGGGGATTGTTGTATATGACATTAAAACTCATATTATTGACCTAAAGACCACTGATAAACTACAAAATATCTATGACACGAAGTATTTAGGAAATATGTTTTTTGATTCGGAGGGTTATTTATGGACATTTGCCGAGCAGGGAAATTTCTATAGATTGAATTTTAAACAGAAAACTATCAGCAAAGAACTGTGGAGTCCTGAATTAACTAGACTTTCCAAGGAAATTGCTGTCTCTGCCATTGTTGAGGATCCTGTTACCAGGAACTTGCTGATAGGGACATTCAAACATGGTTTATTTATATATGACCGGTCCCTCGGTTACATTCGACGAGCAAAGGGAATGTCATCTCCGAAGTACCAAATCCGGACTTTGCTTGCAGAAACAAAAAAAAGCCCTGGTTCTGATTTAAATATATGGGTAGGAACGGAAGGGTATGGCTTAAAAATATTTGACCGTAAAGAAGAAGATATTATCACAACCAATTTTCAGTATGCTCCCATTGATCTCGATAATTGCAAGGTTCATTCCATAGTCCAGGATACGCAGGGAAATATATGGGTTGGCGTTTTTCAGAAGGGTCTATTGATTATTCCCAAATCAACTTACGGTTTCGAATATCTCAAGTTATCAGAATCGCATGGAGTCATGAGCGAAAATCAGGCATGTGTTACTTCAATTACCCGCGATAAAACCGGCGACCTATGGGTTGGGACGGACGGAGGAGGTTTGTTCCGGATTACAAATACAGGTAAAATTACACGATATACCACGGAAAATACGCCTCTTCCAAACAATTCTATTTTGACATTGGCATCAGATAAAAGGGGAACCTTATGGATATCGACTTATATGGGAGGTATTACCACATACAACCCAAGTTCCGGCTTCCGCTCATACAGTCATGAACTTGAACTACAAAAAGTATTTAGCTCAATATATGATCCTAAAAACGATAAACTTTATTTAGGAACACTGGGCTACGGAGTAAAAGTATTGTCTATCCCTGAGGATCGAATCGAAACCTTTCCAAAATCTGTAAATCAAGGTTGGATAAACGCTTTAAGTATTGATGCATCTGGCACTCTTTGGGTTGGACGTTCTAAAGGGGTTCGTTGTTACAACACCCAAACTGGCAGAGAAAAGAACATTAAACTGGCAGAGAAAATGAGTGAAACGCAAATTTATTCATTTCTGCATAATCCGGATGGTTCCACCTGGATAGGATCAGCAGACGGGCTAGTCGGGTATAATAAAAATGATGAAATTTCTTCCTGGTCCCAAAAAGATGGCTTACCAAGCAACATGATTTTCGCTATTCAGCAAGATTTAAAAGGTGTGTTGTGGCTAAGTACGGGTAATGGTTTAGCTCGTTTCGATCCCCAAAACCAGTATATTAAAAACT
The DNA here is from genome assembly GCA_964478555.1 of uncultured Bacteroidales bacterium. Lineage (GTDB taxonomy): Bacteria > Bacteroidota > Bacteroidia > Bacteroidales > JAAUTT01 > JAAUTT01. The sequence continues at coordinate 30,416 of CAYZNC010000004.1, read as the reverse complement.
TCTATGCTTACGACGGATTACAGGATAATGAATTCCGAATGGGAGCCACCTTTAAAGATAAGGACGGAAAAATGTTCTTCGGAGGGATTAACGGGATCACTGCATTTTATTCTCATAAGGTTGAAGGCATGAAACAACCTGTACCAAATATTTATTTTTCGCAACTCGTAGTGTTAAACAAGAGTGTAAACTACGACGAATCGCTCGGTAAAAACAATATTCTTGACCGGCACATTTCACAAGCCCGAGTGATTACGCTTAAGAAAAGCCAGAATGTTTTTTCTTTAGAATTCGCCGTAATGGAATATACTAACCCCAGGAAAGTAGTGTACGGGTATATGCTGAAAGGGTTCGACCCCAATTGGCTTTATACCAACTCCGATCATCGATCAGCTACCTATACAAACCTTCCCGACGGACGGTACACTTTTCGGGTAAAAGCATTTTTCGAAGGAAATTCCAATGACAAGGATGTGGTTTACAACGAAATCAACATCCACATCTTACCCCCCTGGTATAAAACATGGTGGGCATATCTCATCTATCTGGCATTCATTATGGCCACTGTTTGGGCGTTTTCAAATTTTTTAATCAGGAGAAGATTAAGGATACAGGAACATATTGAATTTGAAAAAAAAGAGATGAAATTGAGAATGTTTACCGATATATCACACGAAATACGTACACCATTAACCATGGTTATCAACCCGCTTAAATCGATGAGAGAAACGGAGACTGACCACAAGCGTAAGGATATGTATAACCTGATGTACCGAAACTCTCTCAGAATTCTTCGACTGATTAACCAACTGATGGATATGAGAAAGATTGATAACCACCAGTTGCAAATGCATTTCAACCAAACCGATTTAATATTTTTTATTAAGGATATTATGAAGTCGTTCGAGCAAGTTGCCATCATGCGCAATATCGACTTTAGGTTGGTGTCGAACCGGGAAACGCTCGATGCCTGGATAGATCAGGGAAATTTCGACAAAGTGCTTTTCAATATTATTTCCAATGCATTCAAATTTACTCCCGATAATGGGTACATGCTCATCTCCATTGATACTTTTGTGAATAATAACAGGCAGAGCGGATCAACGGCAAATGGGTCCGAATATATCGAATTACGCTTCGAGAACTCAGGTAGTTTTATCGATGAAAGTGAACTCGAGCGCATATTCGACCGTTATTATCAAAGCAACAACAGCAATAACAGTGGCTCAGGAATTGGACTCCATCTGGCAAAAATGATTGTTCATTTGCACCACGGTACCATAGACGCCAAAAATGTTGAAAACGGGGTGGCATTTATGATTCGTATTCCGCTTGGAAATGCCCACCTGTCTCCCAAAGAATTGTCGACGGAAGCCAAACACAAGGACCTTTATTCCAGCATCCGTTCAGATGAAAAACTACCCAGCCAGGCTGAATATATTGAAATACCTGAAACTGAAGATGAGAATTCCGTTTTAAAAGCCAGCAAATCGAAAAAGACCCTTGTTTTTGTAGATGATGATGCCGATATGGGAAAATACATAAAGCAGGAACTCTCCGATAAATACAATATAGAAGTTTGTTTAAACAGTAAAGAGGCCTGGAAAGTTATTTCGACCACTATCCCTGATGCAGTAATCACTGATTTGATCATGCCGAAAGTGGACGGGATTTCACTTTGCAGAAAGATTCGCCAGAATCCGGAAACGAACTATCTTCCGGTAATCATTCTTACTGCACAAACGGATGAAGAAAGTGAACAAAAATCCATAGAAAACGGGGCCGATAGTTATCTTACCAAACCCGTTAGCCTTGAATTGTTGAAAATTACAATTGCCCAGGCTATACAAACCCGTGATATGATCCGAAACAAATACCGTTCGAACGTTAAACTCGATCTCAACGAGATTCAAATGAGTTCGCCCGACAGTCGTTTGATTGCAAATGTGATCGAAACAATCCGGAAAAACATTGAAAATGCAAGGTTTAGTGTAGACGATCTGAGCCATGAAGTGGGGCTAAGCCGCGTCCATCTTAACCGGAAGCTAAAAGAGAACATTAATATTTCACCAAGTAACCTGATTAAATCGATCCGGTTGAAACAAGCTGCTTACCTATTAATTAAAAACAAGGTGAATGTTTCGGAAATCGCCTATAAAGTAGGATTTTCCTCTCCCTCCTATTTTTCAAGCAATTTCCATGAATATTTTGGAATGGCACCCTCCGAATTTGTACTTAAATATATGGATTCGGATGATAAGGAAATACTGAATAAATTATTTGAAGGGTAAAGAAGGGCAAGTTCTCGCAGAGTTTCGGAGATAAATACGCAGAGTTTCACAAATGCACACTGCTCGCGCGCGTTTCAAACGCGTGTGGTACAATATCGTCCATTAAACTTTTATATCTAACCCAGCCTTGTGTGTTTCCTCAACCTGGTTTTAAAGTATTGTTAACTATTCAATTACTTGGCATCTATATGTGCTGCGAAGCTTGGCGAATGTCTCCCGACTTAGCCATACTATATACGGTTCTCCTGAACGGTCATCAAAATACAGATTACATTAATATTGAATTGAACGTTTGCCGGACCACGGGGCACGCATTAAAAAGAAAACGTGCGCCTACACTTCGCTGATCCCTGTGTTTTCCTGGTATTTTTCTGATTTTTTCATCTCGCTAAGGGTAGTTGGAATACTAAACCTACTTTGCATTAGCGATACTTGTCAAATAAAAAAAAACGAGCATACGCTATCAATTATTAAGCATTTTCGAACGCAATTATCACATTACAAATAGTTTATTTTGTTTAAAAGTAGTAATTTTTGAATTAACAAGTCTTGCATTTTCTTTTAACATGTTTCAAAAACGACAGCTTTTGTATCAAAATTCGATAGCCAATCAAAAATTAAAGACAACTTTTGCCAAGTACAACCAACAACATCCTGTTTATGGTTAGGTACATTCATTATTTATTATTACCTTAATTAATTATTACCTTAATTAATTAATAACTTACTAATTAAAACCTAAATTACTAATGATGAGAAAAAAGTATTACCTGCCACATTTGGCCTTTCAGAAGGGGTCAAAACGGTTAGTGTTAATTATGAGACTATCGATAGTCTTGGCATTGTTGGGTACTATTGTATTCCCAACACAGGCTTTAAAGAACAATGATGCACTCACACGTGCGGTTCAACAGCTAAAAGTTACAGGTACTGTCACTGATAACTCCACTGGGGAAACCTTGCCTGGAGTGAATGTAGTGGTAGAAGGTACCAGTACCGGTGCAGTTTCCGACATGAACGGTAAATTCAGCATTACCGTGCCAAACGAAAATGCGGTATTGATCTTTTCATTTATCGGTTACCTCTCCGAAAAAGTTTCTGCCGCAGGTCAAACCACCATTGATGTTAAACTTTCTCCGGATATTAAAAAACTGGACGAAGTGGTAGTTGTTGGTTATGGTACACAACGCAGAGAAGCTGTAACTGGTTCGGTTGCTTCAGTAAAAGGAGATGAAGTACGTGAAGTAGCATCCTCTAACATTTCACAGTCTTTGCAGGGACGTGTAGCTGGGGTGCAGCTGAACCAGGTGGATAGTAAGCCTGGTGCTGCCATGCAGATCCGAATTCGTGGTACACGTTCATTGACTGCCACCAACGACCCTTTGATCGTATTGGATGGAGTTCCTTATCCCGGATCACTTAGCGATATCAATCCAAATGATGTCAAAAGTCTTGATATTCTTAAGGATGCTTCAGCAACAGCCATTTACGGCTCACGTGGTTCCAATGGTGTTATTTTAATAACAACGAATAAAGGACAGAAAGGTCAAAAAGCCAAAGTTACCTATGAAGGATATTATGGCATGCAAAAAATTTTAGGCTATTACCCTATGATGAACGCTCAGGATTTTATAAATCTGCGTGATGTTTCAAAAAAATACCCCTCACCGGGTGCTGATGAAGACACTACAGGTAATACAAATACCGATTGGCAAAAGCAGTTTTTTAAAACAGGAATGGTAACAAACCATAATCTTAGCATTACCGGAAGTACGGATAAAGGTAATTATCTTTTCGGAATTGGCTATTATAGGAATGAAGGCATAGTTCCTCTACAAAACTATACGCGTTATTCAGTACGCGGTTCTGTTGACCAGGAAGTGGGTAAATATTTCAAGTTTGGTTTTACATCAAACAATGACTATGCCATATCTGAGGGGAACGGTATGTCTGGTCAGATATACGGTGTATTAGCTGCATCTCCTCTTATCGATCCAAAAAAATCTGATGGTACCTATAAAAGGGTGATAAATAATGCCGTTGACCCTCAATTTAATATCACCCGTGATATTGTAAATAGTTTTGGGGATGCGTACAAAGACGAAACTATAACATTTGGTTCCTACAACTCTCTGTATGGTGAAGTTAAGATCCCAGGCATAGAAGGATTGAAGTATAGAATTAACGTAGGTTTAAACTACAGTATAAGTAATCTTGGCCAATATACAGGACAGGGTTTATTCAATACTAATGCATCGGCTTATTCAACGGCTGTAGCAGGTAAAACAACCACATCAGGCTGGTTAATGGATAACTTGTTAACCTATGATCGCACTTTTAATAAACATCAGTTAAGTGTCACAGCCTTGTATACTCTTGAGCAAAGTCTTTACACCACCTCAAGGATTTCGGCTCTGAATATTCCTTCTGATGCTTTCCAATTCTATAATCTGTCACGCGCTGTTGGAGATCCTAGCAACCCTGCTAGTACGTATACTGTTGACCCCCTATATCAGGACTATCAGTTAAGCGGATTGGAAGGATATATGGGTCGTATCAATTACTCATACGATGACCGGTATTTGCTGATGGCAAGTATTCGCAGTGATGGTTCTTCCAGGTTAGCACCCGGACACAAATGGGTTTCCTATCCTGCCGTATCAGTTGGATGGAATCTTAAGAATGAATCTTTTATGAAAAATATTGCCCTGATAAACCAGCTGAAATTGCGTGTAGGCTATGGAGTAACCTCAAATCAGTCTATTCCACCTTATGCTACCCTTGGACTTTTAAATTCCAGTGCAATGAATATAGG
>CAYZNC010000004.1:15304-25300 GCA_964478555.1 uncultured Bacteroidales bacterium | reverse complement strand
TAGCCAATTACCTAACCCTAATTTAGGATGGGAGCTTACCAAGGAATGGAATTACGGAATGGACTTGTCAATCCTGAAAAATCGGTTGTCAGCTACAATAGAATATTATAAAACAAAAACCGACAATCTTCTAATGTCTGTGTCTCTGCCCCCCACAACGGGTGTTGGCAGTGTAACCCAAAATGTAGGAAAGTCAGAAAATACGGGTATGGAATTTGCGGTCAACGGCACGATAATTAATAACCCTAACGGATTGACCTGGGATGCAAGTGTTAACATTTACTTCAATAGAAATAAACTTGTAGCGCTTGCTTCAGGTGCAACTCAGGATAGAAACAACAACTGGTTTGTAGGGTCGCCCATTAATGTTATTTGGGATTACAAAGCTGTAGGGATCTGGCAACAAGGCGATCCCTATTTGACAAATTATGAACCAGGGGGGCAAGTTGGTATGATTAAAGTGCAATATTCTGGCACTTATAACGCAGATGGTTCTCCAACAAAGGCTGTTAGTGATGATGATAAGGTAATTATGAATCAGGATCCAAATTTCCAGGGAGGTTTCAATACACGAGTAGGTTATAAGGGACTTGACTTAACGGTTACAGGAACTTTCCAAAACGGTGGAATACTTATTGCAACTCCTTATGGATCAAGCGGTTATCTGAATCTTTTGTCAGGCCGCAGGGGAAATATAAAAGTTGACTACTGGACGCCAACCAATACCGGTGCAAAGTTTCCTGTGCCTAACGGACCAGGTGTTGACCAGCCAACACATCTTAATTCCCTGTCATACATTGATGGATCGTACTTGAAGGTTCAGGCCATAACTCTTGGCTATAACTTCAAACAAAAATTCATCAAAGCTGCCGGTATCGACAATATGAGGATTTACATACAGGTTGTGAATCCTTTTATTATGTTCTCGCCATACTATAAAATGTCAGGTATGGATCCACAACCCAATTCTTATGGCAACGAAAATGCCGCAGTTCCAATGACTGCCAATTTAAAGCGTTTGCTGACTGTGGGTAATAATACTCCGACGACCCGCAACTACTTAATTGGACTTAATTTTACATTTTAAAAAGTAAAAAAATGAAACAGATAAAAACTTTAATAGTAGTAGCTCTGATAATATTTTCCGGGGCATGCAGTAAAATTTTGGATGAAAACCCTCGTGCTATTTATACTCCCGGCTACTTTAAAACCCAAGCAGGTGTTATGGGAGGATTGAATTATATGTACTTACACCTGCGTCTTATTACGACGAGTGGTTATAATTATGTCGGTTTCCAGTCGGGTACTGATGAAGGAACATGGGGACAGAATGTGAATGGAGATGCTAAGTTGTATGACATGGTGCCTGCTAAAACAGGGTATTTTACTAATAATGGCTGTTCTCTCGGTGGATTATGGATTCCTGTATATGGGAATATCAATACTGCTAGTGGTATTATTGAAAATGATGTTAACCCAGCGGATACTGCTCTTGTTGCTGAAGCCAGGTTCTTCCGGGCTTGGGACTATTTTCTAATGGTGCAAATATGGGGTGGAGTTCCTTTGGATCAAGGTGCTGGTGAATTGAAGTTCAATACATCACCTAGCAGAACTTCCAAACGTAACACTGTTCCTGAGGTATATACAAGAGGAATTTTTCCTGACCTGCGAATAGCAGCTAAAAGTTTACCTGCAACCTCCCGAATGACCGGTACTGCAACCAGGACACTTGCTCAGTTGTATTTATCCAAAGCTTATTTGACCTATGGATGGTGGTTGCAGAACCCGAATAACATTTCTACGTATCCTCAATGTGACCGGACTGATCCCGATGGGCATAATGCTACATGGTATTTTCAACAAGCATATGATGTGGCGAATGCCGCCATTTCTAATGTACCCTCTTCAATTGGTTTGAATGCAACTTACTATGATCTTACCAGGGCAACCAATGATCGTAACAAGGAATGTTTGCTATATGCAGATCATACTCAGGCAAATGCGATTTATAACGGAGGTACCATTACAGGAGTTACAGGTGGTGGTGGTCAGGATGAATTTTCACCTTGGTTTACCACATGGAATTACACAAACATTAAGAGTTCTTCAAGTTCTACCACATGGACTGCTCAAAGTTCTGTTCAACGAGAAGCAGAACAGCACTTGGGTCGCCCTTGGACAGGTGTTTGCCCACCTATTGAGGTATTTACAAATACTTTTGCTGACAAGGTCAACGATTCCCGTTACGATGGTACTTTTACAACCGTTTACAGAGGCAACTGGGCTAAAAATACAACAATTGCAGGTATTAAGACTTTATACAATGCTAACAATTTACCTCGCGTTTCAGGTGATTCATTATTGACTTTTTTGGACAGTGATCCGGGTAATATTACTTATCCTGCTAATGGATCATTAGGTCAAAATAATGTTGCTGCAGGTTGGATACCTGGCAGAGCAGATTGGGTAATTGCGCCCATGGGCATAAGCCGGCTTGCATATCCCGGACTTTACAAGCTTGGCCCATATCGTACTGATAACAATGGAGGATTAGGAGAAGCTAGTGCCGGATATACCCGTCCGTTTGTTTATGCCAAATTCTCTGAATTGTTTCTTTTAGCTGCCGAAGCAGCTGTGAAAGGTGCAACAACAAAAGCAGTAACCGGTGCATATGCAAATGATGGCACTGCTGTGGGGCTGGTTAATGTTCTTCGTGCTCGTGCAGGAAAATGGACTTTCTCCAATAATGGCAATGCAGCAAAAGTTGTGGATCACAGCGCTGATATGACAGCTCTTACACCAGCAGGCATAGATATCAATTATATTTTGGCTGAGCGTTCACGTGAATTCTTCGGTGAAGGTATACGATGGTTGGATTTAGTGCGTACACAAAAATGGGCAGAACTTGCTGGTACCTATACGATTTGCGATAATTCAGGAAGCTCAAGTGGAGATCATATACCTGTAGTAGTAGCTCGCACCATTGTAGACAAAGACTGGTTACGCCCCATTTCGCAAACCACGATTGATGCCTTTACAGCAATGTCGGCTGCAGACAGAGCTGCTTATCAAAACCCCGGTTATTGATTAGTAGACCTATTTAGAATTTATTCAAAGAAGATGGAACCATTGAGCAATCACTGGTTCCAACTTCTAAATTTATATCCTTACAGAATATCAGGATAGCTGTTATGCCTAATAACCAGAAACCTCAGTATACAGCAATGTTTCTCATAAATTTGGACGGTTTAAAACAAGTTATTAAAACCTTCTGAAAGTTAAAACGTTCTTAATTAGCTATGTCTACTGCCATTGAAATGATTGAAATTAAAAAATGAAATATAAAACTGATCCGAAATAATAATTAACCTTGTCAAAAAAATAACAAACAAGCATTGACCCTATGCAAAAAGTTTTTGAAGTGAAAGATCCGGACTTTGAATTGAGTCCATTTACCGGAATGACCAAAAAACATTACATCGAATGTGCTAAATATATTCTGGAAAGAGCATTTAAACATGTTGGTTCATTAGAAACGCCTATTTCTTTTCCTAAAGTTCCCGGAAAAACTTATCCTGAGCCAAACGCCCCTGATTGGCGCTATCGTGCGGCAGATTTTGAAGCACTTGAAAGAACTTTCAATCTGGCAGGACCACTTATTCATGTAGATCCCGAAATAACCATAAATAATATAAAATTACGCGACTATTACAGTTTGCATATATACAACGCGTTTACTTCCGGACACCCCAATTCATTGCCACTCCCGGAGGATCTTCCTGACTCAACATACCAGTTTACCTGCGAATTTGGAGGTTTGTTTAAAACCTTGCTTCTGATGCCGGATACCATTTGGACGACTTATTCGAAAAGGCAGAGAGATGAGATGGTAGCCTGTATTTCGAAATGGGCACACCACAGGACAACACAAAACAACTGGCGAATTTTTAATATCGTAACCCTTTCCTTCCTTAAAAAGCACGGTTACCAAATTGATGATGCATTATTAAAAAGCCATCTTTTATGGATTGCTTCCTACCATTCGGGCAATGGATGGTACCTGGAACAAACTTATAATTATTATACCATTAGTTTGTTTATTGTGTATTTAACTATCTGGAACAGAACATTTGGAGATGAATTTTACCCCGAAATTGCAGAAACCATTGAAAAATCAGCGCAGGAATTATATAAAACCTATGTTAACTTCTTTGGAAGGGATGGTTATGTAAATATGTGGGCCAGAAGTATCACATACAGAACGTGGATATCCGGAGGATTTCCGGTTTCTTTTATGCTGAAAGGAGGATCGCCTTTAGATCCAGGAATGGCCCGTAGGCTTTGTTCCGGTTCTTTACTTCAGTTTGTAACGCGCGAAGAATTTTTCGAAAATGATATACCCAGCCTTGGTTATTACAGACATACCGAATATATTTTGCAAAACTATAGTTGTGCTGGTAGCCCTTTTATTATGTTTATCCCTTTTATTGCCCTGGCATTGCCCGACAATTCGCCTTTTTGGACGGCTAAAGAAAATGAAGGATTTTGGCAAAAGCTTGGAAACGAATCAACTATTGAAGTTTTAACTAATCCTGGCATAGTGCTCGCGAACCACGGTAAAACAGGCACTTCCGAAATAATACCGGGAAAGGTTTACTACAACGACCCTAATTATTCCAAACTTGTTTATAATACACATTTCCCGTGGGAAGACCATAATTCACAGGGTGGAACAGCTATGGAATACAGTTTCCGAAGCCTCGATCCGCGGGATATACGTGGTGATGATATTAATTTTTATCTCACCGGGCATACGTTGCAAAACAGCTCTGAAAAAAACACAGCATATACCACTTCCCAAAGTATGCTTTATAACGGTGTTAGGAAGGATATCATTTACAGGCAGGCCATCATGCGAAAACCACCTAATAATGGCGTCGGATACATTATCGACCTGGCTGAAATTATTATTCCCGGGGGTATCATAAGAGTCGACCGCTCACGCATGGCATTTGAATATGAACTAACCTTAGGAAACTATGGTTTACCACATATAAAAGGTGTTAAAGCAATAGTTAAGCAATTTGAAGATGGTAACAGGAAAGTGATCACCGCTACCATACCCGGAAGAAGCGTGGCATTAATAACCTATAACGGATGGGATGAAGTGAAAAGCTTAACGCATGAAGGGAGAAATGCTGAAGCAGATGAAAGTACAGTTATATATGCCCATAAGAAACGAATGGAAAAAAATCCTCCTATGGAGTTGATGATATCTGTTTTACTGCATAAAACAGATGACACCGCTTGGACTGAGGAAGAATTATCACCCATCGAAAACATCGAAATTATGGATATTACGCCTGCTTATTCGGCGTTGGGTGCAAATATTACGCTTGCCAACAACAAAAAATATAACGTTGATTTTATTGACATAGATGGATACAGGTCTTGCTAATGATGCCGAATAGAACTTAATACTCATAACGTGAATAAACCAGGGATTTTAGACCATGCCTTTTTCAAAAGGTTCAAGTTTTCTCCGCGTTCAATATCAGTGATAACAGTATTGTGTATATCACTGATTTCATGCAGTCTTTATGCGCAGCCAAAACAATGGGTGGGAACGTGGAGTTGCGCGCCCTACACGGTGGGACCAAGCAATACGCCACCTTTGCCGTATATCGCTGACAATACATTGCGACAGATAGTCAGGGTTTCAATCGGTGGTGACACGCTACGGGTAAAATTCTCTAATAGCACCTGTGCAACTGCTGTTACCATGAAGTCGGTGAATATTGCTATCTCAACAGGTGGAAGCGCCATTAATGTATCCACCATTAAACAATTGAAATTTAGTGGAAATACATCGGTCACCTTGAATGCAAAGACTACGGTTACTTCTGATCCGGTAGCGTTCGCCTTAACGCCAAATATGCGTCTTGCAATAACAACCTACTATGGTCAGGCAGCTTCAACTGCGGATATGACGGGCCACGTGGGGTCACGCACTGATTCATACATCCTTACCGGTGACCAGACTTCATCGGCTGAATTTAGTGGTGCTATTATTACAGCGCATTGGTATACTATCAACACGATCGATGTATTGGCGCCAAATTCAGCGGCCGCTGTTGCAGTTTTTGGCAACTCCATTACCGATGGATATGGTTTATCAGGTGGTCTGCAAAATCGATGGACCGATTTGTTTTCGCAAGCTTTGCTTAATAATTCGGCTACTTCCCAGGTAGGTGTTCTCAATCTGGGTATTGGAGGTACCCGTGTAGCTGGGACGGGAGCTACTAGCGGAGCAAGCCGATATCAGCAAGACATTCTTAACCAATCAGGAGTACGTTGGGTTTTCATCTTTTACGGGATAAACGATATTGGCGCTGGCTCATCTGCCACCACTATTACTGATGCCTATCAAAAGATGATTGCCGATGCTCATGCTAAAAATATGAAGGTTTACGGTGCTACCATTACGCCCGTTAACGGAAATGCTTATTTTACTTCTAATCATGAAGCAGTACGAAGTGCCGTTAACAAATGGATCCGTACCCCCGGCAATTTTGATGGATTTATCGATTTCGATAAAACGATTCGGGATCCTAGTGATACAACCAGGCTTCAGGCCGCATATTCCAAAGATTGGCTGCACCCTAATGCTGCGGGATATAAATTGCTGGGCGAATCCATTAATCTGAATTTGTTTGTAAAATATTAGGTAAGTAGTAGTAAGTAGTAGTTTGGAACCGCCTTTGCGAGAGCCAGGCGGTTCTTTTTAACAAATTCAATTTAGATGAACCATATGAACGGAAAATTTACCAAATACAATCTATTTATTTCAACCGGGCTGAAAACCTTGTTTATTATACTTTGCATTGGTTATGCAGGTGCGCCTGTGCTGGCACAGGTCCAGGTCAATACACCAGATAATACCAACCGGCAGTGTATTTCTATTAACGAAGGCTGGAGCTTTTTTAAATACGATTCAAACTCAAAAGCTGATGACCTGAATTACGATGTCCGTCCCGCTGTATTGAGCGATAAAGGTTATAAAGTTGCTGACGCTAAACCTACTGTAGCAATAGAAGTTGAAACAACTCAGGAAGTACTTAAACCCTGGATCTTACCTTCGGGAAATTACTTTATCAAGGATCCACAAAAACGACATAGCAGGCCTTTGGGAAATCCGGGCTACAATTTTCAATTTGTACAAAATGATTTCGATGATAATGCTTGGGAGAAAGTGAATTTACCTCATGATTGGGCGATCAACGGACCATTTATGAATGGTTGGAAAGCTGAAGTAGGTGGAGAAATGGGCCGGCTTCCATGCAACGGAATAGCTTGGTACCGTAAGAAACTCGATATTCAGGCCTCTGATGCCGGTAAATCGATTTTTCTCGATATTGAGGGTGCTATGTCTTACTCCATCGTCTGGTTAAACGGTCACCTGGTAGGTGGCTGGCCTTATGGTTACAACTCGTATCGATTGGATCTTACGCCTTACATTATCCCGGGTGGAGAGAATCAACTGGCAATCCGTCTGGACAATCCCAATAATTCATCACGGTGGTATCCCGGTGGAGGAATTTATCGCAATGTATGGTTAATAAAAACTGGTCCTGTTCATGTAGGCCAATGGGGCACTTATATAACCACCAAAAATGTTTCCAAGTCATCTGCAACAATCGATCTTGAAGTTACCATCGACAACGATACCAGGACAGATGCAATTGTAGAAGTAAACACAAACATTTTCGCCTTAGATGCCGAGGGTAACAAAACGGGCAATGCAGTTGCTAATTTTTCATCTTTAAAATCAAAAGTAATTGCAGGAGAAAATGCCAAGGTTATAAGCACGATTAATCTCAAAAATCCAAAACTTTGGGGACCAAAGCCAACTCAGACACCAAACCTATATGTAGCTGTAACAGCCTTATCACAAAACGGTAAGACCATCGATCAATATGAAACGCGATTCGGCATCCGTTCTTTGGAATTTAATCCTGACAAAGGAATATTCATCAATGGAGAACATATCTTGATAAAAGGCGTTAACCAACACCATGATCTTGGCGCTTTAGGAGCAGCATTCAATATACGTGCCGCAGAACGTCAACTTCAATTATTGCAGGAAATGGGATGCAATGCCATCCGTATGTCACACAATCCTCCAGCACCAGAATTGCTTGAGTTAACTGACAGGATGGGATTTCTTGTTATTGATGAAATATTTGACTCGTGGGAACGAAAAAAGACCCCGCACGATTTTCATCTGATTTTTCCCGACTGGTCTGAACCAGATACACGTGCCTTTGTTCGCAGGGATAAAAATTGTCCTTCTGTGATTATGTGGAGCTTCGGTAATGAAGTTGGAGAACAATACACCGCCGAAGAAGGAGCTTCTATAGCAAAGCGGATACATGACTTTATCAAAGAAGAAGATCCTTCCCGGCCAACAACTTCGGCAATGAACTATGCTAAACCAGACATGGCTTTGCCCAAAGTTTTGGATGTAATTGGTTTGAATTATCAAGGCCAGGGAATTCGCCAGGATCCGGAATTTGAAGGAACAGAACGTATTCGTACGGCACCGCAATACGATGCTTTCCATGCAACGTTTCCCGATAAAGTAATTTTCAGCAGTGAGACTGCATCTACATTCAGTAGCCGGGGTATCTATCTTTTCCCTGTATCGAAAGAACTCAGTGCGCCTGTGCGCGATGGCAGAGGAGGTGACTCAAAGATTCACCAGGTTAGCGCTTACGAACTCAATGCGGTTGACTTTGGTTCCACTGCCGACAAGGTTTTTGGATCAATCGAGCAACATCCGTTCGTGGCAGGCGAATTTGTCTGGACCGGATGGGATCATCTCGGTGAGCCAACACCTTACTACGAATCCCGTAGCGCATACTGTGGCATTATCGACCTGGCGGGATTCAAAAAAGACCGGTTCTATCTTTACCAGTCGCACTGGCTTCCCGATTATCCGATGGTACATATCCTGCCACACTGGAATTGGCCGGAACGTATCGGTGAGGTCACCCCGGTACATGTTTTTACATCGGGCGACGAGGCTGAACTGTTTCTTAACGGTAAATCTCTGGGTCGTAAAAAAAAGGCACCATTTGAATATCGCCTGCGTTGGGATAGTGTAAAATATGAGCCCGGTGAATTGAAAGTAATAGCATATAAAAACGGCAAACAATGGGCCGGCAATGCAATCAAAACTACCGACAAACCAATAAAACTATTGGCTTCCGCTGATCATGAAATCATTAACGCCGATGGAAAAGACTTAGCTTTTATTACGGTACAGGTAACCGATAAGGACGGACTCGCAGTGCCACGTTCGAATAACTTAATCGAATTTAGTATTGAGGGGCCTGGCGAAATTGTGGCTACTGATAATGGTGACCCAACAAACATGGTGTCATTCTCATCTAAAAAACGCGAAGCATTCAGCGGGCTTTGCATGGTTATTGTACGCTCAAAAAAAGGTAACCGAGGGAATATCAGGGTAGCAGCCAAATCGCCAGGACTAAAAGATACCCAGGTAAATATTCAAAGCAAATAATTACATCTTTTTCATTATCTTCTTAATGTGAACGATGTAACTCTTTCCCAAAGTTATGTAACATTATAATAACCAGATGAGGTAAATTTATACCCTTTATATTATAAATATTACCATGTTTAGAAACTCAACACCATCCAGAATAGACCAGAAATGGGCCGAACAGAAGGCGAAACTCCAAAATCGATTTGCAAGTTTGACGGATAAGGATTTAAAATTTGAAACCGGCCGGAAACATGAAATGATAAAAAGAATTGGCATTAAACTTGGAAAACCCGAAGAAGAAATTGATCAAATATTCAATGACCTTTAATTATTCCATCATCCTTTTTGCCAGTTTAAAGAGCAATTTTATAAAAAACCCGCAATCAAGTAGATAGTAGATAGTCGTAAGTATCAAGACACAAGTA
>CAYZNC010000004.1:0-15204 GCA_964478555.1 uncultured Bacteroidales bacterium | reverse complement strand
CAAGTACTGAGTAAATAGAATTTTATTTATACTTAGTACTCAGTACTTTTCCTTATATCTTACATCAATCTGTGTCTTGTATCTTACATCTTGTGTCTTATATCTACATGTGTGAATGATGTAACTTATTATCAAAGTTATGTAATATTTCTCAAGCTAAAGGATACGACCTTTGAGATATTATTTATTTTCCACTATTCACATTTAAATTAAAATCATATGAAAAAATTAATTTTACCTTTTGCTGTAACATTGCTTATGGCAGGTTCAGTTTTAACTTCTTACGGACAGGAAATTGATAGAAAATCTGAAAAAGCCAGAGAAAATTTGAAGGAAGCCAAACAAGATGAGGTTGCTGCAAAAAAGGATTTAAAAGAAGCTCAAAAAGATTCTGCTTCGGAATATCAACAATTCAAAATTGATGAAAATAAAAAAATCCAAAATAATAACAAAAGTATTGCCGACTTCAAAGCAAGAATAGCCAAAGAGAAAAAGGAAAACAGAGCTCAATATGAAAAGAAATTATCAGTATTAGATCAAAAAAACACTGACCTGAAAAAAAGGCTCAATGATTTTAAAGATAACGGCAAAGACAATTGGGCATCTTTTAAGCGTTCGTTCAATCATGATATGGACCAACTCGGCAAATCACTCAAGAATTTTACTATCTAACAACAGTAAAAGCCAATACCCCACTACATCCAGGGTTTGATTAACACATCAACCCTGGATATTCATTTGAGGTAATTTAATTGAGAAATAAATTGCAAAAGATGGAAACTTTAGAAGTTGAAAAAGCAAAAGCCCTTATTATTGTCGAAATTATTGAATATATTCCTAATTCAGTTGTTATTAAAACTATTATAAAAAAAGCCACAGGTAATATAAGTGTTGCCTCTTTTGATTCTGGTGAAACTTTGACTGAAAAAATAAGCCCATTCGACACTTTTGTTCAAATAATTGATGGCAAGGCAGAAATTGTAATTGACGGAAAATCGAATTTACTTGATACCGGACAGTCTATCATTATTCCTGCACATACCACAAATACGGTAAAGGCTAACGAACGTTTCAAAATGATTTCCACCATTATAAAAAGTGGATACGAATAATTAACAATCTTCCCCCACTAAGCCTTTACTCATAAGTGTGAATGATGTAACATAAAGCTAAAGTTATGTAATGGATACAGGAAATTAGAGACATACCTTTGAGTATCATAATTTACTCACAAATTTAAAAATGCATACAAATGAAAAACAAAATTTTAATCTTAATTGTAACCGCATTTATGGCGGGAACAATATTTAGCAGTTGCCAATCATCCGCTAAAAAAGTAGAAAATGCTGAGAACAAGTTACAGGATGCAAAAAATGATGTAACGGACGCCCGCAATGATTTAAACAAGGCAAAGAGTGACTCTGTTACGGAATATCAAAAATTCAAACAAACATCTGAAGAAAGCATTAATGCACACGAAAAAAGCATAGCCGAATTCAAAGCTAGAATCGCCAACGAGAAACAAGAAAACAGAGCTCAATATGAAAAGAAACTGGCCGAGTTGGAACAAAAAAACAGCGATTTGAAAAAGAATCTGGCCGATTATAAAGAAGATGGAAAAGACAAATGGGAGTCCTTTAAAATCAAATTTACCCGGGATATGGACAATTTGGGAAAAGCTTTGAAAGGCTTTACCGTTAAGAGTTAGTAGAACAAAACAAGATGTTTTATAAGGTATCAAAACAATGAATACATCTCCTTCTCGGTGATAATTTATTTATTTATGAAATTAAAACTTTAAACTCATGAAAAAAACAATTTTAGCCCTCGCAATTACAGCTTTTATCGCAGGCATAATGTTAACCGGCTGTCAATCATCGGCAAAAAAAGTAGAAAATGCAGAGGAAAAAGTGCAAGATGCAAAGGAAAAAGTAGCAGACGCTAAACAAGACCTAAACAAAGCGCTGAATGATTCAATTCAACTATTCAAAAAAGAATCTGAAGAAAAAATTCTCGACAATGAAAAAAATATTACTGAATTAAAAAGCCAAATTGCTAAAGAGAAAAAGGAACACAGAGCCAAAGACGAAAAGAAACTGGCCGAGTTAGAGAGAAAAAACAGCAACTTGAGAAAAAGGCTAGCAGATTATGATTATAATGAAGAAGCAAGATCCAGATGGGTATCCTTTAGCACGGAATTCAGCCATGACTTGAATGGACTTGGAAAATCATTGAAAGGATTTACTGTCAAAAATGTTAAATAGCCTTAAAATCAATTAGTAATACAAAATCATCCGCATAAAATATAAAAAAATGAAACAATTCATCATCATTCTGGTCGTTACTTTTATAGCTTACAATATTAATGCCCAGGAAAATAGAACAGATTTTCGTAACAAGTTTATGTTAGGCCTGAAGGTCGGCTTTAATTATTCAAACGTGTATGATGCACAAGGCGAGGCTTTTAATACAGATCCCAAATTTGGTTTAGTGGCAGGAGGATTTTTATCAATCCCTATTGGAAAATATCTTGGTTTTCAACCGGAGATTCTATTTTCACAAAAAGGATTCCATGCAACAGGAAGAACCCTTGCTGCTCCGTTTGAATTAACCCGTACCACAAATTTTATTGATGTACCTCTGTTATTTCAATTGAAACCAGCTAGCTGTTTAACTTTGCTTGCGGGCCCCCAATTTTCTTTCTTACTTAAACAAAGAGATGAATATACAAATACAACGCAAGAGCAAGAATTCAAAAATGATAATATCCGCAAAAATATCCTATGCTTCCTGGGTGGCTTCGATATTAATCTGAGCTACGTTGTACTGGGTGCAAGAGCTGGTTGGGATATTCAGAATAATAACGGAAATGGAACATCAACTACCCCACGTTATAAAAATGTTTGGTACCAGGCAACAATAGGATTAAGATTTTAATAATAAACATTTAAAATAAAAATCATGGGAAACTTACTTTACACCATAGCAGTAATCCTCCTTATTTTATGGTTTGTTGGGTTTGTTGGGTTTGGTGCCGGTGGCATCATACATATACTTCTGGTAATTGCAATTATTGCAGTATTACTTAGGCTTGTTCAAGGGAGAAGAGTCTTTTAATTTTAGGAAAAATAAAAGCTTATTCTAAATAGCTAAGCTTCTTTTTCATAGGTTAAAATCTTCTTTCAATAAAAAAAATTATCATATTAATTTAATATAAATTTAATACTACAAATCATGGGAAATTTACTTTATGTCATAGCAGTAATACTAATTATTGCATGGGCAATCGGTTTTTTTGCATACAGTGCCGGAGGCATTATACACATCCTTCTGGTAATTGCGCTTATTGCAATAATATTTAGAGTCATTCAGGGAAGAAGTGTTGTGTAAAAAGAGTATAAAGAATGTCTAAAAAGATCGTTTATTTCGGCTTTTTAGACAGCCTTTTTCTTTTGAATAAAAATCAATTTTAAAAATAATCACTAAAATAAAAAATTATGAGCTCAGGAAAAGTATTATTGGGAGTATTAGCTGGTGTAGCCGCAGGAGCAATGCTGGGAATTTTATTTGCCCCCGAAAAAGGTTCGGATACCCGCAAAAAAATATCCCAAAAGGGAGACGATTATGTGGATACCTTAAAAGAACAATTTAATAAATTTATGGAAAATGCCTCCGGCAAGTATGAAAAAATCAAGGAAAATGTTTCCGAATTTGCTGAAAAAGTTATCTCAAACCCCGAAGAAGTAAAAAGGGGCCACAAAACCAATACAGTTTGAAACATTACAAAGTGATTTAAACATCACAATTTTGATAAAATTTTAAAAATGGAAACTTTGAAAACTATAACTTCCCTTCGTAAGGATAACAGGTCTGGCAGTGATTCAGTGCAAAAATATGACTTGCCCGCTTTAATTGTAAAAATGAAAAATAGTTACACCTGGGCGCATGGAGAGCTCAAAGCAATGATTCTTATGAAAAATCCGGACAAACAAATTGTGCTTACTGCCTTACATGAGGGAACGGCAATTAATTCATTTCAGTCAAATGACTCAATTACTTTTCAAATTATCGAAGGGAAGTTAAAGTTTCATACCCACAAAGAATCTGTAATGCTTGAAAAAAATCAATTGCTCACACTTCATGAAAAAATAAAATATAGCCTGACAACAACGGAGGAAACTGTTTTTCTGTTAACTATTGCAAATGCCTCCCTAGTTCAATAGAATTAAAACGGAGGCAGTAACGATATGATAGAAAAACTCCTTCCGGTTGCGCATCATGCAGAAGAAACACTTCGCAGATCAATCGTGAAGACCGTTAGCTACAGGGTGGTCATTTTAATACTTGATTTTACCGCTATATATCTATTTACAGGTCAAATAAATGTGGCCTTGGGTTTTATGATTGTAAGTAATATCTATACCACGCTTGGTTATTTTTTTCATGAGCGAATTTGGGGTAAACTAAAGTGGGTAAACTAAAATAATTTATAAAGGTCGAATAATTATAGCCATGGAAGACAATAAACAGTTGATTGAATCGCTGCTTGAAAAAGCGACAGATTACGGCAAAACAAGCTATGAATTAGCTAAACTTAGAGCCCTGGACAAAACACAGGATGTTGTTTCATCATTCGTACCTCATTATGTCGTATCAGTTGTAATTACTTTTTTTATTCTCTTTTCCGGTCTGGGATTGGCCTTTTGGCTTGGTGAAGTCCTCGGCAAGGCATACTTAGGACTCTTAGTGGTGGCCGCCTTTTTTGCTATTGCAGGAATTGTATTACATTTCTTTATGCATACATGGCTTAAAAAGCTTGTAGCCAATAGTTTCATTAAACAAGTTTATAAATAAAAACCTATGGAAAACATAACTTCCATTACCGGGCTTAAAAATGCCATTCAATTATTAGAAGCTGAGAAAGCTGAGAAAGAACAGTTATTAAAAGATCAGTTCCATCTTACATATGAGCGTTTAAAGCCCGCAAGTTTACTCAAAGGCACATTGAAAGACATCGTTTCAACGCCATATTTGATCGACAACATTTTAGGAACTACCATAGGTTTGGCTACCGGGTACCTCGCAAAAAAAATAGTGATAGGTGCATCGGGTAATTTATTTAGAAAACTTTTCGGCTCTGTTATGCAGATCGGTATTACAAACGCGGTTGCTCATCACCCCGATACGATTAAATCGCTAGGTCAGACTATCATTCAACGTATTTTACATAAAAAAGACGTAAATAGTCCTAAGTTGATAGTCTATAGTCGTAAGACAGAAGACTTCAGCCAATAGATATACGACATCGAATTAAATTTTATTCCGTGAGTACAGATAAAGAATTAGAATTACCATTTTACGCGAAGACAACCATTTTTTTATTAGGTCTGATTGCTTTGTTAACGATATTATACATCGGTAAGAGCATTTTCATTCCCATTGTTTTTGCAATCATCATTGCCATTGTACTTCATCCTGTTGTAAATTTTTTTGTAAAGAAAAAAATAAACAGGGTTATCGCTATTATTATTTCATTATTACTTGCCTTTTTAATCATTGCTGCAGTTTGCGAGCTATTATATTCGCAAGCAAGCAGGTTTAGTGAAACATGGCCAGTACTGGCTGATAAACTTACGGCTGTCTTCAACCAAAGTATCACCTGGGCTTCCCGCTATTTCGATATAAACCCGCATAAAATTCATGACTGGATAACAAAAACCAGGGGAGATTTTATTAATACCAGCAGCGAAGCCATAGGTCAAACGCTGGTTACTTTGGGTAGCGGACTTATAGCATTGTTTTTAATTCCGGTTTACATATTTATGATATTATTTTACGAACCGCTCCTAATTGAGTTTATTCGAAGAATTTTTGGCAAAAATAATACGACACAAGTAAATGAAATAGTTACCCAAACCAAAACAGTTATACAGCGCTATCTTATAGGACTTCTTATCGAAGCTGCTATGGTAGCAACTCTGAATTCCATTGCTCTTTTAGCGCTGGGCATTGATTATGCAATACTGCTGGGTATAATTGGTGCAATAGTCAATGTCATTCCATACATCGGAGGATTTGTGGCTGTGGTATTGCCCATGATGATTGCCTTGGCTACAAAATCAACCGCCTGGTATGCCGTTTATGTTTTAATAGCCTATTATTTTATACAACTTATTGATAACCATTACATAATTCCTAAAATTGTTGCTTCAAAAGTAAAAATAAATGCGCTTTTTGCAATTATCATAGTCATTGCGGGGAATGCATTGTGGGGTATAACGGGTATGTTTCTTTCAATTCCCGTTCTTGCCATTGTAAAATTAATTTTCGATCATATCGAACCTTTAAAGCCATGGGGGTTTTTATTAGGCGACACAATGCCTCCGTTGATCAAAATAAATAGGTTAATAGGGAAAAAGCCTGCTCGTCCAGCTGCGGGAGACAATAATCAAGAACCAATACTGAAAATTTTGTAGATACATAGTTCTTGTACGCTGATACATATTAATCTCAACCATATTTTAAAAGCTAAATTTAAATGATCAAAGTTAAAAAAGAAGGTATTATATTAACAAAGTCCGATGCGGAATTTGAAAACGAAGGTGTACTAAATCCGGCAGTAATTCGCGAAGGAGACTGTGTTCATCTTTTTTACAGAGCTGTGCAAAAAGGGAATCACTCAACGATCGGATATTGCAAATTAGATGGTCCTCTGACAGTTTCCGAAAGAGACTATAAGCCTTTTATGGTACCTGAATTCGAATACGAATCACAAGGTGTAGAAGATGCACGGATAGTTAAGATCGATGATTTGTTTTATATGACTTATACAGGTTACGACGGAACGAATGCCCGGGGAGCTTTAGCCACTTCAAAAAACCTAAAGCATTTTAAAAAACAAGGAATCATAGTCCCTCCCATTACATATTCAGAATTTGTATTTCTTGCGGAAACTGCCGGTAAGGTAGATGAAAATTATTACCGTAATTATAAGTTCTACTACCAGGAAGCAGATCCTGAGAAAAAAATGATGCTGTGGGACAAAAATGTAATTTTCTTTCCCAGAAGAATTAATGGGAACTTGGTATTTCTTCACCGGATCAGACCTGGTATTCAAATTGTTTCTGTAAAAAGCCTTAAGGATCTCAACAAAGATTTTTGGGAAAATTATTTCCTGCACTTAGAGAAACATATTGTTCTTGATCCTGTTCATCAGCACGAATCAAGCTACATTGGCAGCGGCTGCCCTCCTATTGAAACAAAACACGGATGGCTGTTGATTTATCATGGAGTGGAGGAAACTGAACCAGGTCTTGTTTATTCAGCCTGTGCTGCTTTACTGGATTTGAATGATCCTTCTAAAGAGCTGGCACGACTACCATACGTGTTGTTTAAACCTGAGTATGAATGGGAATTAAAAGGAGAGGTAAATAACGTAGTTTTTCCTACAGGTACTTCCTTGTTTGGGGATACTTTATTTATCTATTACGGTGCTGCAGATACCATTATCGCCTGCGCTTCGGTGAATTTATCCGAACTGGTAGCCGAATTATTATTATATACTGCAAAAGAGGAAATATCCATACCAACGCTTCAATTGGCCAAATAATTTAACTAAAAATGAAAAACGAAATCATTACTCAGGAATTTGATGATGCTAAATTATATCAGCAAGATTTGTCTGGTTCAGAAAATGTTGTCATCCAAACCGGAACACTAAATGATATCAATGAACAAAAACCGGCAGACCTGGCTGAAATTTTGTTTATTACCTCCTACCCACCCAGGGAATGTGGTATTGCAACTTATTCTCAGGATCTGATAAAAGCACTTAATAATAAATTCAGCAATTCATTATCTATAAAAGTTTGTGCATTGGAATCGGGAAAAGCAAATTATTCATATCCCCGCGAAGTAAAATATATTCTTGACACCTCCATAATAGAGGGGTATAAAAAATTAGTATTCAATATCAACCACGACCCTCACATTAAAATTGTTTTAATTCAGCATGAATTTGGCTTTTTTAAAGATCAGGAACAAGCGTTTCTGCAATTTTTATATGAACTCACAAAGCCGGTTGTTGTTGTTTTTCATACGGTACTTCCTCATCCGGATGAACTGCTAAAATCAAAAATTACGAGTATTGCTGCTGCCTGCACATCAATCATTGTGATGACACACAATTCCGAAGGCATTTTAACAAATGATTATAATTTACCGGAGAAAAAAATTTCGGTGATACCTCATGGAATACATTTGGTGCAACATTTAAGCGAATTTTTTTTGAAGAAAAAATATGAACTAACGGATCGGAAAGTACTTACAACCTTCGGGCTGCTGAGTTCGGGGAAAAGCATTGAAACAACACTCGAAGCCTTACCTGCCATAATCCGTCAATGCCCTGAAGTTATTTTCCTGATCATCGGTAAAACCCACCCTGAAGTCAAAAAAACAGAAGGAGAAAAATACCGTGAAAGTCTTGAGCAAAAAGTAAAACAATATGCGCTTCAGGATCATGTGAAGTTTATCAATAGTTATCTTGCATTACCTGAATTGCTCGAATATCTGCAGCTTACAGACATCTATCTGTTTACCTCCAACGATCCAAATCAGGCCGTAAGCGGCACATTCGCATATGCTATGAGCTGCGCCTGCCCCATTATTTCCACACCCATTCCGCATGCACGCGAAGTTCTGAATGGTGATTTAGGGATTATTTTTGATTTTCGCAATTCAGGGCAATTAGCCGATGGAGTTATTCGTCTACTCAACGATGAACCCTTACGAAGAAATATCAGTTCAAATACGTTGCAGAAAATAGTATCCACAGCCTGGGAAAATTCTGCGGTGGCGCATGCTATATTGTTTGAAAAAATTGCCAGTGAAAAAATTACGATTCAATATAACCTCCCTCCCATCAAACTGAATCACCTGAAACAAATGACAACCGATACCGGCATCATTCAGTTTTCAAAAATCAATCAACCTGATATAAGTTCAGGTTATACACTGGATGATAATGCCAGGGCCTTGGTGGCCATGTGTATGTATTTTAAATTGACAGGTGATGTAAGGATTATTGATGACATCAGGTTATATCTCAATTTTATAAAACTTTGTCTGTTACCCGACGGCAAATTCTCAAACTATGTAGATAAGAATCTAAATTTTACCCATCAAAACTCAACAACTAACCTCGACGATTCGAATGGAAGAGCAGTGTGGGCATTGGGGTATTTAATATCATTATCAGATCTTTTACCTGTCGAAATCGTATCAAAGGCGGAGACAATCCTTGAAAAATCTATAACTCTTATAAGCACGGTGCATTCTCCAAGGGCTATGGCTTTTGCCATAAAGGGGCTATATTACTTTAGTACGGCCAAAAAGTCAACTGAGAATGACGTTCTTTTGATAACATTAGCCAATCGCTTAGTACAAATGTATAAGCATGAAGCTTCCCCAAATTGGGAATGGTTTGAAGGGTATCTTACATATGCCAACAGCATCATACCTGAAGCAATGTTATATGCATGGTTGATTAGCGGGGAAACAATTTACAAAGACATTGCCATATCATCTTTTGATTTTCTATTGTCGCAAATTTTTAATGACAATGGAATAGAGGTCATTTCTAACAAAAATTGGTTGGTAAAAGGTCAGGAAGCAGAACCTTTTGGAGAACAGCCCATCGATGTTGCTTATACAATTATGACACTAAGTAAATACTACGATGTATTGAAGAAAACGGATTATAAATTGAAAATGGAAACCGCTTTCAATTGGTTTTTAGGAAACAACCGTTTACATCAAATTATTTATAACCCATGCACCGGCGGATGTTATGACGGACTGGAGGAAACTCATGTAAATCTCAACCAGGGAGCAGAGTCTACTGTTAGTTACCTTATGGCGCGACTAACCATTGAAAAATATAAAGTTTCAGGTAGCCATTCCAAAGCTCAATTGCATAATCACAGCAGAGTTCACACAAAACAAAGAAAAAGTATTTATTCAACGGATGATAAAAAGTAAAAAGGAAGTTCAAGCATTTAGTCCTTCGACATCCCATGCCCAAATTATGTAACATATTTTAAACGTGTGAATTATGTAACACATTTCTAAAGTTATGTAACACTTAGCAAGTTAAAAGCAAGCAACTTTGTTCTGTGAAAATTCTTTCACAAGTTAAATTAAACCAACATGATACAAAAAAAAGTGTTTCCAATGATTCCTTTACAATTTTTAATTCCCGCAATCACAGTCCTATTCCTGGCAATGTTTATAGGTTGCGAAGATAAAAATGTGGAAGTAGTAGGAGTATGTCCGGCAGTGATATCAACAAATCCTACCAATGGGGCTATTGTTGTACCCCTCGATCAGATCATTACAATGACTTTTAATGAAGGTATGAACCCGGTAACTATCACTCAGGCTTCTTTTACCTTACAAGATGCAAAAAGTTCAATAATGAAAAGTTCAGCAGCGGTAATTTCAGGCACATTGACTTACGATGGGCCTACTGCTACGATGACATTTACCCCAAACGCACTACTCACCATCAATACGACCTTTACCGCTACCATTATGGCGTCGATTAAAGATTTAAAGGGCAATGCCTTACAATCCGATTATATTTGGACTTTTAGTACTGGAGCAACGCTTGCGCCCACAGTGATTTCTATCGATCCCGCAAAGGATGGAAAAGGCATATTTCTTAATAAAATAGTTACTGCAACCTTCAGCGTTCCAATGGATCCATTGACCCTCAATACCACAACCTTTACCATAAATCAAGGGACAACTGCAATTGCGGGAACTATTTCTTATACGGGCACAACTGCCTCTTTTAAACCTACTGTTGCCCTAACATCCAGCACTATTTATACCGTTACCATTACATCTGGGGCTAAGAGCAAACCAGGCACAGCACTAGCGAATAACTATGTATGGACATTTACCACTGGATCCATTACGGCTCCCACGGTGATTTCTACCGGCCCGTTAGATCTGGCAGCAGGTGTTGCCCTTAATAAAATAGTTACCGCAACCTTCAGTGTGCCAATGAATCCGTCGACCCTTATTACTCCTGCGACAACCTTTACATTAAAGCTTGGGACAACGTCTGTTCCAGGAACAGTTACGTACTCCGGTACAACTGCATCCTTTACATCAACCAGTAATCTTTTTTCAGATAGCACCTATACGGCTACCATTACTACCGGAGCTCAGAATGTAGCGGGTACTCCACTGGCAAATAACTATGTATGGAAATTTAGTACCATAGGACATTTAGGCACAGTGGCCCCTGATCTTAAATCGGTTGCCAGGTTCGGAATTATTGCAGGTGTAGGAGTCAGCAACAACGCAGGCCCAAGTGTAATTAATAATTTAGATGTTGGGATATACCCAGGCGCTCGTACTTCGATTACGGGATTTCCTCCTGCTAGTATTGTTGGTGGAGCGATGTATGCGTCAGATGATATTGCCCCTCCGGGTGTACCTGCCATGTTAGTACAAGCTAAGCTTGACTTAACCGCTGCGTACCTTTTTGCTGAAGGAGCAACTTCACCGGCACCTGCCACAGTAGCAGGCGACCAAGGAGGCAAAACACTTGCCCCTGGCATTTACAAATCAACGTCCACGTTGTTAATACAATCAGGCGATTTAACACTTGATGCTCAAGGCGATGTTAATGCTGTTTGGATTTTCCAGATTGCGTCTGACTTCACTACCGTGGGCGGAGCAGGTGGCAATGTTATTCTTAGTGGTGGGGCCCAGGCTAAAAACGTCTTTTGGCAAACTGGCAGCTCAGCTACTATTGGAGACTATACTTCATTTAATGGAAACGTTTTGGCCTTAACATCCATAACAATGAATTCACATGCAAATGCAGTGGGCCGGATGCTTGCCAGAAACGGAGCAGTTGTATTAACCAGTACAAATATTATTACTAAGCCATAAATCTTAAAAAAATATGAAAGCTAAAATTAATTTTAAAAAGGGATCACGCAGGGCGTGGTCCCCTTATAACCTGACTATTAAAAGCCTTATTTTAAGCGCTTTTATTTTAACAGGTATTCAAGCGACCCTTCAAGCGCAGGATCAGTATACAAAACCTTCATGGTGGTTTGGTATCGCAGGTGGTTCAAATTTTAATTTTTATCGTGGCACAACTCAGGAACTGAATTCAAATTTAACAGTGCCTGCTGCTTTTCATCATGGCGATGGGGCAGGACTATATGTGGCACCTCTTGTGGAGTTTCATCGTCCCGATTCGAGATTGGGCGCAATGCTACAGGTAGGATACGATAACCGCTCGGCAGAGTATAAAACAGTGAGAACTCCTTGTAACTGCCCAGCCGATTTAACAACAAACCTCAGTTATATCACAATAGAGCCAAGTCTGCGTTTCGCTCCTTTCAAATCTAATTTTTATTTGTTTGGTGGCCCTCGCCTGGCTTTCAATTTGGAAAAAACATTTTCCTACAAACAACAGGTTAGCCCCGATTTTGTGGAACAACTACCTATTGCTCGTGAAAAAGGAGATTTAAGTTCGATGAACAAAACGCTAATCTCAATGCAAATAGGTGCAGGATATGATATTCCGCTTTCCTCACAGAACAAACGGACACAATTTGTACTTTCTCCTTTTGTTTCGTATCAACCTTATTTTGGCCAATCGCCGCGCTCAATTGAAACATGGACCGTAACAACTTTTAGAGTAGGCGCAGCCCTTAAGCTTGGACGTGGACATAAAATCGTAGCTCCACAACCAGCTGCTGCAGTGTTAGTTCCAGACGTTAAGTTCACTGTAAATTCTCCTGAGAATGTTCCGGGGGAACGCAGTGTAAGAGAAACTTTCCCACTTCGTAACTACGTATTCTTCGATTTAGGTTCAACGTCAATACCGGATCGTTATGTGTTGCTTACGAAAGACCAGGTAAAAGACTTCAAGGAAGATCAATTGGATGTATTTAAACCTAAAAGACTGTCTGGTCGTTCAAATCGACAAATGACTGTTTATTACAATATTCTGAACATACTTGGTGACCGTATGGAAAAAAATCCTGAAGCAACAGTTAGGTTAGCAGGGGCATCCATGGAAGGTAAGGCAGATGGTTTGGCAATGGCTGAGTCGATCAAACAATACCTTGTAGGAGTATTTGGAATTGAACCTGCAAGGATTATGACCGAAGGTCGGATCAAACCCATAATCCCATCGGAACAGCCTGGTGGCAAAAAAGAACTTACCCTCCTTCGTGAAGGAGATCATAGAGTGTCTATCTGGAGCGAATCACCAGCCATCATGATGGAGTTCCAGAGCGGCGCGGAGGCTCCGCTCAAGTCGGTGGAAATCAGTGATAAGCTGGAAGCCCCCCTTGACAGCTATATGACTTTCAATGTTGCAGGAGGAAAAGATGCCTTTTCTACCTGGTCTTTAGAAATCAAAGATGAAAAAGGAGCAGTCCAGAATTTTGGACCATATACCAACGAGACGATGAGAATAGCTGGAAAAACTATTTTAGGTGACCGTGCCGAAGGCGACTTTACAGTAACCATGATAGGTCAAACTCAAAATGGCAGTACCGTAAAAAAGGTAACCCCCGTTCACATAACACGTTGGACACCACCTCAAAGAGAAGAAGGTATGAGATACAGCGTAATTTATGAATTCAATGAATCGAAATCCATCATGATATATGAAAAGTATCTCACTGATATTGTAACACCAAAAATTCCTAACGGCGGGACAGTTATCTTAAAGGGCCATACCGATATTATTGGAGACGATACCCATAACCAGGAATTATCATTGGCTCGGGCCAACGATGTAAGGAAAATCCTTGAAAATAGCTTGGCGAAGGCTGGCAGAACCGATGTAAAATTCGAAGTATATGGATTTGGTGAAGATCAAAAACAATCGCCGTTTGAAAACAACTTCCCGGAGGAACGCTTTTATAACCGTACAGTGGTCATCGACATTATACCAAGTAAGTAAGTTTCTTCAATCATAATTTCTTTATTTAAAAACAGAGGCCACGTAATGACCTCTGTTTTTGTTTTTTGAAAAATACGTAAATGATGTAACTTATTTCTATAGTTATGTAAATATATGTGTTGAAAAAAGCCCAATTTGTTCCATTATTAAGAAAGTTAAATAACACTAAAAATATAAAAATGTCAGTTAATACAAAATGGTCGATTAACCCCGCTAACAGCAAAATATCATTTAAGGTAATGCACTTGATGATTTCAAATGTAAAGGGTTTATTCAAAAAATTTGAGGCAAGTATCGAAACCAATGAAAACGATTTTACCAATGCTAAAATTGGATTATGGATCGATCTTTCATCTTTGGAAACGGGCGATACAAGACGTGATGAACATTTAAAAAGTGCAGAATTTTTTGACGTCAGCAAGCACAAGAAAATAACCTTTGTTTCCGATAGTTTTGAAAAAACCGGGAAAGAGGGCTGCTATACTCTTTGGGGCTACCTTACCATGAAAGGAATCACCAATCGAATAAAATTAGATGTAAAATCAACAGAGCCAACGAATCACATATACAGCGATGATAAGGCGGGTTTTGCCATCAATGCAAAATTAAGCCGGAAAGATTGGGGATTAAGTTGGAACATGGCTTCAGCTAATGGCAGCATCATGGGAAGTGACGAAGTTTTTATTAGTTGTGAAATAGAATTACTGAAAATGCACGAACAAGAACAGATGATGGAACAACCTGCTTTGGTAAATGTATGAATGATGTAACATAATAAAAAAGTTATGTAACACTTATTGAAGCCCAAATAATCAACTTTACCAGGAATAATTATACACTAAATTTAATTTCAAAAAAAATGGCAAACGTAACGGAGCTAAAGGGAAACTGGAATGTGCAGAAAGGCAAACTTAAACAAAAATTTGCTACACTCACGGATAATGATTTAATGTTTGAAGAAGGTAAAAAAAGCGAAATGCTTGGAAAATTACAAATCAAGTTGGGTAAAACCAAAGAACAAATGCAAGCAATTATTGATTCACTTTAATCAATACTATAGAAAAGTCGACACTGTCAGCAGCTAATCGATAATTTTATTAAAGCCACGAATTCCTGATAATTATTCAGGAATTCGTGGCTTTCTAAATTCAAATCACACATCCGTTCAAAATCAAATATGTGAATTATGTAATTTATTC
>CAYZNC010000003.1:5887-49917 GCA_964478555.1 uncultured Bacteroidales bacterium | reverse complement strand
GCATCAACCGAAGCAACTGAGCCCGTTACACTTCTTTTACTTTGTGTACCATACCCCACAACAACAACTTCATTAAGGCTCTGTATACTGGGCACAAGCTTTATATCGATAGTGGTCTTACCCTCAACAGAAACTTCTTCTGTATTGTATCCGACAAAAGAGAATAAAATTGTGACTTTCGGATCGGAAACTTCTATGCGGAATTTCCCATCAGGGCCAGAAATTACACCTGTGCTGAGGCCTTTAACAATAATATTGGCACCTACAATAGCCTCGCCGGTATTTGCATCTGTAACTGTACCTGTAATAATATTTTGCTTCAATTCAGATTCAACCGGCTTATTAGACACAATGGATTCCCTTGAATGAATTCCCGCAAAAGAATTTAGTATCCAAATGAACATAAAAGCCATCATCAGTCCTGTAGCTCTTAGAGTTCTTTTCAAGGGCATTCCCTTAAATGGAGTTAGGGTGGATTTTTTTTTCATTAAATTTTAATTTTGAAGGTTAATAGAATGCTGTTAAAATGAAGGACAGCAACAGAAAATTGTTAGTCTTTTCGTTTAGGCTGCGTAAATTCCTAGGTTTCAGGTAATTATATAAAGGGGTAATCATGTCAACTAATGATCTGAAAAGGTATAGCTGGTTGACATCAAAATGAAGATATTTTTTTGAGATAAATTAACCATGGGTTCTACCTATTTTCGCACTTTCTAGAGTCATGAATTAGGCATGAGTTATTTCATAAAAAGTTAATTAAGTTAAACATATAGTTATCTAAATTTTTGCCCAAATTATATTTTAAGTAAAACTACTTCTTGCAATTTTGTCCTAAATCCATGCAAATTTGTCCCGTCTGGTCCTATTTTAAAAAAAAATTGTAGAACAGGTTGAACTCATGTCTATTTATCTTTATTTTGCAAAAAAAAATAAACATGCAAAATTTAAGTCCTGAAAAATATATTCGCACCAAAGCTCGTCTATTGCCTATCAATAAATGTTATATCAATGAAGGCTGGAATGAATTTGGTATATGTACTTTGGTAGTTTCTCGTAAACACACTAATAATAATCTGACATTCGGAGTTTATCTGGTTGATATTTATTGTTTGGGATTAAAAGACTCATTGCACTATTTTAATATATCCAATGCAGAATTTGAAGGTTTTCTGGATACCCTGTCCGAACAGGAAGACATGTTCGAAATTGAGTACCCGTTGGCTCATAACATTATTTATGGAGCGGTCGAATTTGCAGGCGAATTCGAATTTAAACCGCATAAAAGTTTCCAACTTACCCAATACATTCTTGAAGAGGATACTGACGAAATTGAATTCATTGAAGTGCCATTTGGCATCGATGATAAACCCGCAGTAATAACAACCGGGGATGATCCTCAAACGCGCGTTGTTGAACATTTAAAAAAAGTAGTTGGAGAGGGTAATTTTGTTATTTTGAATGAAGATTTCGAAAAAACGGACGATGATGAAGAAGCGCTGGAATTTACGGAAGAGTTGCTTGAAGATTACGCGGATTATTCAGTGGATGAGCTTATACATGAATTGCAAAATTTCGATGTAAATGAATCTGAAGAACCTTTAGGATTGGTAAGTGAATTGTTCATAAGGCTGGAAGGAGAAGAAAAATTCGAGGAATTGAGCAACAAAATATACCCGCTTTTTGAAGATCTTGAAATAGTGAGTGATTATGAAGAAGAAGGATTGGAATTTATACCACTTGAGCACTCCGAACACTTTTACTATTTGCAGGACTTAGTGTTTACTCAAGATAAAAATGCCATTGAAGAGTGCAAAAAAACAATCAAAGACTTTTCTCATCCTCTCTACTATGGTCTTCTTATTTCTGCCTATCAGTTGAATGAAATGGACAATGAATTAAATGAAACCGTAAAGGAAGCATTCGATTTATACCCCGACAACCTTGCGCTAAGAATAGACTACGGTTTTTACCTGCTTCGCATCGATAGGTTAGATGCCATCGAAATGTTCATGTCGAGATTCACACCTTCAAAAATAGCACCCCAACGAGAGGTCTTTCACATTAATGAAATTACAGGAATTATTCATCTTGCCTGTCAATTTTACACGGAAACTCACAATCTGCTTTTAGCAACCGTTTACCAGCAATTGCTCGATACTTTTACAGGTCTCCCTGAATTTGAGTACGAACGAAAATTGTTATTATTTCAATATCTCTGCAAATTGCAAATGAAAGATATACTCGAAAATAAGTTAAAATAGTTTGCGGTGAAGTTGTCGAAACCGGTGGTTGAGAGGAGTCGAAACCACAAAGATGTCTGGCATTCCACTTAAATCCAACGTTTCTACAGGACACACTTCGACTCCGCTCAGTGTCCGGCGTTCAGTTATCCTGGAGATCGCACAGTTACAAAAATCAAAGTCGCTAAGACATAGCCTTAGCGACTTTGATTTTTTTCAGCCTGATTTATGTGATTAGGCCAGCGTATTCATTAAATTCATTCCATTTAGTACACCATAACCACAGCAAGCGTCCCAGCCTACGCCTGCCTGATAACCTTTATTTCCAGAAACAGTTATATTGTCCCCCTTGGTAATATCAAAGCAGACATCCGGGTTGGCATATAATTTAGGATTAATGAACCCTACTTTTTTGTTAAGCTTCTGGTTAATAATGGCAATTAATCCTGCCATTAAAGGAGCTACAGCGCTGGTCCCACCTATAATCATTTGCTGACCATCCACTAATATATTGTATCCTGTAGAAGGATCTGCATCTGCAGCAATGTCAGGGACACCCCTACCCGACTTCTTTGAATTTACAGATGACGGTATTTGTGCAGTTTGTTGGTAAACCGGAAGAGGAAATACGTCACTAATACCTCCGCCAGTGGCACTATCGTTACTTTCATGCCAAACAATTTCATCCACTCTGGCACTTGCACCATCTGCTACTAATTTAGTTCCGCCACAGGATAATACGTATGGGCTTGATGCCGGGAAATCAACATGAGCCATCCCATCCATAACACCATCATTGGACCCAGTATCTCCAGCAGCAACGCAAACAGTAACTCCCATGGTAGCTGCAGCTTGAAAGGCCTGATCAAATGCGTTCAGTGATTGGGATGTCCAATTAATTTCGGCAGAGCCCCAGCTGATGGATATTACCGAGGGGTTATATTTTTTATCATGCACAGCCTTATTAATAGCATCTAAAAAACCTTTGTCTGTATTCTTTGCAAAATAAACTACAATCGTTGCGTCGGAAGCCAACGCTGCAGCAACTTCTATATCCAACATTACTTCTCCATCATCACCATTAGGATTTCCAGGCGTATTCTGTCCTTTATCAACTGATACAGCCACAACATCAGGAACCTTTAACCCAAGTCCTTTGAAATAGCTAGTAATATCGTTAGGGCGGAAACCGCCTCCAAGTTCAATTAATGCAATGCATTCGTTTTTACCTGTAGCATCAGTTGGGTAATTATAAATTTTAGCAAGCTGATTGGGATTGAACGAACCATTACCGGTAAGATTGTGACTTTCAAATGCAGGATGAGTTTTGTCCAGAATTTGATACTTAGGAGTGGCCACAGATCGATTGTCCAAACCGAAAACACCTTCAATAATTCCATCCAGTTCTTTAGGAATATTAATTTCTCCTTTACGTCCCCGAAATCCAATCCCATTTTTGTCCATATAATTGGATAACTCCACTTGAAAAGCTTTTTCCATTTGGCTAATTGTACCCTGAAGTTCAATAGTCCTCTGGTCTGCATCTGAACGTACAACAGTTAATCCGAAGTGCTTCGCAAAGTCTTCAACTTTACGAATATCACTGGTATCAGCTCCAAAAGTTTTCTGAAATTCAGATCGCGATAAAGCTTTAAAGTCTTTGTTTATCAATGGATTTAGTAAATCAGGCATGTTATTTTTTGCCTTCACTCTAACGGAGATAGTAAACAACTCATTTTTATCAATTTCAGTTGTCGTTTTTGCCATGGGCGTATTTTTGTAACTACCCTTAAGTGGCACGTGTTTTGCATACTTGGTTTCCATAAGATTAATTTTAAAGTTAGATTTAGCAATGCCCTTAATTACAGATAGTTAAAAAAACTTAGAAGTCCATCGGGATTAATAAAAAGAATCTTAAATTCCGATTTTATTCGTGTTTATAACAAACAAACAAGAAAAGAGTAAAGAAAAATGTGAAGAAAAATTTTAGGTCAAAAAAACCGATGGAAATAAAAACAATAATCACTAACTTGAGCTTAAATTACTGTGATTCATATTAAATGTCGTTTATTTAGCATCATAAACCGATATTTTGTGGTAATTAAAAACTAATCAATCCAATCATGAAATTGAAAGCAATTTTTCTAGGCTTAATACTGGTTACATCCGGCTTTTTAAATGCACAAACAAATGATCAGCTCAAAAAGGAATCGGACAAGAACAAACAGGAAGGTACACACAAAAGGGAAAAGGGTGACAACCCGTTCAGCGGAAACGATAGTAATGACGACTCTAAACTTAATTTGATTATAGGCGCTGTTCGTTTACTTTGCTGGGTGGTGTATGAACTCGGTTCTGTTACAGCCCAGGGATTGATGGTGGCTAATGACAATATTAACGACCACGAAAAAGATGTTCCTCGCATAAAATCTTTAGAAATTGGGGCGAATGCAGGCTATATTAATCCAGGCAGTTCGCTGCTTATGCCTTCCTTGAAGCTTCGCGGAGGACTCTTTTCAACCAGTGTGAGGGTTTTCTCGAATACGGAACATGATTTTAATAGTAACAACAACTATTCCACCATAAATTGGCAAATATTGCAATTAAATGTGGCTGTTAAACGGAAAATAAATGTAGCTATCGGTACGGGTATCATGTACGAAACCTATAGCAAAATGGTTTTCAATGAATTTGGTCTTAACTGGGAATTCTATCCGGGTAAAAATTTATATATTCCCCTTGAATTCAGGTACACTCCTGATTATGGAACAGGTAAAACTATTCTTTTTGAAACTTATACTGGCGTAGGTTATACGGTAAAAAAGTGGCGAAACAGCTCATTGCGTTTTCAGGCAAATTATACGTTTGCCAAATATTACGAAGTGGTGAATGTTCACGGGCTATCATTAGGGCTTAACCTGTTAGTGGATGCTGGCAGATCGAGGGTGAAAAGAACAAAAATACTGGAGGAAATACCGGAGCCATTTTAGTATTTAGTCGTAAGTATTTGGTCGTAAGTCTATCGACTAATGACTAACTACTACTTACTATTTTTTTAATCTCTAATCGTAAGTCTATCAACCAACGACTAACTACTAACTACTATTTTTTAGGTCTCGAATAAAAATTCATAAAAGGAATATCCACAGCTATAAAAAAGCACCACTTTAAGTACTGTTTAGGCTCTACGGTTACTAAAGAAGGCTCTATTTTCCGAAGCATGGGTCCATACTGCCAGCCTCCTCCTAAAGAAATAGGTGTTTTTGGAACACCATAAACAAAATATAATCCAGGCGAAAAAATATTTTCCAACGCAATTTTGGGTCTGATTTCATTGATGGTATCTTTGAACCGGAAGCTGGTAAATGCGCCCAAATCAACAATAGAAAGAAACAGAGAATACGAACTTCTCCACTTTTTCCCAAAAGGAAAATCGCTGCCCTTGCTTACACCAATTCCCAGAGGTGCCGTTAAACCTGCTGTTGACCGCCATTGTACGTGACTTTCATTATCGAGGGTATAAGTAAACTTTTCTTCTCCCCAAAAACCACCTAAATAGGCATTTAAAGCTATATTGATGGAACTCTCTCTTTTTAATCTTGAAGACCCTGCCGGTAAAGCAACCGTTTCCAATGCCTTTTTAACCTGATTGGAATCATCGGCCTTGCATACGACAGCTGCAAAATTACCATATCGGATTATGAGAGATCCTGTGTTGAACACTTTATAATTTTTAACACGCCTGGAAAAAATAGTATCATAAATAACGGCCGCGTCCAGTATAGCCGAAGCATATTTTAGCTCGTTAACGTTGAGATAAATCTCACCCAATTTATTGGCAACATACAAACAAGTGTTTTTATTTTTGCTCCACACAAATTTGAATGAGGTTTGTTCAGCTATAGAATCAGAAATAAAATCTATACTTTCCAATAAGCCCAGGCTGGCATGGTAAAACGCAAAATAGCCTTTATAATTACCCTTATCGGTAGATTCTCCCTTTTCACTCAGAACCAAAGTTTGTTGTACATTTTCTGTCCGCTCGAAAATTTCATTGAGCATATGCTTATACCGGTTGAGTGCTGAAAACTTCTTTCCGGTTACTGTAAATACGCTGTCAAGCATATCGGAAAAGTTAACCTGAGCGCTATCATTCCTGAATTTGATATCTTTATGTTTGGATGTCTGATAAATAAGCCCTAAATATATTTTTAAAGTAATGGTATCGTTAATTATATTCTTTCTGAGAGAGTCCAGCGGAAGCGAATATTGATCTGTAATCCGGGAGCGTACTGATTGTATAAATAAATCCAATACCTGGAACGAAGGTTTAATTTGAGGATCGATAGGATTTACAATGCTTGTATCCAAAGCGGCAAGATGTGTTATGATATCGCCGGGATGTATCTCTGTTTGATAATCTTCGACAATTTGAAATGCCACCTGAATGATTGAATAAAGCTGTGGGTTTTGGCTAAAATATGCTTTGTAAACAGGATTATGTACCAACTTACGGATATTGGGAATAATTAATTGAAAATCCTTGAGAAATGCTTCGCGTAACATGTCGTAATAAGCGGTAAAATTATAAATCTCACTATCCAGGGTTAACAGTACATCATACGTATAGGGAAATATTGTTTGCAGATCTTCATTTTTTCGTAAATCCTTTTTAAAATTGTCAAAGAATGCAAGCGACAATTCATCTTTTACTCGATCAACCAGAAATTTTCCCAACCCATCGGCAAGAGTAGACACATTAAGTCCGCTCACATTGGCTGTGTAAGGCTTAAGAACATTCAACGTAAACTTTTCAATTTGTGGTGTTTTCCCCTTCATCATTGGCACATATTTGCCAATCCCAAAAAAAGGGTTCGATCTGAATCCGTTCCGTAG
Source organism: uncultured Bacteroidales bacterium (assembly GCA_964478555.1). GTDB lineage: Bacteria > Bacteroidota > Bacteroidia > Bacteroidales > JAAUTT01 > JAAUTT01. The sequence goes on along the minus strand of CAYZNC010000003.1, from coordinate 42,781 downwards.
GATTCTGGCTACAGTGGTATCCGGAATTTCTTTGTTTTTTAACTTTCCGGTCTCTGATTCGGATAAGTAATTGAAAAGGTGATCAGCAATTCTTTTCATGGCATCCAGCTTAATAAAAACCGAATCATTCCGGATGACCGCATGCTCCCTCAGAAAAACAGCATCATAATAAGGATTTTGACTATATAAAACGGTAGGAAGAAGTAGCAAAAGAATCCATAACAAAAAGCGTATATTTTTCACACTGGCAGAGTTTTGTAATAATTAATTACGACAATATAAACTGCAATATACTATTTTCTTTTTTTTCTCCACCTAATATTCAACCTTCGGCAATTTTATCCTGATTTCATTATTCTTTTTAGCCAGGGAATCGCATTCAGCTAATGCATGTTTCGGGTCGATTTGCACAGTTATCGCAATCACATTACTAAGATCATTGTTATCCATGTTTGCCAAAGGGGAAAAATCCGATACTTTCAAATTCATTGAAGTTCCCGGGTCCAAGCCATTGATGTTATGCATAATTTGAGGACGGTTGGCAACTACTGGGTTTTCGTCGGCATAAACATATACCATAAAAGGTCCGGCATGTACCGTACCAATATTAGTAACAGTCACATTCACCAATTTTGTATTTGTATCCCAGATAACGGCAGTATTTGCAACTATGTCAGCACATTTCGGACATTTGGGGCATTTACATAAAGGGAAAAGCAACATTACAAAAAACAATAAAGAATAAAAAAGAATTTTCTTCATCCGTAGAGAATTATTTTTTAAAAGTCGGATGTTCGTCGGTCCGGCAGGCAGGCCCGTCGTCCTGTGACTACGGGATCCATGCTTACGTGTGAAAATGATTTTACATGCTCGGTTCATATGATCTTCCTCCAATGATATATTTTATAATCAGATTATTCAGTAAATCAGATAATGAAGGAGTGCTGATGCGAGGGTTTAGTTTAAATTTACTAAATATTTGTTTTAAATGCAATACTAAAGAAGTTCAAAGTACAAGGTTCAAAGTCTAAAGTACAAAGTTCAACGAAGTCAGGACAACTTTAAACCTTGAACATTAAACCCGGAACTTATTTTAGTTATTTTAAAGATCCGGATATCATCTTCCCTTTTCTTTTCGTCATTGCTTGTAAACTATTGATTACCGGGGAATCCATATCAGCATCAAAAAATACTCTTCCTTCCCCGTTGTTCATCCACAAACCTGATGAATTTCCATAGTTATTCAGCATGTAATTAGCAAAACAAAAATTATGTATGCCATCGGAACTTACAGTACCTGAAATAATTTGAAGTATCTCTGCCTGACTATTGAAACAAGTGGATCTGACTTTAACAAAAATTGAAAAGCCGTCTCCACTGCCAGCAGTGAAGCCACCTAGTCCAGTACCTATTTCATTGCCATTTACATAATCCAGCTTTACGGTTAAATTGATATTATCCTGATCATATAATCGAAAATTGTAATCTGCAAAAATTGAACCTATGTTATAATCTCCTGTCATAGTTGTGCATTTCAAAGTATATGGTGAGACTTTATAGGTATTAACCATCCCCGGGGGTGTATTGCCCTTGTTGATAACCATTCCCAACTTTACTATTTTTGTCAAAATTGAATCCGGCACCATGTTCTGAATGTTCTGACTTAATACAACCGCAGCCGTTTTGTCTTTCTCCTTCACTTTCTCTTTTTTACAATTGATTACAAACATTCCACCGAACATTAAACAAGCAAGTGAAACTAACGTTAACCTTTTCATTTTGTTATTTTTATTTCTCCGGGCCCTGGAAGAAGTTCAACAATTATTAAAAACGCAGGTCCCATGCTTTCAAAAAAGTTATGCACTCAAAAGCAAGCGTTCTTCATTATATTTCTAATTAAAAATCAGCGCAATAAGAAAAGTTTCTCATTTTAACTTGCGCTTTGCGGCAACTATTCGGGGAGTTATTTGTTAATAGTGATTAATATAAATTTACATCTAAATTGTTAGACTACACCAAAAACTCTTGATGATTTATATCACCAAAAATTATGATGACAAACATGAACGACCGATTTCAAATCTAAAATTTTGGCAATTAAGTATTCCAAAACGCTAATGAAATAAAGGAACTAAGTAGTATATATAAAAATGAATTTTAACTGATGATAGGTAAAATACTTATTGCTAATCGAGGCGAAATAGCGCTTAGAATTATGCGTTCATGTCGTGAAATGGGAATACGTACAGTTGCCGTATACTCTGAAGCCGATCGTTGCTCCATGCATGTTCGCTATGCTGATGAAGCTTATCTGATAGGGCCAGCTCCCTCAGCAGAGAGTTATCTGAAAATGGACAACATTATCAAAGTAGCCAAACAATCTGGAGCAGAAGCAATTCATCCCGGGTACGGCTTTTTGTCGGAAAATGTTGAGTTTGCCAAACTCTGTGGGAAGGAAGGAATCATTTTTATTGGCCCTTCTCCTCATGCCATTGCCTCTATGGGCGACAAAATAACTGCAAGGCACACGATGATTAACGCAGGAGTGCCTGTTGTACCGGGAACAAAGAAGAAAATAGTAAATGAAGATGACGTCACAAAAATTGTTGCTGAAATAGGTCTTCCCGTAATGATCAAAGCTTCGTCCGGAGGGGGAGGAAAAGGAATGCGTTTGGTTGAAAAAGAATCCGAGCTAATGAATGCCATACGTGCCGCCAAATCTGAAGCTATGGTTGCATTTGGAGACGATTCTGTTTATATCGAAAAATACTTTAAAGGCGCTCATCACATAGAATTTCAAATACTTGGAGATAAGTTTGGAAATGTTATTCATCTTTTTGAACGCGAATGCTCCATACAACGCCGGCATCAGAAAGTAGTAGAAGAAACCCCTTCTCCCATTATGACTCCTGAACTTCGTTACAAAATGGGTAAAGCTGCCGTCGCAGCAGCCCGTTCTGTAAATTATGAAGGTGCAGGAACAATTGAATTTCTGGTAGATGATAACCTGAATTTTTATTTCCTGGAGATGAATACCCGTTTGCAGGTAGAACATCCAATTACAGAACGGGTGGTAGGAATCGATCTTGTTAAGGACCAGATACGTATTGCCAATGGCGAACCATTATATCATAAACAGGAAGACTTGCGGCAACAGGGACATGCAATTGAATGCCGTATTTCTGCGGAAGATCCAAGCCAAAACTTTATGCCTTCACCTGGTTTGGTTCGTCATATTTCAGAACCTCACGGATTAGGCGTTCGAATAGATGGTTACGTACATGCTGGTTATGAGATTCCAATCTATTACGATCCCATGATATCCAAACTGATTGTGTGGGCTAGAACCCGGGAAAGTGCCATAAATAGAATGAAACGTGCTTTGTATGAATACAAAATATCGGGGGTAAAAACGTCCATCAAGTTCCTGGAAAGAATCATGAATAATCCTGATTTTGCCGCAGGTATATACAATACCGGTTTTATCGAAAAACACTATGACGAATTAATGAAAAAATCCGTCAGTTTGGATCTGGATGGTGAGAATATGGCGATCATAACTGCCTTAATAGATTACCAGGATAAAATTAACAAACTCACCGAGGCAATCCCTCAGCAGCAGCATTATAATTCGCAGTGGAAAAATTTTGGACGAAAAAAAGGCATGGTATAAATTCAGGAAAGTTTTAACATTAACCAATGAATCAGTAATATAAATTAATATCGAATGATTTTTGAAATAAAATTAAATGATCGCATTGCCAAAGTCAAACTACTAAGTAGAGACAAAAACCTCGTTAAAGTTTCTGTAGACGATAAAGTATACACCATTGATTTTTGCAAAGTAGAGGAAAACGAATATTCCGTGTTGCATAATGGGGTATCGTATAACATTGAAATAGTAGAGGGCGAAACTCCAAAGAGTTATATTGCTAACACCTATTACAAATCCTACGAAATTGAAATTATAGACGCTGAAACACGATATCAGCAAAACAGAAACAAAAATGAGCTAGACCAGGCTCTAAACGTGATTTCAACACCTATGCCCGGAAAAATAGTACGTATTCCGGTTAAAACCGACGATAAGGTTACGGCAGGTCAAACGGTGATTGTGGTATCCGCGATGAAAATGGAAAGTGAATATAAAGTAAACCGCGATGCTACCATTAAGAAAATTCTGGTAAATGTCGGCGACACCGTTAAAAGTCATCAACCTTTAATTATTATTGAATAACACAGAAGCATTTAAAAGAAAATTGGCTATGCCCACAATTGAACAGAAACATCTGGAACTGGCGAAGAAATTAAAAGCTGCGGAATTAGGCGGTGGAGTTGAAAAGATTGCCAAACAGCATGCAGAAGGTAAGAAAACCGCCCGCGAACGAATCAATGATCTACTGGATGCTGGTTCCTTTGTAGAAATAGATAAATTAGTGGTACATCGTACCCATGATTTTGGTATGGCCACAAAGAAAATTCCCGGCGATGGCATGATAACCGGCTATGGGAAAATTGATAACCGCTTAGTATTTGTTTTTGCCCAAGATTTTACGGTATTCGGAGGCACCATGAGTCGCGCCAATGCTGAAAAAGTGGTAAAAATAATGAACATGGCACTCAAAGTTGGCGCGCCTGTTATAGGATTAAACGATTCGGGCGGAGCTCGAATACAGGAAGGGGTTGAGAGTTTAGCAGGATATGCCGATATATTTCAACTAAATGTAATGGCTTCGGGTGTAGTGCCGCAAATATCAGCCATACTTGGCCCATGCGCCGGAGGTGCAGTTTATTCCCCGGCCCTCACGGATTTTATCCTGATGGTAAAAGAAAAAAGCTATATGTTTGTGACGGGCCCTGAGGTTGTTAAAACTGTTACCCACGAAGAAGTTACCAAGGAAGATCTGGGCGGAGCCGTGACGCATAACTCAAAAAGTGGCGTTGCTCATTTTATGGCTAACGACGACGAACAAGCCATGCTCATGATCCGCGAATTGATGAGTTTCCTTCCATCGAATAATATGGAAGACCCTCCCTTTAAACCTACCACCGACGATATCAACCGGGAGGATGAAAGACTTCAAACGCTGATTCCTTTGGAGCCTAACAAACCATACGACATGTTAGAGCTAATAAACGCCGTTGTAGATAACAAAAACTTCTTTGAGATCCAGCAACAATACGCACAAAATATCATAGTTGGTTTTGCTCGTGTAGGTGGCCGGTCCATTGGTATTGTCGCCAACCAGCCATCTGTCCTTGCAGGTGTACTCGATATCGATTCATCAACCAAGGCAGCCAGGTTTGTTCGATTCTGCGATGCCTTTAATATCCCTATTATCACTTTTGTGGATGTACCTGGATTTTTACCTGGCATCACACAAGAACTGGGAGGTATCATCAAACATGGAGCTAAACTGTTATATGCATATACTGAAGCCACCGTTCCCAAAATAACTATCATTACCCGCAAAGCCTACGGTGGAGCCTACGATGTAATGTCGAGTAAACACATCGGAGGCGATGTCAATTATGCCTTCCCCACAGCCGAAATTGCCGTAATGGGACCGGAAGGTGCAGTTAACATCCTATACCGCAATCTGAAGTCTGAAGCAGAACGCCTGGAAAAAGTGGAAGAATACAGGGTTGCCTTTGCCAACCCCTATAAAGCAGCGGAGTTGGGTTTCATCGATGAAATTATCTTTCCTAAACAAACGCGGTTTAAAATTTACCAAGCCCTGGAATTAACCGAAAACAAAACAAAAACCAATCCAGCTAAGAAACATGGGAATATGCCCTTGTAGGTAGAAGTAAAAAGTACTGAGTACTTTTTACTTCTACCTGATTTTTCCGTTTCCAATTAATACGAATGGTGCCCAATAAAATGGAAGACGGTATTGCTGTATTAAATCCTTCTGGGCAAGGGTTAACGCTTCGTGAAGGTTATGGCTTTGAAGGTTTTTGTAGAACTTCTCCATTAGCAATGTTGTGGATGCATCGGAAACATTCCAAAGACTAACAATAATCGAAGGCGTACCTGCGTATATAAATGCACGGCTAAGACCAACCATTTCGTCTCCCTGTGTTATGCTAGTAATTCCCGTTTCACAAGCACTCAGTGTAACTAATTTGGAATTTAAGTTTAATCCAAAAACCTCACGAACCATTAGTTTACCATCGTCATCTTTGCTTGGAGCAAATAAAACGAAAGAATTCATAGGATCGTTACCATTAAAATAGCCGTGTGTGGCTAGATGTATAATATTGAATTTGCTGGCTTCCTGTTTTAAGAAAGATTCTGTTGTTTCTTCTTTTAATTTAACTGTTTCTTCAGGATAAAGCCTTGAGATTTGTTCTACTTCCAAAGAAGTTCCGGGTAAACCAGAGAATTGATTTATCTCCAGGTCTCCCAATGCCATACCCAAAAACTTATTCGCAGTATTAGCCGAAGCTTGCAGGCATTTCAAATATATGCTTCCCGATGGAGCGTAGGAAATGCTGAAGTTTTCGACCATGAATTGATCATTGCTATTCATCAATGCCTGGAAAGGTAATAAATGCAGAACATTATGCGGCACAATGCAAAGAAACGGGAAACCTTTTAGTTCGTCTTCAATAGGTAAAATAAGACTTTCATAATCATGTTTCACATAATAATAAACCTTATCCGTAGATTTTCCCAGGTAAAACCGGCTGGTCATGATGTCATCCCTCAAGTCATCTCCTCGTATATCAATAATTTTAGTAGATATTTTCTTATTAGAGATAACCCAGGCAATTAATTTACTCGTACCAACCCAGTATTCAACCAAAGCAGTTTTGTTGTCTAATGATTTCTGAATATCTTTTATTGATGCCGTCTCAACTACGATTAGAGAAGTATATGAAGATTTATTGAGCTTTAATTTTTGAAGCAATTCATCATAATTTAACTGAACATTTGCGTACTCTTCTTTTATTTGTTTGTATTTAACCATGGCTGAGGAATCAGCTAAGTTTTCTTCGAGTTCGTATTTTTCTATAAGTTGTGAGAGATGCATGATTTGTAGTCTGGATGCCTGCTCCTTCCCAATCAGATCTTTGTCTTTATCGTCTTTAGCTTCAATTTTTTTATTGGATATCATATCGAGAAACGCCCTTGAACGTGCCCTTTCGGAAATATCATAAGCTTCATTGTTTAAACCCATCTTTAACAAGAGCATAATTAAACGGTCATACACTTCAATCTTAGCATCTGTGAAAGTACTTTTTAGTTCATCAAGCGATATTTTACTTCGAAGATTTTCAATGATGTCAATAGACTTAAGGTACGCATTTTTGGCCGAATCCAGCTGGTTATACTTTTCTGATAACCGACCTTTATGGAACCAATATTGCCAGAGTATTTCAGGTTTTCTGGTGTAATTTTGTGCCAAATCAAAACATTGACTAGCCTTACTTAAACTGTCCGATTCAATATAGAACTTGCCTTTCAACAGGTTAACTTTTGCGATGCCCTCTTTTATATTGGATTGCGTAAAATATTGCAGAGTCTGATTGTAACAATACATAGCACTATCCGGCTGCTTATGTCTTATATATGTTTCCGCCATTCTCAGTAGCGCAAGCGACGAGCCCAATTGTGATCCCGCAGAAATGTAAAATTTATTGGCACTAAGGGCATTGCCGGTTCTCATATTAATGGATGCATCAATTCCCTGCGCATTGATATTTTTACTTTGCTTAAGTTTGATTGCTCCGGAATAATATCCGTTGGCTCGCTTCATATCATTTAAGGAAAAATATGCATCGCCGGTTTTAACCATTGCCCATATTATTTGAGGTGTGATGTTGGTTTTATTGGCTTCATCCAAAGCAACAAGTCTATACTTTAATTCTTTTTCATATTCACCGGTCATTCCTGCTATTTCACCAAGTGCCTGGTTTTGCCGGGCTGTGTTAATTTTATTTTCCTCTGCTCGTTTCATTGATTTTAAAAGCAGCTTTTTAGCTTGCTCGTAATCACCAAAGTCAATAAGAATTTCAGCCATTACGAGCTCTGACTCCATTAAGCCTTGCCAGTTATTGTTTTCAGAATATAAGCTGATGGCTTTGTTAATATTCACAATCGCTTCATTGTATTTTCCAAGTACAAGATTTGTTTCTCCAAGTGAAAAATAAGTGTTTGCAATAGAAAGTTTGTTTGCGGTTTTAAGAGAATTTTCCATTCCTTCATTGAGCTTTAAGGAATATTCCAGATAAGCCATCCCAACTTTGTAATTACCTATGAAAAGGTAAATTCTGCCCTTTTCCCTCACATCCTCTATGTATTCAAGCTTATTATTCCGAATCGAATCAATGAAGTAAGCACGATTGATATAACCCAATGCTTCGGTGTAATTTCCCTGAGTTTCATATGCATTAGCCAATTTCCTGCATAAAACGCCTTCCATATCCTGATTACGGTAAATGCCAAGTTGGGAACTTGCGTTCAGGCTTTTCCGGTAGTGCACTATCGCTTCCTGATATTTGTTTTGATTATTGCATGCATCGCCCTGTTGCTGTTCCCGTGTAACCAGAATAGATGGTGTGGTGCAAGAAGGGAGCAGGATGAAAAGAAAAAATAAAGCGGACAAAAAGCTGATGAAAGAGCTGGCGCACGTTTGAAACGCGTATCTGTTAGACAGTATCATAAAGTATATTGCAATCTTGCGTAATATATAGGATCCGCAGCTGAGTTCACTCCATATAAAGTAAACAGAATGATTTGAGAAAATCTGATTCTTTTAATTTGAAATGATAAGGTAACCTGATCATTGAATTGCGATGCATGATCATACAAATTTGGAACGCCTTCAGTCCATTTTCCCCAGTCATAAGTGTAACTAAGTTCATCGCCCAGGGAGATCCAATCATTTAACATGAAATACCCCCCACCCTTTAAAAAATAATCGTTGTAATTTTTAAACGATTTTTTAGTAGCATCATATGGTTCGATTAATTTCATCCCTTTGAACGGATAGTCAAAAATAGCCTGGAAATATACTGCATAAGGAAAAATAATTTTCCGCACATATAGGCTTGAAGTTAACATGGTGGTTCCGGCTCCTGTAGGATAATCATATTCGAATTCACTCTTGACATTCGAAAATTCCTTTTTCCCCGTTGGTAAAGAAACAAATCCATCGAAAGTGACAGATGGTCTATTGTCCGTTTCAGTCAATATTTGGTAATTAAAGGACAGCCTGATATCCCCGATTCCCTTTTCTTTTTGTAAATAAACATCTTTAAAAATGGAATCCTGGAAGGGTATGATATTATTTGAAGAAATATAAAATTTACTATTTTCGTAAGGGATCTCAACGTTTGCTTGTAACCTGTTGCTAATCCCATAAGAGACTCCTAATTTGTATTCCCAGGAGCGCGCTGTAGAGTTGAAAAGGTTAATGTATTTTTTCCCCGCATTATCAAAAGATTTTTCCTGGGAAAAAAAACTCGTAATGAGACCAAAACGAAAGAATCCCTTATTCAGTGTTACCGGCTCCTGAACAACAGTGAGCTGTTTCACTTCCGACGGCAATAGCTGCTTCTCCTGCTGACAGAATGCGGATACCAAACCAGCGAAAAAGAAATAAATGATGAAAAGAGTCTTCTTCATGGCCTATTTTTTAAAAGGGAAATAATTTAAACTAATGCCAGTGCTGAAATACAAAGGTGCATATATATTTCTGCCTGATATGGGAAATCCCACTTCCTGAGTCCACCTCAAATGCGAAGTAACCTGTATTTCGAAACCAGGAACAAAATTTACCAGGTCCATTTCAGGGTTCCTAATCCTTTTGCCTGATTCCTCACTCCAGCCATTAAAGGCATTGAAAGTTTGAAAGTTAGTAGCTACTGCAAGCCACGGATATACCTGAAGCATCAAGCCCCCGTTGAATTTCAGATTATCCGAATACTGCATTTTATATGGGTTTTCTTTATATTGAAATACCCCATTATTCAATTGAAATTGCCAGCTAATATTATTTGTTTCACCTAACCCTTTAATGTAATTGGCATCGCATGAAATAGCTAAATTACTGATGATCCATTTGATGGCCCCGCCAACTTGTAATTTATAAATTCCATCGCCCAATTTATTGTAATTATGATAGTTCACGTATACAGCATTATCCGCAGTTGTGTGATAAAAATCGGGATTATTAATTATTTCGTTTTGGGGTTGTTCCGGTTTATACTGAGCTGTGGGAATAAATGCACCGCCATTGATTATCATAAAAAATTTTTTTGAATGAATCAATTGATATGACAGATCAAAAGATAAATCATAAAAGCCTTTGTTTTCAGTAATCGTATTAAGCTGATAATAATAAGGTGATGAAAATACAACGGTTGGAATTTCTCTTTCAATAAATTGGGAATAAGGAAGACTTGTTGAAAATTCTAAATTTTTTAATATCCCGTATTTTAAATTAAGACAATAATAGTGTCTCATAGTCGCCCGCCCATCCTGGGAAAAATCCAGTTTATTTCCTGCATCATCGAATTTTTTGGATTGCACCCCAAACTGATAATTAATGTTACACTGAAACTGTCCTTTGTATAGATTAACCGGTCGGTTAACAGCCTTATCGTTTAAAAGAATATTGGGGGTAATGGTATTTGAGGAATCCCTTTGAGAAAACAAAGGAACGGTAACAAATATCAGCACAAGGAAAGAAAAAATTTTTAGCCTCATATTGTTAATCATGGTATATATTTTGAAACCCCGTTATCATATGTGCCAATCCATATATTGCCAGCTTTATCAATAGTAATGTTGCAGATGAAAGAGCCGGCTAAGCCATTTACCTTGTTGATGGGGTAAAAAAAAGCACCGTCATACTTAAGAATCCCCATACCAAATGTACCAACCCATAAATTATGATTAACATTAAACATCGAATACACGGTGAGCGGCCATGGAATTGGCATTAATACTTTACTAAAGCTTGTACCATTATATTTTGTGAGGGAACGGCTATGCAGATGGCCAAACCAGTAATTTCCCCAGTCATCCTGAGCAACTGAATATACAGAGTCGCTGACAAGACCGTTTGTTTTTTTGTAATAATTGCAATTGTAGGATATCGGGGTCGAAAGCGGTATCATCTCAGCCACGCCATTATCCGTTCCCAACCAGAAATGATGACTATTCGATTCATAAATGGTATTAATATTACTGAAGGTTTGACCATTAAATACGATCGGATAAAAGTTATAGTTTTTATCGATAACAAATAATCCATCGCCAAAGGTTCCTACCATTAATCCATTGTTCTTATCAACAGCTATGGTTTGAATATAATGCGTAAAGTTTGTTAAATAATAACAGGTGTCATTCCTTATAAAGTTTATTCCCACGGATGTTCCAAACCAAATTTTACCATTGGCATCTTCACAAGCTGAAAGAATAGTATTAGAAAGTAATCCGGTGCTTGTATCGAATACTTTCCATGATTTTCCATTATATCTGTATACGCCTTTATCGGTCGTGCCAACCCAGATATTGCCTTTACTATCTTCCAATATTGTTTCTGCTTTGTTGGATGTGAGGCCATTTTTATAATTGAATGTTTGCCAAATATCAGTATCTTTTGGGTTAATGGCATTTTTGTCTTTTTCGCAAGCCAAAAGCAAAACAGTAATCAAAAAAAATTCAAAAATTTTCTCTATGGTATGTAAATTTCTGATGAACATGTTGACCGTCGTAAGTACTTAGTTTTAAGCCTTCAGTTAGTATTCTGTTGAACAAATGTAAATAAATTAAATTACTTTCCAATAAACGATAACGCTACTAAATTTTTATGCATTTTCCCAGATTTTAAGCTAAAGGTGTGTTGATAGTTTACGCATTCGTTAAGGTGCAATCTTCATTTATTCTTCGATTTAAATACATTCGTGCGCCAAAAAGCCTTTGCTCTATATATTATCTACCAACATAACCTGTCTGACCACTGGCGGATGACCCCGCTGGGGTCGGTTTTGAACATATTAAATTTCTTTCTAACGGGATGGAGTTGGCGGAAACTTATATGAAGTACTATATCAATTGTATGACATAAGGTTTAAAGGACTATTTCAAATATTGAGAATATTAATTAATTTGTAGTCCAATAAATCCAAACGTCAAAGTGCTATTTATATGAACACAAATAAGTTGGCAATTATTATAGGCGCTGGCATAGGCGGAATAGCAACAGCTCTGGCGCTCGCAAAAAACGGGTATAACGTAAAAGTATACGAAAAAAACTCAAGTCCTGGTGGGCGTTGCGGACAGACAATAAGGGAAGGACATCGTTTCGACCTTGGAGCTACCATATTTTTAATGCCTAGTATATACCGCAAGGTATTTGAATCACTCGATCTTAAACTTGAAGAATGTATAGAAATAAATCAGCTACCTACAGTTTACAAAATTTACTTTGACGACGGTACAGAACTTGCCTTCAATAACGGCAAAATGCAAGCACAACTTGAAGCCATTGAGCCAGGCAGCTTTCCTAAATTTCAGGCTTACATAGCACAAGGTTACAAGCATTTTCAAATAGCCTATCATAAACTCATCGGACGGAATTTTTATAAGGTTTCTGAATTTATTAATCTGCCTAATGTATGGATGCTAATACAGCTAAGAACTTTTCTCAAACATCATATTTATATCCGGAAATTTTTTAAAACCCGCCATTTGAGAATGGCTTTTACTTTCCAGAATATCTATGTAGGACAAAGTCCATACGCTGCCCCCGCTCTTTTTTCAATGCTACCGGCTGCAGAATTAACTGAGGGAACGCTATTCCCAACAGGCGGCATGTTTAGTATTGCCAACAAACTATTGTCGCTTGCTACTGAAAAGGGCGTTCAATTTTACTATAATAATCCGGTTGAAAAGATAAATATCGAAAACAACAGGGCCACTGGCATTACGTTGGAGAATGGAGAAACAATAACCGCCGATATCGTTATTGCAAATGCCGATTTGCCTTATGTATATCGTAAACTGCTTCCGGATAAAAAGTTTGCAACCCGACTTCAACACAGAAAATATTCATGTTCTGCAATTGTTCTGCATTGGGGCCTCGATAAGGCTTACCCTCAATTAGAGCATCACAATGTATTTCTATCCGAGGAATACAAAAAAAATCTCGATATGATTTTCGAAGAACAATCCATATCGGAAAACCCCAGCTTTTATGTTCACGCCCCAACCAGAAGTGATCTTTCAGCCGCACCGCCTGAACAGGATTCAATTTCCATTATTATCCCCGTGGGCCACGTCGATGAAAAACATCCACAGGATTGGAATAAACTTAAAAATATGGCGCGTAGTGGAGTTATTGAACGTTTTAAAAAATTAGGCCTGGAAGATATTGAGAACCACATCAAATTTGAAATATGTTATCTTCCCACCACCTGGAGTAGTGTTTATAATGTTACCAGGGGCTCGGTTTTTGGAAGCATCAGTCACAGCGTATCACAAATGGGTTATTTCCGGCCCCATAACCGGCACGATCGTTATCATAATCTTTATTTTGTGGGGGGAAGTACACATCCGGGGAATGGTATACCCTTGGTACTTTTATCTTCCAAGCTTACCACGGAAAGAATTTTGAAAGAACAACAATCATAATCTAAATCTAAATGAATTCACTGCAACATAATTTTCTTGAAACGTTTGATAAAATTAATTTCGAACAGATCAAAGATCATCCAAACATACTTATCGCTGCCAATTTTTGGGATGAGGACAGGTACCTTGCCGCAAAAACCTGTTACAAATTTATGCGGGCAATCGATGACTTAATTGATAACCATAAAAGTGACCATAAAACAATTGCGGAGAACGAGAAAAACCAATTTGTTTCGAATGTAAATGATTGGATCAACACGTTGATTGTAAAAAACAAAGAAAACCTGCTACAACATGAATTGATTACCACATTTGAACAGTTTAAAATTCCGATGTGGCCCATGGAAGCCTTTGCTAAATCGATGATTTATGATATTCACAGCGATGGTTTCGCAACGTTGCAAAGCTTTCTTCAATATGCACAGGGAGCTTCCGTTGCCCCGGCATCCATTTTTGTGCATCTGTGCGGCATACAAAAACAAAACGGACATTATACCGATCCCTGCTTTGATGTGAAAGAAGCAGCCACTCCTTGCGCTGTATTCAGTTACCTGGTTCATATTATCCGCGATTTTCAAAAAGATCAGTTCAACAACCTGAATTACTTTGCCGATGATGTTATTGAAAAAAATAATTTAAGCAGATGGCAATTGAATGAAATAGCACACGGATCCCCTATCCCTGCAGGTTTCCGCGAGCTCATAAAAGAATACTATTGGGTAGCCGATGAGTATCGTCAAAAAACATACAATGCTATTCAAAACATATGGCCTGTGCTGGAGCCAAGGTACCAGGTGAGCCTGGGAATCATTTTTAACTTGTATCTCATGGTATTTGAAAGGATAGATATACAAAACGGCTTCTTTACTACAAAGGAACTAAACCCAACCGCCGATGAGATTAAACAAAGGGTATACGAGGCAATTCAGCGTTACCCAAAAATATAATGATTCAAAATAATACATCTGAAGTTAGCTGAACTAACAATTCTAAAAGGAATTTTGAATATGAATGTACTTTTTTAAGACTTTTTTCGTTATCTTTAATCAATTTAATTATAAATTATAATACCTTCATTAATAAGCTTTGTATGAATTACTTAACTGCTTCAAAGTTGTCTTTAAAATCGCTTGTTTTACTTTTTTTTATAAATATTTCACAATCCTGCAAACATGAACCACCAAGCATCAGTGGATTGCAAACTGTTTGCTATGATACCCAAGTTTTACCTATTTTTGCCGCATGTTCCCAATGTCATTCCGGTAATGATCGTCGGGGAGGCTTTGATCCAACCAGTTATAGTTCGGTAATGAGGTCGGTAAAACCCGGAGACCCCTGGCGAAGCAAATTATACACGATAGTTAGCAGTCCGAACAATCCGAACATGATGCCACCGAAAGGTCACAATCCCTTATCAATTGCACAGCGCACAACCATTGAAGTTTGGATACTACAAGGGGCAAAGGAAACCAAATGTGACACCATTCATTAAAGGGCCTGCCGATAACAGATCCAAAACAAGAACATGATGAATTCTGCCTTAAGTAAATCAATGATTAAAACGTGGATTAAATCTAAAAGAGATTTTATGAACCGAACATGTTTGCGAAGAACCACAAACACTAATGAAAATAGCAAACATGGAGTTCCATACGACCTTAACCAAAAAATTATTTACGTATGAAAACATTAAACTTTTGTTTATTAGTAAGTTTTGCTTTTTTATCCGGTTGTTATTATGATTCAAAGGAAAATCTTTATCCTTCGCTGGATAATGCCTGTACTGATACTGTAAATGTGACCTATGCCCTTAAAATAGTTCCTGTCTTAAACAATTACTGTAATGCGTGTCACAGTGGTTCAAATCCTGGAGGCAATATAAAACTCGATGCATATGCCAGTGTTAAAGCATTAGTTGACAATGGGAAACTTCTGAACAGCATAACTCACACAGGAACGGCCTCACCTATGCCCAAGGGTGGAGGAAAACTCGATGATTGCAAAATAGCTGCTTTTTCGAAATGGATTAATGATGGCGCTCCAAATAATTAAAAATGAACAGTATGTATAGAGTAATATTAATAGTAATGTGTTTTATCTTGTCCATTGGTGTTTTACAGGCTCAGGACTTAGACCAGCTTTTGAATCAGACTACCGGTAATGAAACCCAGTATACCACAGCTACCTTCAAATCCACCCGTATCATCAACGGACAATCGATTGAAAGAATGCCGGCTGGTGAACTTGATGTGAGGTTTTCGCACCGTTTTGGCACTTTAAACGAAGGCGCTTACAAACTTTGGGGATTAGACGAGGCTAATATTCACTTCGGAGCTGATTACGGCATTACCAATTGGTTGATGGTTGGCGTTGGTCGCGGCACATACGAAAAAGCATATGATGGGTTTCTCAAATTCTCAATACTCAGACAATCGCACGGCGCCAGAAATATGTTCTTTTCCCTTTCATTCTTAAGTTCCATGTATGTCAACACCCTTTCAATGAATGATATGTTGCTTCCATCAGGGGCTACCAAAGTTTATTTCTGGGACAGGGTAAGTTTTGTAAACCAGCTATTAATAGCCCGTAAATTCAGCGAACGATTTTCATTCGAGCTTAACCCTACACTAGTGCATATGAATATGACCAATACTGAAATGGATCCCAATGATATTTTAGCTTTAGGTTTGGGCGGAAGATTCAAACTAACGAAACGAATTTCATTCAACGCCGAATATTACATTGTGGCCCCTCCTCTTCGTGACTATAGAAGTGTTAAAACTTACAATCCCATAGCTGTTGGCTTTGACATTGAAACGGGAGGACATGTTTTCCAAATTATGTTTACCAACTCGCTGGCTATGACAGAAAAAGGTTTTATTGGTGAAACCACCGGACAATGGGGCAAAAATGATATTCACCTTGGCTTCAATATTTCCAGGGTGTTCACTCTAAGTAAAAACAAACATTGATCGAAAACTTAATAAATAACTTTATGTTGAAAAATAAAATCATCAGTATATTGCTACTGGCAAGTTGTTTCCAAATGATTTCTGCTCAAAAATATATTACCAAAAACGGACATATCGGATTTTTTTCTCACACCCCTATGGAAGATGTTGAAGCCCATAACCGGCAGGTTGTAAGCAGTATCGATTGTTCCTCGGGAGAATTGGCATTTGTATTACTTATTAAGTCGTTCGTGTTTAAAACAGCTTTGATGCAGGAACATTTTAATGAGAATTACATGGAATCGGATAAGCTCCCCAAGGCCAATTTTAAGGGTAAAATAGACAATATCAGCAAAATCGATTTTAAAAAGGATGGCTCCTATCCTGCTGAAGTAAGCGGAGATCTCACCATTCATGGCGTTACCAAGCATATAATTACCAAAGGAACCATTGTAATTAAAGGAACAACTATCGCTGCTGATGCTAAATTTGCGATCATTCCTCAGGATTACGATATTAAAGTACCTTCATTGGTTGAAAACAAAATTGCCAAAGAAATTCAGGTAACTGTTGAAATGTCGTATAATTCAAACTAAAACTTAAGCTATGTCGGGCAAATTAAGGTGGGCACTTACGATTATAATATCGGTTGCATTGATAATGTCCATTTTTGTTAAAGTTTACGTTTTTAAGAATGCCGAAACCAGTGTTACTTCAAAAAAAGCCGATATCACTATGGAGGCCGGACAACTGGTAAAAGATTTTAGCAGCAATGAAAATTCTGCAAACACCAAATATCTCAATAAAATTATAACGGTTAAAGGGTTTGTCGATAATGTTGCTGATAATAAAGCTGATGTTTCTGTTTATCTTAAACTAAAAGATGAAACTTCCGGAGTACTTTGCAGTTTTGACCGTGCTGAATTTAAAAAGAATGCAATAAAAGCCGGTACACAGGTAAGTATAAAAGGAATTTGCAACGGCTACCTGATGGACGTTGTGCTAAACAAATGCGCATTGGAAAATTAGAGAAACTTTTGTAGCTGGAGCCCTCCTGTTTTGAGGTTGTGTAAAAATGATCCTCCACTTATCTGTCCCTAAACCCCCTGAAGGTAATATCCCTACTATAAATAAGTTACATATGCCTCCGCCAGCTGGCGGATTTGGGGAAATTTATGTTAATTTTCACACAGCCTTTTTTATGAGGGTGGGAGGTCATAACTTAACAATCCGTAATGACTATAAGACTATAATTATGTACTTTGAAATTTGTCCTATTTCCCCACTTCTTAAAGATTTTTCTCACACGGCGAAAAAAAAATAAGAATATTTAGTTCATCCAAAGAAAGGACTAAAGGCTTGTTTTTCAACTTGACATTTTTTTTATCTTTGTCTTTAACATAAGACCAGAAAGGTAAACCTCTAAAATTAACCGTTATATAAAATGAAAACATCCTCTATCAAAAAAATTAGCATCACCGCTTTTTTGTCATTCTTCCTGATACTAGACTTTACAACCGGTTTTAGCCAGATCGTTAAGTTAGATACCAGTGAACTGGAGACTACTATGCGTAATCCCATGACTTTTGACCGTGCTCAATATATACCGCAATGGCTTCTATTGGGAAATATCCCTGCAAAGTGGAATGAAGGCCTGGATAAAGATTTTTTATCCGGGATTGGCGGCGAAGCAAACATAAGGCCGCAGGAAGGTCAGTCAGTTAACCTCTCCAATGGCAAGGAACTCAAGTGGAAAGTGCTTCAAAACCCAGCCAAGTTCATAGACCTTGCCGAATTTTTTAAAAGTAACCTGTCGAATTCCCAAATCGACAATATTGTTCGCTATGGGTTTGGTATCATCAACCGGAAAAAGCCCGGAAAAGCTTTATTAACAATTGGTTCAGATGGTGCGATTAAGGTTTGGCTAAATGGCAAATTAGTGCATCGCAACACGCTTTTCCGCGCAACAGAGATTGATCAGGACCTTATTGAGGTGAACTTAAACCAGGGCGATAATTATTTACTCATTAAAACAGTGCAATCAGCCTGGGGTAGATCGTTTACAGCCCGTGTAACGGAGGATGCCAATATTCCGGAAAACACAGTTCAGAAAATTCAACTCACCTTAAACGATGATCCGAAAACCACCACACTCAACATCAAATCATCCTCGATTTTCCATGCGATTACAAAACAGCAATCCCTTAGGTTGAATATATACACGGCCGGAGGAAAATCCGTTTTTGATAAAACCATGATGCGTGGCGATTCTATTACCCTGAATTATTCAACATGGGACGAAGGTCCCTATGAAATAAAATATATGTATACTAATTTGCACGCTCTTTCCTGCACGGAATATGTAAACTGGTTTAAGGGCGATGCACTGAAGACAGCCCAGGACTTAGTTAAAACAGCCCCTGAAAAAAAAGCAGGTACACCTGAAGAAGTTACACACCGCATGCTGGCCGATTTTGTCAATTACAGGATAGCTGGCGATTTTAAAACTACCGATCAATATAAAATCTCCCTACTCCATCCGTTGTTGATGGAATTTGCGGAGATGAAAGCAAAAAATCAAATCAGACCAGGTGGATTTATTCGATTGGCTTACGTTGACGATATTGATGGTACCCCACAGTTCTGCCGGTGCTTCATACCTCCAGGTTATGATCCCTCGAAAAAATCAGCAATGATCGTGTTTCTTCATGGGATGAGTCAGGAGAATTCGGATTACGTCCGCTGGTGGGCATACGACAAGCGACATGATGCTAATGTGGATCGTTACAACTTTATTCTGATCGAGCCACACGGGCGTGGAAATACAGAATATATTGGCATTGGGGACCGCGATGTGATGAAATGCATACAAATGGCCAAAGAAAAATTAAACATCGATGAGGACAGGGTCTATTTGACCGGAGTGTCGATGGGCGGATCAGGAACCTGGAGAGTCGCCAGCCTGCACCCGGAAATTTTTGCAGCCATAGCCCCGGTTTTTGGGGGATGGGACTACCGGAATACCATGAAAAAAGAAGATCTTAAATTACTCTCGAAAACAGAAGATTTTATATTGGATAAAGATCATTCTACCTGTCAGTTTGAGTCGTTATTGAACACGCCCATTTTAGCGTTGCATGGCGATAACGATAAAAACGTTGATGTGGAAAACACAAGGTACTTAGTGCGTATGTTAGAACGTTGGGGGTATGATATACGCTATATAGAGGTCCCTGGCAAAGGACATGAGAATCTGGAAATGGATGATGTCATTTATCCCTGGCTGCTGAAACATACACATAACAAAAGTCCAAAACAGGTGAGGATAAGAGCAGCTGAATTACGCACCGCATCGGCTTACTGGGTAAAAGTGACCCAACGCAACAAACCTTTACAGATGATCAATGTTCAAGCAGAAATACTAGCAAACAATATCATTCAGGTTAATTCGGATAATGTTATGGAGATGGTTTTATCTCCGGCAGAAACGTTACTTCAGCGTGCGCAACCGGTAAACATAATCTGGAACGGTGAAATCTATACCTTCGATAACCTAACTAATCATACGTTTACCTTACAAAGCAAAGAACTGGTTACGCAAAAACTTCATAAAACTCCAGCCTTGGCGGGACCCATCAGTGATTTTACCAATACTCCTTTTGCCCTGGTGGTGGGGACAATTTCAAAGGATTCGGTAATGCAAAAAGTGATACAACAAAAAACAGACGCCTTTGTATACTTTTGGTTAAATTGGCAAAAATTTAAACCCCGCGTTTTCAAGGACACAGAAATCAGCGATTCAATGTTGAAAAATTATTCGCTTTTACTGATTGGTGGCCCAAAGGAAAATAAAATTTCACAACGAATCATAAAATCATTCCCGCTCGAGATAAAATCCAGCACCATTGCCGTTGGTGGTAGAGTAATTCAGGCTCCCGATGCCGTACTTGATGCTATTTATCCGAGTCCGTTTAATGCAGCACGGTACATCAGGTTATTAGCGCCAACCTCCTATCAAGGAATGTATCTTTATGACATTTATAACCAGGAAATATTGAATTTCGATTATACAATTACCGATGGTAAAATTTCAAATCCTGCTATAAGAGACCCAGAGAACAAAATAGGTGTGGCTACTGGTTTTTTCGATCATAACTGGAAAGTGGATACCGGTTTACTAACCGTGAACACAAACACAAACACAGCCAGACGCACTGTTGACAAGGACTTAAATGTAAATATCATTGCCGCTGCATTACCATCCCCAGACATGCTCAATACCTACATTGGGACTTATCAAATGGGGAAAATGGATATGGTAATTAAAGTAATGCTGCTCAACAACAAGTTACTTATTCAGGAACAAAATCAAGGTCCAATGGAAACTACAGCTATATCGACCAGTGAGTTTTTGGTCAATGGCACTAACATTTTGTTATCTTTTCAAAAAGATGGGCACAATGAATATTTTACCGTTTATCAGAGTAGTAACCGGATGAAATGTATTAAGGTTGGACAGTAAACCTGCCTTTATGAATCTAATTTTCTAATGAAGGAGGAGCATTCAGGTAATTATCATCCTCTTTGGTCTTTTTAAATTCAAGCTTACCAAATTTGTATGAGAAATTTATTCCGAAAGAACGATAAGGAACCTTTCGGATGTTGTAAGAGGAGTAATTATCCGTTGCAATGGTTGTTTTCTGGCTTATATATTGATTAAAAGGATTGGTAGCGGTAAACCCGAAACTTGCTTTTTTATTCCAAAACTGCTTGCTAAAAGCTATGGTGTAATTAAAAGATTGCGGATTACGGCCTTGTACATTTTTAGCTGCGGAATTGTAATTACCAAACACTTCAAATACGAGGCTTCGTGACACTTGATAGGTGGCATTTAAATTAATTCTGTATCTTATCCCCATGTTCACATTGCCAGTGCTTAACGTAGTTACGCTATGTCTTTGAGAAATCATTACATTGCTTCTCAGATTTAAACCATCCATTATAGGCAGGGAACCCGACATATTGAGTCCCGAATTATACTCTACCCCGGTATTTTGAATATTGGTTAAGGAAACATTGTTATAAACAGAATCGCCAATTTGATAGGTTGGATAAAATGTGGTTATTGATTTAAGATCTTGGGTATTGATTCTTTCAAATAAGGCTATATAAATATTTCCGCCATTACCAAAGTTATTACTGTAGCCCAATTCAATATTATGGCCTAATTCAGGTTTTAATAACGGATTACCTGTAGAAATATTATACGGATCGCTTAGGTTCATAAAAGGGTTCAATTGCCTGTACTCCGGACGTTCTATGCGATGACTGTAGGCCAGTTTTACCGACTGTTTCTTGCCTTTAAAATCATGCGATAGGATGAGGGAAGGAACAAAATTTCCATAGGATGGAATAGCCGCATTTGGGAAATCGATCTTAACATCTGTATACTCATATCTCAGCCCGGCTTTTATTTTTAGAAAATCGGACAATGAAAAGGTAGTGGAAAGATATCCGGCATAAACTTTGGAAGTATAACTCAATTGATAGGATTGTGAAGGGTCTATAAAGTACTGGCGTGTAACAGTATCCAAATTGAAAACATTCGCATTGCTGCTAATATTCTGCATAATCGTTTTTGCCCCTGTTTCCACAATAAAATTATCATTTACAGGCTGAGTGTAATTAATAGAGATTTCAGTTTCTCTGTCAATTCCGGGGTTATTGCTTGTCAAACCTGTATAAGGCAAAAACTGTTCCGGGTATTTTTGCGTCTGTATATAATCACTATTTGGTTTTCCATAACTTGCAGTGTACATAATGCTTAATTCCTGCCCTTCTTTTTTAAATTTCTTCGTGTAGTTCAGGTCCCAGTCTACAGAATAAACGTGCGTTTGGTTTTCGAAATTGCGTATTGTGGAGTCAATGGGAAGCTTATTACCTAAAAAATCCTGAGTCAATTGTGCCTGGTTCGTAAGACCCTCGTTATGATTGCTAAAATCGTGGTAGCTCAATGAAGCGGTGAGGTTGTCTTGCTTTGTAATATTCCAGTCGAAACCAATTCCTGATTGATAACTATTCCTAAAAAAATTGGAATAGCCGTTCTGTATTAAATGGGTAGTTGTTTTTGCTGAAGTGTCGGTCGATAGACGATCTTGAAAATTAGGCGTTTTCGATGTTAACTGAGCATTTCCGCTGAAAAAAACATTCACACCAAAATTATTATGCCTAAGGTTCAAATTTACCGATCCATTCTCCAATCGGGAACCTGCCGATAAACTGACATTCCCGTTGACACCCTGCATTCTGTTTTCCTTAAGAATAATATTGATAATGCCGCCGGTACCTTGTGCATCGTATTTAGCGCCCGGACTTGTTATTGCTTCTACGCTTTTAATTTCGCTGGCAGGTATCGACGCAAGTGCATCGGTAATACTGTTTCCAAACACACTGGATGGCTTGCCATTTATTAAGAAACGGATATTGGAGTTCCCCTGCAATTCCACATTACCGTCAATATCCACGGTTACCTGAGGTACTTTCTTTAACACGTCAATAGCAATGCCGCCCTTCGAAGTAACATCATTGGCAAGATTATAAACTATCTTATCTATTTTATTTTCTGTAACAGGACCATTCGCAGTTATGGTAACTTCCTGAAGATTTTTGTCGGTCGGATTAAGCGAAATGATACCCAACGAGAAGTTTTGTTTATGGTTACTGATGGTAATACTATCGATGATAACTTGCTTATAGCCTATAAAATCGACAGTAACCTTGTAGGTGCCTATGGGAACATTGTCAACCTTAAATGCACCTTTAACATCCGAAATACAACCATTGACTATTTTTTTAGTTTGTTTGTTAATAATAGTAATCGAAGAGTATTCAAGCGGCTGATTATTTGATATGTCTACGACCTTACCGGTGATTGTTGTTTTTGTTTGGGCGTATCCTGACAATAGAAAGAATGAAAAAAAGAGCGATCCAATAAATAACTTCATAGGTGTGTTTGATTAGTGCTGCAAATATATAGCTAAACTTTGTACAAAATTGGGATTAGACTTTTTGATAGGGCAAAATTGTTTGCTTTTGGAATGGCAGCTTAATTAACTCCCCAAGAAGGCTAGGGTCGAGATTTTTTTTATAAAATGTCTTTAGGAAGTATTTTCCTTGAAAATGTTTTTGCCCGTTTTATAGAACTTACTTTCGAATCGGGGTTCGATTCCAACGTTGTTTGCCAGGAATTTTCCGGTTTATAGTCCTCTTCCATTGCTCTTAAAACCTTTCCTGCAACAATCTTTGAATGGATAACAGTAACACATTCCGTGTTGAGATTAGCACTCCGGGGATCAAGATTAAACGTCCCAATTACAGTTACATATCCGTCGACTACCCTGGTTTTAGCGTGAAGACCAAACGTTGGTTTGAAATTTAACTCTTTCTGCAGTGCTCCGGTCATGATTTTGAAACGGTCCGCAGCATCGGGACGAAACTCATAAATTTTGACGCCTGCTTTGAGCAAGGTTTTCCTGCTGGATTGGTAACTACTAAAAGCCTCCACATTATCGGTCGATGCTAAGCTGTTGGTGAGTATCCTTATTTTTACCCCCCGCTGAACCGCCTGGCGAAAAAGACTTTGTCCCAGCTCAGTGGTAATCAAATAAGGCGATTGGATATCGATGGAGTGTTTTGCTTTTTTCACCAGATCGATCAGCGCATTGGTGGTAATACCTCCACCTCCCAAACCGTTTTTTCCATCGTTTTTGCCAGGTATATCAGGGATAAATGCAACACTGTCGAGCCAAGTCAATTCGCAGGTGCTTATTAAAGTTTGAAAGGTAGTTTGAAAACTGTCAATTTTAGTGCGTATTTGAGGCCAGAAGTTTTCCGGATTGCAGGCATATTGATGAAGTTTATCGAACCGATGGGAATCTGTGTCATTTGGAACAACGCCATCAGTTAATTGTGTAACCGCTACCGAATAGTGGCTATTCCAGAATTTTTCGAAAGAAGCATGAACGTCTGAGGCTACCTTTCCAAGCAAAAGTACGTCCCTGTCTCTGAAATTATACTCATGGTCATAGTCGAAATACTCATCGGCGAGATTACGCCCTCCGGTAATAACTATTTTTCCGTCGACAATGAATGTTTTGTTATGCATACGTTGATTTGCCGAACGAAAGTCGGTGGCAAATTTCTTAACCTTACCAAAAATATTCTTACCCAGATTAACGCCCGGATTATAAATTTTGATACTTATATTTTTGTGCGAATCCAACGTCAGGATATCACTCATTTTGGCATCCACCATCATATCATCTACAATTATCCTAACCTTAACGCCTCTGTCGGCAGCTCTTACTAAATAATCGCAGCCAATGAGACCGACATTATCGGTCGAAAAAATGAAATACTGAATATCTATGGTTTTTTCGGCATACTCGCAAAGCCATGCACGGGTTATCAGAGCACCGCCGCCATCCTCCAGCACGCATACACCGGTTTTGGTTTGCATCAGGGTTGAAAAACCCGCAAGCTCTTTCGATAGTTTGATGGAGTCGTTCCGGTGAATTTTTGCACAAAAGTCAATTCCGGGTTCCGGCGTTTTCTTCGTGGTTTGCGAACAGGAAACGAGTAGCGTCAGTGCGATTATGCAGCAGTATTTCAATGGTAGTGATTAAAGTTTTATAGATATTGGCTAAGCACGGTTATTAATTGTCCTTCGTTGAAGGGTTTGGAAATGTAATCGGTGAATCCGGCTGCAATACATTCTTCCCGTTTATATGCATATGCTGTTTGAGCGATAATTACAATGTCCTTATTAAATTTTCTGATTTCAAGGGTGGCATCAAAACCGCTCATAACAGGCATTTTCAAGTCCATAAATATAACATCGAATTGATCTTTCTGGCAAAATTCAACGGCCTGTTTACCATCCAATGCATGTGTTATCTGAATTTCAGTTGCTTCAAGTAAAGCAGAAATAAGCATAAAATTTCCCATTTCATCTTCAGCGATCAGCATTTTATAATTCTTCCAATTTACCATGGTATACTTTAATTGTTATTTATGACCTTAATGTTTATGAATAGGGCAAACTAAATATTATTTCAGTGCCCATATTTTCCTGTGAATTAATCTGTAAATTCCCGTTAAGTAGTTTTACCAGACTTGAAGCGATTGCCAATCCAACGCCCAAGCCACCAAATAACTGTCGAATATTTTTATCGGCCTGGGTAAAACTTTTAAAGATAATGGTTTGTTTTTGGGGCGGTATTCCGATTCCGGTATCTTTTACGTAGAATTTTATTTGACTGTCCGCTAGATGATAGCCAAATTCTATTGTACCATTTTCCGTAAACTTAAATGCATTATCAAGTAATATATTAAAAATTTGGTCTATCCGTGTATAATCATTATTGATCAATATGTCCGTAGCATCGGTATTATTTAAAACAAATCTGATGTTCGATTTTTCAATCCTGTGCTTATGACTATTGTATTGTTTAAATAATTTAGAAAGTAAAATCATTGGTGAAAAAGACATTTTATTGATCTGCAATTGATTTGTTTCAATTTGTGCCAATGTTATAGCATTATCGACTACGGTTAATAATTGATACGTCGATTTGTGCAGATTATCCGTAAATTGGTTTCTCTTTTCTTCTGCTAAACTCAATTTTAACAACAATTTGGAGTAACCGAGTATGGCATTCATGGGTGTTCGTATTTCGTGAGAAATGTTTTCCAAAAATGCAGTTTTTAATTTATCGCTTTCTTCGGCTTTTTCCTTGGCTTTAATTAAGTCCTCCTCTACTTGTTTGCGTTTGGTGATATCGAATGCCGAAATTAAAGTAGCTTGCTCTCCCATCCAGTCAATGATACCCACACTTATGTCTAACCAACAATCTTCGCCATCCTTACGGGAAATTCTGGTTTCAATAAGTGCAGTATGATTTTCCAATTGGAAGTTTGTGCGTAAATCGCCGATCTGTTTTCTATGATCCGGATGCACGAAGTCCATTAAATTCAGCATCATTAATTCCGCATTGGAATATCCGCTAAATTTTTCCGCAGCAGGATTGGCATATACAATTTTCTCCCCGATAAAAATGAATATCCCGGCGGTTGTTGCATCAGCAAGGGTACGCAGGCGTTGCTCACTTTCTTTCAGAGCTTTTTCTGCTTTTTCCCTTTGCTTTGTTTCTTTGGCCTGCAGAAGAAATTTTCCCAAATGATTAACAATAGGAACCAGTTCATTGGTATATATCTCATCAAAAGGTTTCTTTCTGCCTAAAACTAAAATCCCATAAGTGCTCAAACAAAACGCATAATAATAAAAATCCGCCGAAAAAAATTGAATACATGTTCCATTTTCTACCGAAAAGTTATGTATAAAATATGCTTTCACCTTGGCCCATTCTTTGGTTTTGCCAGCTACAAATGGAATTAGCATGGTTTCTTCCAGACCGCTCCCGTTCATTTTTAAAACGCCGGCCTGAATACAATTGAGCTTTCGCAAATAAACAGGTATGCTTTTTTTCAGGATTAATTGCTCATCAATTTCACCGCTGGCACTAAAAACAAGCTCCAAAAATATTTCTGTCTGTCTGTTTTTTTCTACCATATTCCAAGGACAATGGTTTTATTATAAATCTCTAAAAATGATTCTTCCGAGTTGGCAATTTCTCCCATCGTTAAGATTCCTGTTACCGTAACGTTTTTGCCAATAATCTCCAATTCTTTTTTGAAATCATTTTGCATATAGAGCACTCTTGAGATGCAATCAATACAAAAAACACTTCTCTGGTCCATGCTGTCTTCCGCTTTCTCAAATGCAATTTCTTTTGCTTTTGAAGCACCGGCTAAAAGGGAATCCATATTGCCGTGAAGTATTACGATATATTCTCCTTCATTAATCACATCAACCATATGAAGTATGTTGTCAGTCACCTTAAATGGATCCCTCACAACCATTTCTGCATCGATCTTTGTAATTCCCAGGGGATATGATTTAGCGATTTGAAAAAAATTATCCGCTGTAAACTGCATTCCCGAATGTTTTTCAACGATTTCCTTATATACTTCAAAAGCAGGTTTCCAATTTATCCCAATAAGTGCATTTTTAACGGCTTTCGTTACTTTTAAAGGTTCAGAAACAGGTTGCCAGCCATGAGCAACACCAAGTGCCGTTTTTTTATTAGCCCAGCCTATAACCGCAGCATTTGTATATATACCTGAATTCGTAATGATACATGGAAACGGTTCGAATTTTAAGCAACCTGCTCCACCACCAATGTACGTGGGATTGCTACCAAAAAAATTGAACAGCGACTCAATGAAAAACTCTTTATTGTCACTCATGGCATCCATGAAAACAAATAACGTGCTTGAAGGATCCAGGGAATCATTTTGCACTGATTCCAGTTGTTTCAGGAAATCTTCAGGGGTTTGAGACAAATCAAAGCGTTGAGTATTTAAAACAAACGGCAAAGGCAACAATAGCACACCTTTACTTTTGCGTTCTCCCATAAATATCAATTCCGGGAATATACCCCCGATAATAGGTTTGTTGTTTTTCTGAAGTAAAGGGATAAGAATATTTTCAGGATATTGTTCTTCATATGCCATCAAAAATAGCACAGACAGGGTGGCGTCATCAAGTGCTAACATGAGTAAACTATGATCCAATGACCGTATGTCGTTCGGTTCTATATAACTCGCATTCATTCCTAAATCATTCCATTAAGGTTTGGCAGTGTCTTCAGCAAAAAAAGGTAATCGCATTTTGAATACTATTAAAGTTACTGAATAAATTTTAAAATCCTTCATTTAAGGTAAGAATATAAACCGGATGAACGCAAAGAAATTTTTGGCTTGAAAATTGTATTATCTTGTATACTAATCCGACAAAACAGTTAAACCAAATCGATGCAAATGAAAAAGATTTTCTACCTGATTCGATTACTAATGAAAAAAGAATTCTTCAGCGTTGTTTTTACGTTCCTGCTGCTGGGACTATTGGTAATGCTTGCGATTCCATTTCAAAGTTGTGATATTGATTTAAAACCATGTCCAGATACTTGCACTACTTCCACTACAGATACTATTCCTCCCAGAGTATATAAACCCAATATTTATATTCATCCTATAAAGAAACTATCCCTCGATGTAAATATTTTTTTCCCTAATGGAGGAACTGTAGTAAAATCAATTCCTTCATACGATCAGGGTTGGCATATTAATGTGGACACCACAGGTAAAATTAATAATGCGTATGATTATCTGTTTTACGAAAGTGATCAGCCTGATGGTTGGCAATACCAAACAGGTTGGGCCATGGATAGGGATAGTTTAAAGGATTTCTTTTCCCGGAACATGGCTGAATATGGTTTCAATTCACATGAGATTGATGATTTTATTGAATATTGGATCCCAAGGTTAAAAAGTGCAAAATATTATTTAATTTATCCGCAGGAAAAAGAAATCATCGATAAACTTATAAAAGTCGACTTTTCCTTGAAACCGGATAACTATTTAAGATTATTTTACAGGGTGATGGCTTCGGATATCAAAGTGAAACTTCAAAGTCATACCAGAAAATCAACATTTAGGAAGGATGGTTTTTATGTAACGGAATGGGGCGTGATTTTAAAATAACCCTATGACCCGCATTTGGAGCCTCATTTTATTTATTATTTCTAACCGCATCGAAATTATATGAACTTATACCAAATCTGTCTAAATCAATATAGCCAAAAATGCGATTACCTAATAAATAAAAGTTACCGACCAAGCCATAATTAAGCGCTGAGTATGTCTCAACAATAGTTTGTCTGTCAATTTCTAATGCACCATTATATGGATGACTAAGAATGTTGTTTAATCTGTATTTAACACTGTTAAAAGTAAAATCTACATTAATGGATCGAGGATTATTAATTGTTATCAAGCAACTATCTCCCATAAATTCTCCTATATATCTGATATAACAATAAAAATAGGTTTAACCTTTTGCAAATTAATTAAAACAAAGTTATTTTTAACCGAGTAACGTGATAGCAATAGATCCAGAGCATTTTAATAAAACATTAACCAAATGTCAAGTTTTAAAAGCAAGTTGTTCAATATTTTAATGAGAAACCGACATCTGTTACAAGGAAGATTAAAAAAGGAAGTTTTTGACTTTAATACTTCTATTGCTGATTTTAGAGCATTATGCGAGAAAGGAGCAGGCAAATACTCAAAAATACCTAAAGAAATTACCATTAAAGAACAGATCATTGAAGGTATAAAATCGGAATGGCTGATTCCGGAAAATACGGATTCGGAGAAAATTATTTTATATGCTCATGGTGGTGGATATGTGTCAGGATCTTGTAGTGATCATCGTGGATTTGTTTCAAAATTTGCAAAAAATACAGGAGTTACAAATTTAATTTATGAATACAGACTTGCTCCTGAAAATCCCTTTCCAGCCGCGATAGATGATTCTATAAAAATATATCAATGGATTCTTTCTTCAGGATTTAAACCCGCGAACATACTAATAGCCGGCGAATCAGCCGGCGGTGGATTGTGCTTAGCTATTCTTCTGGCTTTGAAGGAGCTCAATATTACCTTACCTGCCGCAGCCATTGCCATTTCTCCATGGACCGACTTAACCTGCTCCAGTGATTCTTATCGGACAAAACATAAAGTATCTGTAGCTCCATTAAACTCGTGGACTGTATTTAGCAAGTACTACGTTGGCGATAACCAGGCAACTTCTCCGCTGATATCACCGTTGTTTGGCGATTTAAAAGGATTACCTCCGATTTTTGTAAATTCAGGCGTTGATGATGAATTATTTGAAGACGGAAAAAAGTTCTGTTTAAAAGCAAAAAGTGCAGGCGTTGATATAACATTCAAACCCGGAATTGGTATGGTTCATTGCTATCCTTTATTAGCTCCAATGTTTCCGGAAGCCACAGTGGCAATGAATGAAATAGTCGACTTTATTAAAAAGCACTTAAGTATAAATTAAAATAACTGGTTATTTTATATGAGTGTTTTAAACTACCGGTAAATGAGAAATGCAAGGACAAATATTGAGAAGTCATTTCGAAAAGGAATACTGATTTTATGTATGATCACAATTGCGCTAATGACCATCACTTTTAATAAAGGTAACAATTCGAATGTTTCCGGTTTACTTGTTGGTTTACCAATTTTTATTGCTGGAATTTTAGGAATCATTGGTTCCATTCACGCTATTAAAGGACTAAAGGAGAAAAAAAATTTGAAATTTGTTTTTGCTCTTTTGATAAATTTTGGAGTAGTTTTAATATTCTTAGGGTTATTATTAGCAAACATAATGGACACCGCAAAACTATTTAAATAAAGATGAGAACAAAAATATTATTGACTTTATTTACAACCGCTATCTTAAGTTTTAATTGCAAATTAGCCTATAGTCAGTCTAATTCTTCAGATGAGCAAATGGTAACCATGTTGAAAAAGTTTTATACAAATTATATAACCGAGTCCGCAGGAACCGCAGATGAGAAAAAGCTGGATTTAATAAAACGGCAATATTGCACGGCTGAACATCTAAAAAAAATTGAGCAGCAATTAAAAACGGGCGCTTTAGACTATGATCCGTTTATAATGGCTCAGGACTGTGATAAAGAATGGCTCAAAACATTAAAGGTCAAAAAGGACGCCGTAAATAATAATATATTTTTGATTACCTATGTAGATAATTACAACAAAAAACAGATTACAATTCACCTAAGGGTAATCAAACAAAAAGATAGTTACAAAATTGATGCAATTTTGGTTGATTAGTATAACCCTGCATGGCTGGCTACTTAAATAACCAAACCATAAAACTGATACAAATAATATATATATGACAACCATTTATTTTATCTTTGCGTTACTAGGAGGAGCTTCGCTCTGGAACATGATTTCATTCTATAATTTGAGACTTAAGGTAAAAACTAAAAAAATCGAAATCATTAAATTAAAACAAACAGGGTGGCAAAATTATTTATCTATCTCCTTTTTCGGCATAATGACCTTATGGGGTGTTGACATTCCGATCAAAGATAGCCGTAAAGAATATCTATTTTATATTTTGCTTTTGTTAGTGATTATTTCAATGGTAAGTCTATTAATTGGATCTGGTGAATATTTAATTATAAATGAAAACGGGATTAAGCGTGATAAATTAATGAAATGGGATTCAATTACGGAAATTGGAAGAAACGAATATAGTCCAACGGAATTATGGTTTACCATTAATAACAAAAAAAACATCATTGATTTTTATTCAGAAGAAAATATAAATGCGTTGAAATCGATAGTAAAAATAAAGACGCCCGAGACTTATAGATTGTATTTGGCAGAGTTATAAAAAAACGCATTATACTCATCAAAAGATAGTTACAAAACTTATTTACAAAAAAAAGTCCCCTATCAAGATAGAGGACTTTTTATGCTTAACAGAATTACTTCCGTGAAATCAGTTTGCCTGATTGTATTGTTTTATGATCACTGATGACCTGATAGAAATAAGTTCCTGAAGGAAGATTACCCGCATCAAAAGTGGTTACTTGTTTCGTGATGATTGTATTCATCACTTCTGTTCCCGAAACGTTGAATATCCTTAATTCGCAATAGTCAATTTGCGATGCTTCATTAATGACTATGCCTAATGAAGTCGAAAAAGGATTTGGGTAAATGTTAACAGTATTCGTATTTACAGCATCTACAGAAGGAATGTCTGTACCTGTGCAAGCGCATATCCAAAGTGATGCATTTACAGAGGTGCTTATAGGTGCACACGTTCCTGTAATAACAACATTATAGTTTGCTCCTGCATCCGGGGTACCTACAGGATTAATTGTAAGTGTAGAAGAATTTGCACCTGAAATATTACCTCCGTTGGTTAAATTCACAGTTCCCTTTCTCCACTGATACATAAGATCTGTGCCTAATGCGGTTACCGAGAAACTAGCTGAACCACCAGCTATAGTCATTTGACTGTTTGGCTCTGTGATAATGTTTGGCATAGCTATTAAAGA
The DNA here is from genome assembly GCA_964478555.1 of uncultured Bacteroidales bacterium. GTDB lineage: Bacteria > Bacteroidota > Bacteroidia > Bacteroidales > JAAUTT01 > JAAUTT01. The sequence goes on along the minus strand of CAYZNC010000003.1, from coordinate 10,106 downwards.
AATATTTGCTGAAGTAGCATTTGATGCACATGTTCCGCTAATAACAACATTATAATTAACCGCGATATCAGAGATAGTTGCGGGGTTAATGGTAAGCGTTGCAGACATTGCTCCTGAAACATTTCCTCCATTGACTAAGTTTAAAGTTCCCTTTCTCCACTGATAGGTAAGGCCTGTGCCTGTTGCAACTACCGGGAAACTTGCTGAATTTCCAGAGCACACTATTTGATTGGCAGGTGCTGTGGTAATGCCCGGAGCAGTGTTTACTATTAAGGAAACATTTGCCGAAGTAGCAGCTGGTGAACATGTTCCACTGATAACAACATTATAGTTTGTTCCGGCATCAGCTACATTCAAAGGGTTAACAGTAAGTGTAGCAGACGTTGCGCCTGAAATGTTACCTCCGTTGATTAAATTTACAGTTCCTTTTCTCCACTGATAGGTAAGTCCGGTGCCTGTTGCAACTACCGAAAGACTTGCTGAACTTCCAGCACATGATGTTTGATTTACAGGAGCTGTAGTAATGCTTAGTGCAGTACTAACTGTTAAAGAAACATTTGCTGAAGTAGCATTTGGAGCACATGTTCCACTGATAACGACATTATAGTTAGCCGCAATATCAGAGATAGTTGCGGGGTTAATGGTAAGCGTTGCAGACGTTGAGCCTGAAACATTTCCTCCATTAACTAAGTTTACAGTTCCCTTTCTCCACTGATAGGTAAGGCCTGTGCCTGTTGCAACTACCGGGAAACTTGCTGAATTTCCAGAGCACACTATTTGATTGGCAGGTGCTGTGGTAATGCCCGGAGCAGTGTTTACTATTAAGGAAACATTTGCCGAAGTAGCAGCTGGTGAACATGTTCCACTGATAACAACATTATAGTTTGTTCCGGCATCAGCTACATTCAAAGGGTTAACAGTAAGTGTAGCAGACGTTGCGCCTGAAATGTTACCTCCGTTGATTAAATTTACAGTTCCTTTTCTCCACTGATAGGTAAGTCCGGTGCCTGTTGCAACTACCGAGAGACTTGCTGAACTTCCAGCACATGATGTATTAGTCACAGGTACCGTGGTTATACTTGGAACAGTATTAAATACTAACGAAACATTAGTTGATGTAACATTGGGTCCAACTGTTCCGGATACAACAACATTATAATTAGCTGCAACATCACTGATAGCTGCAGGGTTAATAGTAACTGTTGCTGAAGTGGCACCTGAAATATTTCCTCCATTAACTAAGTTTACGGTTCCCTTTCTCCACTGATACGTAAGATCAGTCCCTACTGCGATTACTGCAAAGCTTACTGAACTTCCCTGGCATATTGTCTGACTAGCAGGCATTGTAGTTATGTCTGTAGCTGCAGCAGCGTTAACTACTAAACTAACATTGGGTGAAGTAACCGGTGTACCTACTGTTCCAGAAACAACAACATTATAGTTGGTTGCAACATCTGAAATAGTGACAGGATTAATCGTAAGCGTAGCAGACGTAGCGCCTGAAATATTTCCTCCGTTAATTAAGTTTACGGTACCCTTTCTCCACTGATAGGTAAGACCTGTGCCTGTTGCAACAACCGAAAAGCTTGCTGAACCGCCTGAGGTAACGGTTGAATTTGTAGGTGCTGTGGTTATAGCAGCAGCAGTGGCTCCACAACCCGTAGGTATGGTAACAGTTGCTGCAGAAATACTTACAAGTCCGCCTGTAGTAAGCGCTCTCCCATTAAGAATAGCCCCACTCAGTAATGTTATAGCTCCGCTGGCAACTACAGTACCGGTGAAAACAGAACCAGCTGCTAAACTGAAAGCTCCATTTACTTGCCAGTAAACATTGCATGCCGAGGCTGAACCTATCAGAACAATAGTTGAGGATGCGTTAGCTGATAAGGCTCCACCTATCTTGATAATGAACATCGCATTAGCATTACCTCCTCCATCTAATGTTAAAGTTCCATTTAATGTTGAAGCTGCTCCCTGGCTGTAAATACCGGCAGTAAGAACCTGTCCATTTCCTAATGTAGCTCCTATAACAGTTCCAGCTGCTGTTGCGCTCAAATTGCTATATGCAGTGGCTACATCTGTAGCAGCTATTACTGAAGTCGGATCTGCTGCATGGATTTGCCCCACTAGTGTTCCTGGAGGAAATCCGGTGAATGCACCTGCACCAGTACCAACATCGCCTGTTACGGTTGATGCTCCAACATTGGAGAATGCTCCTGCTGCTGTAAATATTGCAAAATTGGAAGTTGTGCCTAAGGTAGGTGCTTGTCCATAATTCACATTTGGCATTAAAAACAGAATAACTGCTGTTAATACATGGAGTAATTGTCTTTTCATATTGTCATGTTTTAATTGATGAATTGTTTAATTTGTAATGAGTTTTTATACCGCTACAAAGATCGACACCTCACAACCGTATGTATTATATAATTTTAGAAATAAATTACATCATTCACATATTGTACGCAAAGGGGCTAAAAGTAAAGGCTCACGGTTCCGTTTGCTATCGGAAAAGAGAGCCTTTACTTTTATAATAATTTACTGCTGCAAAAAATAGTTTGGTTCGTTTAAAAGGTATCCACGAATCCTTTTAGTACAAATTTTGAATGAAAATTAATGAAATGGGATTCAATTAGTGAGATAAAACGAAACGGATATAGCCAACGGAAGTATGGTCATTTGACTTGAAGCGCGATTCACTCGATATACTTGAAAAATAAAAACTTGTTTATGGTATGGAGGTTCAGTATATTCTAAAGTGATAAATAGTTTTCCTCCGGAAATATATATTTTTTCAGGGGCATGTAATATTCCATCATTACTATCTTCAATTTTATCTATTGATTCTACTTCAAAGGTTTGTTTATTTATGTTTACAACCTCACACTTACTGCTTTCTCGCCAAGTTGATATCCCGGCAGGTAATAAAATATGGCGGTTGCTCATTCTCAAATAAAACAAGATTGTCTAAATACTTACTTATAATATGACCGTTAATTTTTTCGAATAATTTCATGTTAATTAAATAGTTATGGAACCTCTAATATTGAATTTTACTTTCATTGTTGGCTACTATATGAGCATTTTCACCAAACATCTTCTTTTTTCTTTTTTATCGCTTGTACCAGGGACGCTATGTGTTCATTTACGCGACGATCGATATACTTATAATCAGCCTTCCTTGTAAACGAGCCATAGTAACCTTCTAAAGGGTAATCCACATGGTTGTTTGTAATTGTAAAATCTGTAATTTCATACTTATATTTTCCATATTTTATTTTGATGGTGATGGTCTGCGAAATTTTAAATAAACCATATAGAATATAACCCCGGCTCACCAGTTCGTCCTTTTCATCTAATGTAGGAAACTCATAGTTGTGTGCCAGCCACTCTTTTGCCCGTTTATATATTTCTTCCTGAGACACACTGTCAACCTGTATAGTGTTGGTATACGTTACTTTGCCATCTTTTAACGGCAAAATATCCAATAACTTTTTCTGAGTTTTCGTTGTATCCTGTGCCTGCATTGTCGTTGAAAAACATGAAGCGAAAATTAAAATGAAACCTAGGGTATAAAATGTTTTCATAAGTAGATTTTTTTAATTATTACGTTAATTTGTCAAAATAAAACTTAAGGTATAACAAGTTTTCATAGGTAATTTTTTAATTAACCTTTCCAAAAACCTTGATTGTCAAACACAAAAATCTTGCCAATAAAGACAAAAAAGTTTAATAAGGGTTGCTTGAAACTTGAATATATTTTGGGATGTTAACCAATTCTTCCACTCCGTCACCATAAGTCCCATACCATTTATTACCTTAGGCATCTATTGCGACACATAAGTATTCCCTTTTCAATCAAAATTTAACCGCAATTCAATTTATTTACCGAGATTCACACGGATTTTCACAGATAATTTGTGTCAATTTATCTAATGGTATATTCGTTTGGTATCTGTGCTAATCTGAGTTATCTGTGGTTTGATCTCTTACATTAAAATTTAACCGCAATTCAATTTATTTACCGCAGATTCACACGGATTTTCACAGATAATTTGTGTCAATTTATCTAATGGTATATTCGTTTGGTATCTGTGCTAATCTGAGTTATCTGTGGTTTGATCTCTTACATTAAAATTTAACCGCAATTCAATTTATTTACCGAGATTCACACGGATTTTCACAGATAATTTGTGTCAATTTATCTAATGGTATATTC
>CAYZNC010000003.1:0-5787 GCA_964478555.1 uncultured Bacteroidales bacterium | reverse complement strand
ATCTGTGGTTTGATCTCTTACATTAAAATTTAACCGCAATTCAATTTATTTACCGCAGATTCATAAGTGTTATAGCACTATCCGGCTAAAAGTAAAGTTGTTTTACTTAATTTCCAAATGATTGAACTGATTTTTAAAGGTTAGAAATTACTTCGTCATAAAGGTAGGCACCATTTGCCCTTATTATCTGTACGAATAGAAGCATCAGCAAATCACAATTGTAGCCTTTTATAGCGTCTCTAGAATTATTATTTAGCATAATACCAAAAGGACTAAAACCAGAAGCGAAATTTTCAGAATAGCTCATCCAATATTTAGGATATCTTGTTAACTAATATTATTTTTGATTTTAGGCTTCAAGCATAAATAATAAAAAAAAATGCCCACACTTTTACAGAATCTAAAAACAGAAAAGATCAGCAAATGTAATCTTAACATTTTAACATAAACAACCATGAGACGAACAAATTTCTTACTGCTACTAATCCTCCAGGTCCTATTTTTGTTATACGCTTGTTCTGAGAACACACAGCATAAAATGAGTTTAACAAAGGATAACTGGCTTAGGGTTTCGAAAAATCAAATAGTGGACCAAAAGGGAGATACTGTTTATTTACGTGGTTTTGGGCTGGGAGGAATGCTTCATATGGAGAATTTCATTGATGGTTATCCGGCCAATGAAGAAACAATGCGTGAAGGGCTATTGAAAGTATTAGGAGAAAAAAAATACAAGCTTTTCTTCGATACTTTTCTCAAAAGTTATTTTACTGAATCTGACGCAATATACATTCACAGTTTGGGATTAAACCTGGTTCGCATCCCAATCAATTACCACCTTTTTGAAGATGACATGAATCCGCGGGTCATTAAGGAAGATGCATTGGAACACCTTGACAGGGTAATAGAATTGTGTGCAAAGCATCAAATCTATACCATCATCGACCTGCATGCGTTGCCGGGATCTCAGAACCAACACTGGCACAGCGATAATCCTACCCATGTAGCATCATTCTGGATACATAAGGATTTTCAGGACAGGGCGCTACACTTGTGGGAGGTGATCGCAGAACGTTATAAAAACCAGCCTTGGGTTGCAGGCTACGATTTGATTAACGAACCGGCCGACCCGACAGGCGAAAAATTGTTTCCTTATTACAAACGTCTGCGGGATGCTATTCGAAAGATCGACCCAAATCACATTCTGTTTCTCGAAGGTGACCGATATGCAGCTGATTTTAGCAAATTCACCGAAGTCTGGGACAATGTGGTTTATTCCAATCACGATTATGCCGGCCCTGGTTTTAACAGTAGTGGAGATTATCCGGGTTATACCGGTAAAAGATATTTTGACAAGGATACCCTTGAACATGATTTTCTTAAAAAAAGTGAATTTATGTTTTCCCGTCATGTCCCTGTTTGGGTGGGCGAATTCGGCCCTGTTTATTCAGGAATTCCTAAAAAAGATGAAATGCATTACCAGGTACTGAAGGATCAATTGGCCTATTACCGCAAATACAAAGTAAGCTGGTGTATCTGGTTGTATAAGGATATGGGATTGCAAGCCATCAGGCACCAAAAGGAAAATACCCCATACATGAAACTGGTTTCAGCATTCCTTTCAAGAAAAGATTCCCTCGGATCCGATGCGTGGGGATCAACCGATAAAAATGTCAGGCAGGTGGTACAGCCATTAGAAGAACTATTCACAAAAGAGTTCCCAGAATACAATCCCTATCCTAATGGTCAGCAAAGACAAATAAGCCTGATGGTTAGAAATATTCTTATAGCTGAAGCGCTGGTGCCGGAATACTGTAATTTGTTTAAAGGCTTAATGGACGAAAAACTGGTAGCCCTCGCTCAATCATTTCGTTTTGAAAACTATGAAAAACGCCAAAGGCTGGAAGATATATTAGCAGGTCGGGAAAAGTAAATAGAATTGACAGAAAGTTACTGACAAGTAAAAACGGGCAAACAACCGCTGAGGCTAAAAAGAGACTCTGTCAGATGTGCCTGTTTCGGACTGACAGAGTTTAACCCGGAAATATTTTTCTACAGCATTCTAAATGGTTCAACTATGAGAATAACTAAACAGACTTTTTATAATATTTATCTTCCAATATTGCTATTTGTAGCTACATTTTGTTCTAAACTCTTTTTTATTGGTAATAGAGATATTTGTCTGGATGAGCCATTTACCATTTTCCATGCACAGTTTGGGATATGGAACATTTTAGAATTACCAGCGCAAAATGAACCCAATCCTCCCCTATTCATGCTTTTGCTTCATTTTTGGATAAAGTTATTTGGAATCACGGCCAATTCTGTTAGGATTTTACCATTGTTATTTAATGCTTTTACGGTTGTATTTATATACTTAACTGGTAAAAGAATATTTAATATTGCGGCTGGAGTGTTAGCTTCAGGCTTATTTATTTTTTCAACATTGCATTTTTATTTTGGCCTGGAAACGCGGGCATATGCACTATTATCTTTAGCTACGGCAGCTTCATTATATTATTTTTTATCATTAATAAGTAATTTCTTAAATAAGAAACTACTTGTTGCTTTGGTTTTGGCTAATCTTTTACTTGTTTATAGTCATTACTTCGGATGGTTTATTGTTTTTGTACAGTTTATCGTAAGTTTTATGTATTTAAAAAATAAAAAAATATTTAAGACTTTATTTATTTCAACGATATTTACTGTTATCGGTTTTTTGCCCATGATGCCTTTATTAATCAAGCAATTCTTTATTTCTGCTAAAGGTACATGGGTTCACCCACCTTCAAATTTTGAATATTTAAATCAACTTTCGATATTTCTAAATTCTAGATTCGTGTTTATTTCCGTTGTTGTAATATTAATTGCGGGTATTGCTTATTTACTATGGTTCAGAAGTTCAAAAAAAATCACTCGTGAGTTAATGATTGTATTTTTATGGTGGTTTTTTCCATTTACTTTTATGTTTTTTGTATCCACAAAAATACCTATGTTCATTGACAGGTATATATTGTTTAATACCATTGGTTTTTACATATTTATTGCCATGGCAATAAATATTATTTATAAAGAAATGTATGCTTACATCATTAGTGGTTTAATACTAATATTAATGGTTACTCAACTTCAAATTAATCCGAAGGATTTTTATTATCGTGAGGTTAAAAATGCTGTAAATAAAGTTAAGAGCAAAATAACCAGCAAAAGTGTTGTTTTAATTTATCCATATTGGGCTGACTTAGGATTTGTATACTACTACAATAGAGATATTTATCAGGATTTTCGGCATTACGATTCTTTACTTTTGAAAAATAATATAATTCATGTTTGGAATGTTCAGGGAGCAATTGAAAATATAGGAAAATATAAAAGTAACCGTATCCTATATTTTCAGGATGGCCAACTTGATGATAAGGCTATTTACAATTTTCTCGATAGCACACATACCCGAATTGATAGTTCATTTTATCCACAATGTATTAGCCTGGTAGTCTTTGAACCAAAAAGTAAGTTTTGATATAATAATCTGAATTAGCAACTAAAATTAAATCCGTCATATAGCTCATTTAAAGATGGTTGGGGTCAGTCTTTGAAATCTGTCTCGATGGTTGTTGATTTCCATTGCTCCAATTCCACAGACATAGCAGTCAGTTTTTCAGAAGCCCGGTTATAAGCGTCACTTCCCAGAAACAGGTGGACCGGCGGCTGTGGGCTTTAGGCTAATTCAATAAAAATTTCAGCTGCACGGTCCGGGTCACCAGATTGCTGTCCGTCCGCCGACAGATAACGTTCCTTTGTATTTTTTACGGCTTCGTAACCCTCGATTTTAGTTGGGGTCAGTGCCAATGAATTTTTAGTCAAAAAGCCTGTACGAAAACCTGATGGTTCTACTACCGTGACCTTGATACCAAATTCTTTGACATCCAGGGCAATTACTTCGGAGAAAGCGGCCACAGATTATCTACATGCGCGCTTAAGATTTCCCTTAAACCATTTTGAAATTAAAAAGTTCACAGAGAAAAAGTAAAAATTTTCAGGACAACCTGATCTTTTTACTATTAATTTTTGAAGAAACTTCATTCGAAGGGCAGACTGCGCAAAACATTCAATGGGAATTATAAGAATCGTAAAAAGCGCATTTTTGTGGAGATGCTATTTTTGTGCAAGAAATGGCCAGCTATCAAAAATATTTTGTGTCTATAAGAGATTCTATTGAAGAATCGTCAAATAAGTTCTACTTTTCAGGGATGAAAAAAACCATTGAATTACTAGCGCCCGGTGGTGATATTGATTCTATTAAAGCAGCCATTATTGCAGGGGCTGATGCTGTATATTGCGGTCTTGATAAATTTAATGCCAGAAATGGAGCAACAAATGTAAGCTTTGACGATTTACATGGAATTTTAAGACTCGCCCATAAAAACAATTGTCAGGTATTTCTGACCCTTAACATCATTATTGTCGATAGTGAAATCCCGCAACTTATCGGCCTTCTGAACAAAATCGTTAATACAAGTATCGATGGCATCATCATTCAGGACTTGGGATTGTTTTATCTGCTAACCAAATATTTTAAAGGTCTTAAAATTCATGCGTCCACTCAGCTTACTACTCATAACGAAGGTCAGATCCGGTTTTTAAGTAAACTAAATGCGACCAGGGTCAATGTATCAAGAGAATTAGATCTGCATCAGATAAAGAACTTAACGGCGGTTGCACACCAAAACAATATGTTAATTGAAGTATTTGTTCACGGTTCGTATTGTATCTGTTTTTCGGGTATTTGTTATATAAGTTCAGTGCTGAGTGGAAACTCCGGAAATCGTGGCCGGTGCAGTCAGCCTTGCAGAGATCAGTATGTAACTACCCCTGAAGGCAAAAAATTTCCATTGAATCTAAAAGATAACTCGGCATATGCTGATCTGAAGGAATTGTCTGATGCCTGGATAGACTCGCTTAAAATTGAAGGGAGAATAAAAAAGTTCCATTACGTGTATACGATAGTGGATGCCTGGCGAAAACAACTTCAGTATTTATATAATCAGGATGAGCTAAGTAGAGACAATAGTATGCTTTATAAAGTATTTAACCGCGATTTTTCGAATGGTTTTTTAAAGGGAGATGTGAATGCCACTATGTTTATCGATAATCCCCGCGATCATTCTGCGATACATTTATCAGAAACAAATGGCGTTTCAACCGGTGAAAATTTAGAAAAAGCCAAAGGAGATATTTTTGATGAAAGGACCGAAATAATTGCGACTGTCGAAAATCAAATTAAACAACTCAATATAACCAAAGCGCCTTTAACCATAAGTATTTCGGGGAAATGTGGCGAATCTTTAAAAATATCGGTAGAAACACCTGATATTTCTTTTGTAATACATTCGGAATGTAATTTATCAAACTCCGGTAACGAGGCTTTAAGCTACGAAATGATATGGACAAGGTTAAAATCAATAAATGATACGGAATATTATATTAAGCAACTGGACTTAGACCATCTGTCACCCAATGTTTTTATACCCTTTAAAGAGCTCACTTCCATTAAAAAAAGACTGTCATTCGTCTTAAATGGTTCAAAAGAAACGATAGCACCCATTGCGGTTCCTGTATTAAAAAAACAAAACAGGGAAAACGGTAAAGCGTCTCTTTCCGTGTTATTATCCTCACCACAGGATTTGTACCTGGGTAAAGAGATCTCCGCAACTATCTATTTTCAACTTCCGAATGGTTTGAAAAATGAATTTTTGGAGTTCGTAAATCTGTTCATAAAAAACAAAGCAA
>CAYZNC010000002.1:0-54709 GCA_964478555.1 uncultured Bacteroidales bacterium | reverse complement strand
AGTTGATGCAGCCAGATCGTAAAAACTTCTTGCTTTTCCTGTGCCTAAATTATAAAGGCCTGAATCTTTTCTATGATTCATAAGAAAATAAATAACCTCGATTACATCTTTAACATAAACAAAATCGCGTAATTGTCCGCCATCTTTATAATTGGGGTTGTGGGACCGGAATAATTTCATTTTTCCGGTTGCTTTAATTTGGTTAAAAGCATGAAATATTACAGAAGCCATGCGGGCTTTGTGATATTCGTTGGGACCATACACATTAAAAAATTTCAAACCGGCCCAAAAATAAGGTTGTCTTGGCTGTTGAAGTACCCATTTGTCAAAATCATTTTTTGAGTCTCCATAAGGATTCAAAGGTTTTAACTTATCCACCACCGCATGATCATCATTATACCCATGTTCTCCCATACCATAGGTAGCCGCAGAAGAAGCATAGATAAGTGGTAATCCAAACTCAACGCAAGCATTAAAAACCTGTTTGGAATAACCGATATTTAACTTCTCAAAAATTTCGCGGTTAAATTCCGTAGTATCTGTCCGGGCTCCAATGTGAATAATAATTTGAATAAAATGATGATTGGCGTGTATCCATGCTAAAAAATTTGAACGGTCAACTTTTTGTGAAAATGTCTTTCCTTCAAAATTTTTGTTTTTTTGGGGATTGGAAAAATCATCCACTAAAACAATATCGTTAAACCCCTCCTGGTTGAGTTTTGCAACCATACAACTACCGATAAAACCGGCTGATCCTGTGACTACTATCATATTAAATGGCAAATATAGGTTGTGTTAATTGATTCATTTTTTTGATCCCGGAACCCTTAGAGAAAAGGAACTCAATTGCTTTCCGTCCCTTTTCTCCAAGATTGAGGGAATATTCATTTACGTACAGATCAATGTGTCTATAAATTACATCACTGTGCATGCTTTGTGCATGTTCACGAATAAAGCCCATGGCCTCATTCGGATGTTCAAAGGCATGAGAAATACTATTGGATAACACTCTGTTTATGGTTTCTTTTATCTTCTGAGGTAAGGATCGCTTCACCATTATTCCGCCTAAAGGAATGGGCATTTTTGTTTGTTCTTCCCACCAGGTGCCAAGGTCTACAATCTTTTTTAAACCTTTTGCTTCATATGTAAATCTGTTTTCATGAATAAGTAGTCCTGCGTCTGTTTCGCCACTGAGCACAACTTCTTCTATATCGGAAAAAAGGTATTCGGTTTTCTTTTTTACGTTTGGATAAGCTATGGTAAGCAGTAGATTTGCCGTGGTGTTAGCCCCGGGAATAGCAACATGTAAATGCTCTACTTCATCGGGATATATTTTGGCTTTGGAAACCAGCAGAGGTCCATTGGCATAGCCAAGCGCACTTCCCGAATTCAATATCTGATAGTTTTCAGAAACCTGTGAGTATAGCGCATAACTTATTTTCAAAATATCAAATTCCCCTGCAAGTGCATGTTGGTTTAGCTTTTCAATATCTGCCATTTCCAGCAAAAACGACAACCCTTCAGTTTGAATGCGTCTATTGATCATCGCATCAAACATAAAAGTATCATTCGGACAAGGTGAAAAGCCAATTTTTAGTTGCACGGTTTAAAATCTAAATTTCAGCAAAAATACCAATTAAAGTTGAGTTGAGCTTTTCGATAGCCAAAGAAATATTCCAATTATTTCGGTTCCTGGGTTCAACAAAGTTGGAAATAGAACGAATTTCAGCAAACGGCATCGCTTGCTGCAGAGCAACATAAAATACGGCCGCCCCTTCCATGTTTTCGACCTCAGGGCTAAATTTTACTTTGATCTTCTTGATTTGTTCCTCGCTACCTGAAGCCGTATTAACGGTTATGCCCGATACTTCCGGTAAATGACTGATAAATGCGTGTTTCATCGGATTTACCAACGTTCCATTGAAAAAGGGAGCTGAATTTCCATCCATAAAATTCGCTTCAAATACGGAACGGTATGTTCCCTTGTCATCAATTCCGAAATCGGCAAACTGTTCACTGGTAATATTTACAACACATCCAAGCGCAATGTTTTCATTAAAACTCCCAGCAATTCCTGCATTTATGATAAGGTGAAAATCTTTTTTACAGATGGCTTTTGTCAAGTGATAGGCTGTAGCTACCATACCGATCCCGGATATCAAACAATTTACATGATGCTGTTTAATCTTTCCGGCCCATAGATGCTGCTCAACCTGTTTCATTGCGCAGTGTTTCATAAAAGGTTCCACTTCCTGAATGGTTGCAGCAACTGTAAGAATATTCATACCTAAAAAAATATTTGTACTTTTGATGTCCAAAGATAAAGATTTGAAAGTCATGAGCAAAGTTTTTCTAACACGCAGGGAGCGCTTTAATGCTGCACATCGAATGTTTCGTGCCGAGTGGAGCGATGAGAAGAATCTTGAAATTTACGGCAAATGTTCTAATCCCAATTGGCACGGACATAATTATACGCTTTTTGTGACCGTAACAGGAGAATTAAAATCTGAAATAGGTTATGTAGTTAACCTGAAAACACTGAGTGCTTTAATTAACGAACATATTATTGAAAAAGTCGACCATAAAAATATAAACCTGGAAGTTGATTTTATGAAAGATCGTATACCTTCGTCAGAAAACCTGGCGATTGCTATTTGGGAAGAATTAAAACCGCATATTATTGCGTTGGGCATTGAATTACATTGTATTAAGATTGAAGAAACAGAAAATAATTTTGTTGAATATTTTGGACCAAACGTTTAAACCTGGAAAAATGGCAACTAAATTTTCAGTGTAAATTAATAATGGTAACTTGTAGCTAGTAACACGAATTAAATATATAAAATTATGGATTACGTTTTTAAGAACAAAGGGTTAATTGATGATGATGATTACTCACAAATTGAACAATATAACAAAGAAAAAACAGAGCGTTTGGCTCAACTTTACCACGAAGTACTTCAGTTAACAGATGGTAATCCGGAAAGGGAAGGCTTGATAGATACTCCAATGAGAGTGGCAAAATCAATGCAATTCCTTATGCAGGGTTATAATATCGATCCCAAGAAGTTGCTTTCTTCCGCCATGTTTAAAGAAGATTACAAACAGATGGTTTTAGTTAAAGATATTGAACTTTACTCCATGTGCGAACACCACATGATCCCATTTTTTGGTAAAGCTCATGTAGCCTATATTCCAAATGATCGTATAACAGGTCTTAGTAAAATTGCGCGTGTAGTAGATGCCTTTGCAAGGCGATTACAAGTGCAGGAACGACTTACCATGCAAATTCGCGATTGCATTCAGGAGGCCCTGAATCCTCTGGGTGTAGCAGTTGTCATTGAAGCCCACCACCTATGCATGATGATGCGTGGTATTCAGAAACAAAATTCGGTAACCACTACCTCAGCATTTACTGGAGTATTCCTTCGCGACCCTCGTACGCGTGAGGAATTTATTCACCTGATTGGTGTTGAATTGCATTAACAAATCACTCATTTATAACGGGTGGTTCAGGCTATAAAGCTAAGAATAACTTCTACTGTTAGTATTGATCCAACTGGGACATCTATTTAGGTACTGGTAAACGTACCATTGAGCAATAAACCCAACTTATTACAAAAAAAACTGTCTCCGATAATTGGGACAGCTTTTTTTGTTAAAGTAATTCTTAAAACATTATTTATTCTGCGTCATAAACCAGAAATTCCCATGGTTTAAGCGCAATCTTTTCATTCGATGCAAAGCTCTTTTTCTTTTGTGAAAACACTTCCTGGTATTTCCCTGTCAGTAGTCCGGAGTTGAACTTTACATCTAAAGCTTTAGCCGTTAAATTACAAATAACCAACACCTTTTGATGAGTTTTCTCTCTTACAAATGCAAATACCGATGTATCCCGATTGGTGGAGATACGTTGCAACTTTCCCCCTTCCTCGCCATTCCATAATGCTTTATTTCTCTTTTTAAGGTTCACCAGGATTTTGTAAAGTGAGGTAAGGCTGTAGTTATGCCAATCGATGCTATCCTTATCAAAAAATATTAATCTGCGATTGAAAGCTGACTCCTGCCCATTATATATCAATGGCATGCCGGGAATAGTTGCCGCAAGAACTGCAAAGGTTTTTGCACCATCGCCCAACCGCTCATATTCTGTTCCGTTCCACGAATTTTCATCGTGATTGGAGGTGAATTGCATGAGATAAGCATTGCCAGGGTAAATCGAATCTACCATGCTAAAATGTTTCATAATGGCATTGGCATTTTCTTTACCTTTCGCTATGTCGTTCATCAAGTGGTGAAATTTCCAATCGTACGACATGTCGAAAGCGTGCTGTTGCTCCTCCGGAATATCGGCTTCGGCAAGCATGAATACCGGTTTTATTTTTTCCAGTTCAGGTCGTAATTCGTTCCAAAAAGAAGTTGGAACCAAACTTGCAACATCACAACGGAATCCATCGATATCAGTCTCTTTTAGCCACCACTCCATCGTTTCAGTCATAAATCTCCGGGTTGCAGGGTTCTGATAATCAAAGCGCACAACATCTGTCCAGTCAAAGGGTGAAATAAACCTGCCAGCGGAATCTTTCATATAATATTCCGGATGGCTTTTCATCAATGGGTGATCCCATGCGGTATGGTTGGCCACCCAGTCGAGAATTACCTTCATATCGAGATTATGTATCGACTGAACAAGGTGCTTAAAATCGTTCATGTTACCAAACTCGGAATTAATTGCCTGATAATCTCTAATCGCATAGTAACTGCCCAGTTTACCTTTCCGGTTTTTTTCTCCTATTGGATACACAGGCATAATCCAGATAATTTTCACTCCCAATTCTTTTATGCGGGGTAAATCCTTTTCAAAGGCCTTAAAAGTTCCTTCATGGGAATATTGCCGGATATTAACCTCATAAATAACCGCATTTTTACTCCATTCCGTATGCTTCACTGAGGAACGCTGAGGAGGCGCAAACTGCTTAACTTTGCGGATGATCATAAAACTGCTGCTAATTAAAAGCAAACATACCACTGAAATAATCACCAGATAAGCAGGCATATTGTTAGTTTTCATTGTTTTAATTTTATTTGAGAAAATTTACTTTTATGGTTTTTTAGGAATTATATTTCATCAAATGACCCTTCGACTACGCTCAGGGTCCGACTCCCGGTCGTTGAGCGGAGTCGAAACGACATTTGTTTAAACCATAGAAATCGCTCAGGGTCCGCCTTCAACTCACTCAGGGTCTCTTTTCGACTACCTCAGATTTCTTGATGTGAATGAGACCGGTGGTTGAGCGGAGTCGAAACCACCTTCAATAGAATTTACCAATTAATTAATATCTTATCATCACTATTGGCAAACGATAATTTCATGATTTCTTTGGTATCATCCGGTCCATAATCTGCAAATTTAAAATAGCTTGTAAAGAACCTTTGTTTTCCTTGGCTTACAGCATGCGGGCTTTTGTTTAAATTAAGTTTTTTCAGGTCAGTGGAATTAAATCCGTGGAAAATAATTGCAATGTTTTTAAATTTCGAAGGAAAAGAGCCTTCTTTTTTATCAAATATAATATTCCTGTTAATGGCATCGTACGATATTGATCGCTTATTAAAGTTTCCTTCGGAATAGCCATAAGTTTGACCATCATCTTCGTAATATATAAACCGGTTTTTATCATATCCTCTATAAATATGAACAAACAGTGTATCGCCAGGATCATCGGCTGTGGAAGTCACTAACTTTTGCATGGGAATAATACTTCCTGCTTTAACGAATAAAGGCAATTTGCTGACAGGGGAGGTTGTAAGAACAGGTTGATTGCCATCAAAAACCTTATCTGTGAAAAGATCGAACCATTTTCCAGCCGGCAGATAAACTTCAGCCAGTTCTTCTGTACTTTTTACAGGTGCCACCATAATTGCGGGGCCAAAGAAATATTGTTGCTGATATTTTTGATCATAAATCAAAGTATCCAAGGCATAATCGATGGATAAAGACCTCATCACCGGCATTCCGCTTTGTGATGATTCGTAAAAACATGAATACAGGTAAGGCATTAACTGATACCGGAAGCCTATGTACCTGCGAACAATATCTTCGGAGATTTCGCCAAAGGACCATGGTTCCGTGTGGTTTGTGTAAATAGCAGTATGTCCGCGGAACATGGGGCAGAAAGCGCCGATTTCCATCCATCTTGTATACAGATTTTGTGTGGGGTTCCCACCAAAGCCACCGATGTCCATACCCGCAAAACTTATTCCACTCAATCCCATACTATTCAAAAGACGAACGCCAAGTAACATATGGTCATCATTGGATTGATTATCGCCGGTCCAGATGGCAGTGTAACGCTGTAAACCCGAATAACCCGCGCGTGTAAGAACGAAGGGGCGTTGTCCATTCATAAATTTACGTGCTCCTTCATAGGAGCTGCGGGCCATAAGCATTCCATATACATTCTTGGCTTCTTTGTAAGACGTTTTTGAACCTTCCCAATTGAACTCTAATAATTTTGGGACATCTTGTCCCCAGGCAGCAATTTCATTCATATCGTTCCAAAATCCTGTAATACCGATATCAGCGTAGGTCTTAACCCACTTACCCCACCAGTCCCTTGCCTTTGGCATTGTAAAGTCGGGAAAATTACACCATCCCGGCCAAACCTTGCCCTGATAATTAGTGCCATCCGGGTATTTTACAAAAATGTCCGACTTAAGGCCATCCTTATAAACCTCATATTTATCATCCACTTTTACACCGGGGTCGATAATCACCGCCGTATGAAACGATAGCTTCTTAAGCTGATCTATTAATTGCGGAGGATTGGGAAAACGTTCCTTATCCCAGGTATACAACCGGTATTGGTTCATGTAATGAATATCCAGATAAATCATATCCGCTGGGATATTACGCTCTCTGAACTTTTGCGCCGTAGAAAGAACGTCCTCAGCCGGAAAATAGCTGTAGCGGCACTGTTGGTACCCCAGCGACCATTTTGGTGGCATGGGCATTCGACCTGTAAGCCACGTATACGATTCAATAATTTTACGAATATTCGAATGGTAGATGAAATAATAATCCATTTCCCCGCATTCGGCTGTAAATGAAGCAAAACGGTTATTTCCGGCACCAAAGCTAAAAGTAGTTCTGGAGGAATTATCCAGAAATATTCCATAACAAAGATTTTGATGCAAGCCAATATAGAAAGGAAGGGATGAATATAAACTCTTGCTGTTATTGTCGTAATGAGGATTGTCAGTATTATAATTAACAAATGACTCTCCCCTGCGATCGAGGTTACCGGTTTGTTCGCCAAGGCCAACAAAGCGTTCTCCATTTTGAAGCGTTTTATAAGTAGCCACATCACCATCGAGCCAGGATGTACCAAATGAGGCATCATCGCTATTGATCAATATACCCTTTTTGTTATAAAACGAAAATCGGACAGGATTTTTTTGAACCCACAAAGTTAGGGAATCAGTTTCAATGATAAATTTATCACTTGTCTCTGTTATTTGAGAATTGCATTTGGCAGGAACGACCACTACAGCATAGCTGAATGTTTTGGAAAAACTATCTTTTTCAATCCTAAT
Organism: uncultured Bacteroidales bacterium; assembly: GCA_964478555.1. GTDB lineage: Bacteria > Bacteroidota > Bacteroidia > Bacteroidales > JAAUTT01 > JAAUTT01. The sequence goes on along the minus strand of CAYZNC010000002.1, from coordinate 47,116 downwards.
CCGAACAATGTCGGGTGAATAGATGATTACTTTTGCCTTGCCATTATCTGTTAAAAAGGTAAATTCCTGGTTGTTTTTTTCCAGGTTTTTAAAATTACCCAAAGCGCTATTGAGGGGTACTTGTGCATACAAGTGTATGCCAACAATGGATAACAAGGCAATTAGGATTAATGATTTGTTCATATGTTATTGTTTTTATTTGCCCGGGGCGTTGCCCGGGGCTGAAATAAATCGCCCTTACAGGACTATAGTTCTGTACTAAAATATTTTATGGTTTCAATTCGATAATCATCGAAGATTTAGCTGGTATTTCAATAGTTGATAAATCGGGAATAGTTTTCCCGGAAATAATATCATATCCGGAAGTAAAACCCCGCATTCTTTCCGCAAATCTTTTTGTGTCAAGTTTTCTGGATTCGGTATCATGACTGTTAATGATCACCATGACGGTCTTTTCGGTGTTATAACGAAAATAAACATAACAATTGTTTTCCGAAACAAACTGCATTGTTTTACCTGAATGAATAACAGGATTCACTTTCCGCCAGTTCATGAGTTTTTTGATAAAATTAAAGGCTTCATTTTCCTGCTCCGTACGTCCACTTGCAATGAATGCATTACTTTTGTCCTTTGACCATCCGCCGGGAAAATCGCGTCTTATGTCGCCATCGCCCTTTTCTTTATCGCCTGTCATCAAAATCTCCGAACCATAATAAAATTGAGGAATACCTCTTACCGTAAACAAAATGGTGTATGCAATTTTGTATTTCCTGATATCGTTATTTATTATTTTATTAAATCTTTGTGTATCATGATTTTCGGTCAATATTAATAAATTCTGAGGATTGCTGAATGCAAAATCGAGTGTGAAATGCATATAAAACCTTCTAAGACCAGTAGCCCAGGTATCATCCTCATTCATAGCCGAAGAAAATACATCATGCAAAGCAAAATCCATAACGGTAGGTAATGTAGAAACATATCCGTCGAAATTTTTTGTGCCTGCTTGCCAGTATGCAAGTTCCTGAGTGGTATGAACCCAACATTCTCCAACAATATTGATATTTGGATATTCGATGAGTATAGCTTGTGTCCATGCTGCCATTTTGAAAGGATCGTTGTAAGGATAAGTATCAACCCGCAGGCCGTCAAGATTAGCATATTCAATCCACCAAATTGTATTTTGGACCAGATAAGTAGCAAGGAGAGGATTGCTCAGATTTAAATCGGGCATTGTTTTATCGAACCAGCCATCCAGATTAAGTTTTCTGTCATATTCGGAAGCATAGGGATCGTACAAAGTCGATACCTGGTAATTGGTACGCGTGAATTCCAGAAATTGATGAATCCAGTCATGAGTGGGCAAGTCATTCATCCACCAATGTTTGGATCCACAATGATTGGTGACTACGTCCATAATCAACTTCATTTTGCGCTGGTGTAACTCATTTGAAAGCCGGAGGTAGTCAGAATTACTGCCGTAACGCGGATCGATGCGATAATAATCAGTGATGGCATAAGTATGATAGGAATATCTTTCCATGTTATCTTCAAGAAGTGGAGTGCTCCACAAAGCCGTTACTCCTAAATCCTGCAGATAATCCAAATGATTTATAATGCCCTGAATATCGCCTCCGTGGCGTCCGTTGAGATACGAACGATGAGCTCCTTCGTACATGCCCGCAACTGAATCGATGGAAGGATTGCCATCGGAAAACCTATCGGGTATTAAAAGGTAAATGACGTCAGAAGAATTAAATCCTTGCCTGAGTTCAGAATTCTTTTCCCGCATCAGAAGTTTGAAATCATATTTAACAACTACACTATTATCCTTAACAAACTCAATGGGGTAAGTACCCGCAAGTGCCTGATGGGTAATAACCATGTTAATAAAAAGATAATTCGGACTTTCAACCTTTGTAGTTCCTGTAAATTCAATACCGGGAATGCTCAGTCTGACTTCTGTCTGACCGATGTTGTTCCCATAAACCAAAAGCTGGAGATTTGGATTTTTCATTCCTATCCACCAGTTGGGTGGTTCCACACGTTTAAGACTTATTTTACCGGGAGCTGCATTCATGGTAAAGCATGAAAAAATAATTAAAACAAATATAAACAACCTATCTTTCATATTTTATATTTTATATTAAATGACGCAGCGAAGCTAATGACGCACGAAAAGCTAATCACCTTTAATGATGGCGTAGCGTAATGACTAACTTTGCCGTTTATTCCTTGTTTGTATTTGTTGAGGCTTATCGGCTTCAAGTTCAATATCATCTCCGTAAATATTAACGGTCAGTGAACCCTTAGCAACCAAAATTACAGATTGCTTATTAACCGTGATCAATAAATCAATGCCTCTGAAAATTACTTTAAAGGAATATTCGTCCCAATGATCGGGCAGCATAGGATAAAAATGGAGCTTCCCGTCTTTGATACGTTTCCCCCCAAAACCCTCTACAATTGACATCCATGTGCCTGCCATGCTTGTAATATGTAAGCCTTCCTGAACTTCGTGATTGTAATCATCCAGATCCAGGCGCGAGGTCCGTAAATAAAATTCATAGGCTTTATCAATCTTCCCACAACGTGCAGCTAAAATTGAATGAACACAAGGAGAAAGTGATGATTCATGTACTGTTCGTGGCTCGTAGAAATCAAAATGGCGGCAAATAGTTTCAAGGTCATAGTTTTCTTCAAAAAGATAAATCCCCTGCAATACATCTGCCTGTTTGATAAAGCACGATCGCAAAATCCTATCCCATGACCAATGCTGATTGATAGGCTTTTGATTTGGATCCAAATCTTTAACCAGCATTTGTTCCTTATCCATATAGCCTTCCTGTTGCAGGTACACCTGAAGGTCGCTTTCATAAGGAAAATATAGTTCCCTGGCAATATGTTCCCAATTGGTCAATTCCACGTCCTCTTTAAAGGTTGTTTTTTCCAGAATAGTCTGGTATTTCAATGGATCTATCGTTTTAACCTTTTGTATGGCTTTGGTGGCATACTCAAGGCACCACTTAGCCATTACATTGGTGTACCAGTTATTGTTTACGTTGTTTTCATATTCGTTGGGACCGGTAACTCCAAGCAGAACGTATTTGTTCTTGACTTCGGAATAATTTACGCGCTGAGTCCAAAATCTTGCAATGCCTATTAACACTTCGAGACCATAATCCACGAGATATTGGTCGTCGCCGGTATGCCGGATGTAATTGTAAATGGCAAAAGCAATTGCTCCGTTTCGATGAATCTCTTCAAATGTGATTTCCCATTCGTTGTGACACTCTTCACCATTCATGGTTACCATAGGATAAAGCGCTGCACCATCTTTAAATCCCATCTTCTTTGCATTTTCAATAGCCCGCGGAAGATGTTTAAACCGGTATTTCAATAAATTTTTTGTAACCTTTGCCGGAGCAGTTGCAAGAAAAAAAGGAATACAATATGCCTCCGTATCCCAATAGGTGCTTCCACCATATTTTTCACCGGTGAAACCTTTTGGGCCAATGTTCAAACGTTCATCTTCGCCCGTGTATGTTTGATTTAACTGAAAAATATTAAACCTGATACCCTGTTGTGCTTCAATATCCCCTTTGATTTGAATATCGCTAAGAAGCCATATATCTGCCCATTTCAATTTATGAGCCTGAAAAAGTGCCTCGAAACCCTTTTCAAAAGCCAGATTATTTTGTTTGAGGGTAAGGTCAGTCAATTGCTCTGCCGGATAATTCAAGGAGGATAACACCGTAACATATTTGTAAATGACTATGGTTTCACCTTGTGCTACATTTGCCTTTATTACATTACCGGTATACACAGGACTTTCAATAAGAGTTGGGGTAGCGTGATAAGGTGCCCCGCTAAGTTCAACATTATACTTCATGTTGAAGCTGACAGTAAAATCAAGCTTTCGGGTTTTACATAGCAAATACCCCCCACCTTCACTCGAATTACTGGTAAGTATGTCCCAGAATTTCTCATTATAATTGGCATCTTCGTTTTTCACATTACCATCGAGGTACGGTGTTAACTGGATTTCGCAATTTTGCAATGGAGTTATTTTATATTTGATTGCTCCTGTTTCCGGATCTGCCATACTCAGAAACCTTGTTACCTCCACTTTAACTTTATTACCATCGGGCATAACAGCAGTAAAACTTCGTTGCAAATATCCTTCCTTCATATTTAATATACGCTGGAAATTCTCTATTTTGCACTTGGCAAGATCTAATTGCTCATTGTTTACCACTACCTCAATTCCAATCCAATTCGGTGAATTCAGAACTTTGGCAAAATACTCAGGATATCCGTTTTTCCACCAGCCAACACGGGTTTTATCGGGGTAATAAATACCAGCTAAATAACTACCTTGCAACGTTTTACCGGTGTATCGTTCTTCAAAATTAGCACGTTGCCCCATGTGACCGTTCCCGAGACTGAAAATACTTTCAGAAGCCTTGTGTCGTTTGGGATCAAAACCCTCCTCAATAATACACCACTCGTCGCTTTTATAATAATTGTTCATAAAGTATCTTCTTTCATCAGAAAATTTTTAATTAATGAATTTTCTTAATAGCGCAGATTCTTTTACTTTGAATCATGTCTTAATTTATCAAATGAGAAAAAAAGTGCACAATTAATCTTTTTTTTCAGTTCATCCAATGTAAAATCTTTAAACCCATCGATCACAATATTAGCTCTCCAAAGAGTTTCCTGGCTTCCTATTCCAACACATTTCATTCCAGCCGCCAAAGCAGCCTCGGTTCCGGCTTCTGCATCTTCAAACACGATACAATTGACAGGAGGAATGTTAAGTTCTTCAGCACATTTAAGGAATATTTCAGGATCGGGTTTGGCTTTTGTTACTTTCACTCCATCCATTATTGCATCAAATAAGTGAGTTATTTGCAATTGGTTAAGAATAGTCATGGTATTTTTACTTGCGGAGCCAATAGCTGTTTTAATACCCTTACTTCTCAATTCCTCAATAAATGCCAATACGCCAGGAAGAATTTCGTCAGGTGTTAACTTTAATATGTATTCCCGGTAAATCTTATTTTTCTTGTCGGCCAATTGCTCTTTTTCATTATCATGGAGCGTTATTCCTCCCAGTGAAAGGAGTAGTTCGAGTGAACACATCCGGGAAACTCCTTTTAATTGTTCATTATTTTTTTCGGTGAAATCAATGCCAAATTCATTTGCAATTTTCTGCCAAGCAATAAAATGGTATTTTGCAGTATCCACAACCACTCCATCCAAATCAAATATGCAAGCTTTAATATCCATTTTTATAATTCATTTATCAGTTACAAATAATACAGTTACTGCAGCTACTATCATTGAAGCACCGCCGAGAATAATCGCATAGATTGCATGCCCGCTAAATAGTATCTTCGTGAAAAAACCAAGAATACTTGCGGCCAGAATCTGTGGAATTACAATAAAAAAATTAAAAATGCCCATGTAAACGCCCATCTTCTTTTGGGGTAAGGCGCCTGTAAGAATTGCATAAGGCATAGCAAGTATGCTGGCCCATGCAAGTCCAATACCAATCATTGAAAATATGAGATAAAATGGGTCTTTGATAAAGTAAAATGATATTAGTCCAATTCCCCCTGCCACTAATGCAATGGCATGCGTAGTTTTCCGGTTTGTATATTTCGCCAAAACCGGTAGCAAAAAAGAAAATGCTGCTGCAAAAAGATTATAATAACCAAACATACCTCCAACCCAATTGGCACCTTCGTTATAAAGGGCGCTGTGAGCATCGGTAGTCCCGTAAATATGGCTTGTTACAGCAGTAGTTGTATATATCCACATTGCAAACAAGGCAAACCATGAAAAAAACTGAACAACTGCTAATTGCTTCATAGTTTGAGGCATGTTGTACAAGTCAGACATAATATCTATCAATCCATTCCTATTATTAATATTCTTAAGATATCCGGCAAAAACTTGTAACAAACCGAAGATGACCAGTCCAACAGAAAGGATATATAACTCCTTCTCCAGGGAAGTAAAATAAAAGGCTAAACTTAAGACGAGGCCAGTCAATACCCATATAAGACCTTTCCTGAAAAATACCCTGCTTATGATGTCTTCTTGATCTTCAGATTTTACCGACTTTTCATCTCTTTCAGCTCTTCTGGTTTTTTCAAATTCAGCTAAATCCTCCGGAGGATATTCCCTGGTAGAAAATATTGTCCAAAGAACTGAAAGAAGAAAAACGCCACCTCCGATGTAAAAAGAATATTGAACGGAAAGCGGTATTTTGCCTTCAGGTGCAACATTAGCAATATGAAACCAGTTGGTAAAAACATAAGGTAGCCAGGAAGCTATAAATGCACCTATTCCAATAAAAAAACTCTGCATTGCAAAACCTGCAGTCCGCTGTTCGGAAGGTAACATATCGCCAACAAATGCACGAAATGGCTCCATAGAAATATTAATGGACGCATCCATTATCCAAAGCATTCCTGCTGCTATCCATAAAGCGGGTGAATTTGGCATAAAGAGTAAAGCAATGGAAGCGAGAATTGCACCAGTTAGAAAATACGGCCGGCGTCGTCCTAGTTTCGTCCAGGTCTTATCGCTCATATGTCCAATAATGGGTTGAACAATCAAACCTGTTAATGGTGCTGCAATCCATAAAATAGGGATATTTTCCACCTTAGCTCCCAGGGTTTCGAAAATCCGGCTTACGTTGGCGTTTTGTAGTGCAAACCCAAACTGAATGCCGAAAAAGCCGAAACTCATGTTCCAAATTTGCCAAAAGGATAATTTAGGATGCGTTCTCATTGATTATTTTTTAAATTGCTTAAATGGTTATTGTAATATATTTAATACTGTAACGACAAAAACATATTCTGCCGAGCCATAACTTAATATTTTCTAATGATATCAATGATTAATCCTGGCATATGGCTGTCATTCCGTATATTAAAGGTAAATGACAATGCCCAGCTATGAGAAATTTTTGTTGAAATTTATTGGTTTCAACAAACCTAGCCTTTAAGTGAAGATGTATTACTAAAAAAATGAGATTTACACGACAAAAATAAAAACAATATCCGGAAAAAGAAAGGTTTTATTCAAAAAGTTTCATATAACTATCAGAAAATCAAATTTCAAACGTTTGCGGAACCTTTTTTCAAACGGTCTGTCGATTCCCTGGCAATAAGTAAAGGCGTGAGCACCTTGGTTTGAAAACTATCCACAGCGGTTTCATTTTCGATTTTATGTAATAGTAGCTTTATAGCTTCCAGACCCATTTCATAGCCCTTTTGCTCCACTGTGGAAAGTTGCGGGTTAACAATTAACGTAATGGGGCCGTCGCCAAAGCCAACTACAGCAATATCATCAGGGACATTCTTTCCCATTTTTTGAATCATTTGCATGGCCGCAATGGCAGTTGAGTCGTTAACCGCAAAAATACCATCCACCTCAGCATTACTTTTGATAAAGTCGATTGTTTTTTCAATGGCTGCTTCGCGGGAATCGCAGTATAAAATAAGATTCGGATCGTAAGGAATCTGAAATTGTTTTAGAGCTCTCAGATAACCCGCCAACCTGCCCTGTCCTATGAGTAGATTTTGAGGAGCTGAAAAATGAGCTATCTTCCTGCAACCAATAGATATAAGGTGTTCTGTAGCCAGAAATGCCCCGCCTTCATCATTGGTTATCACACGGTCGGTCATAATTTCCGGACATATGCGGTCGAAAAAAACGATAGGTATTTCTTGATTTGTAAAGTTCCGGAAATGATTAAAATCCAACGTTGTTTTTGATACGGAAATTAACACTCCATCTACCCGGTTGGAAAGCAAAGCCTGAGCATTGATCACTTCACGCTCGTAGCTTTCATTGCTTTGACAAACCACTACGTTGTAGCCCTGATCATAAGCCACATCTTCTATTCCACTAATAACAGAAGAAAAGAAATGGTGAACAATCTCCGGAATAATCACTCCAATGGTATTGGTCTTGTTTCTCCTTAGGTTTAAGGCAAGCGCATTGGGTTCGTACTTCAATTTTTTGGCCAATTCGTTCACCTGGCTTTTTGTAGTCTCACTAATATCCGGATGATTTTTCAAGGCACGGGATACGGTAGAAACCGAAATTCCCAAAATTTTTGCGATATCTTTGATTGTAATCTGATGTGACTTCATTATGGCAGATAATCCTTGAGATAAAAGTACAAAAAAACTGATGTTACAAGAACTTTTTTTAATAATTAATTGTTTTCCTTAATATTAATTATACCTCGCTAAAAATAAAAGAGATTGGAAGCGACTTCCAATCTGAATAACTTGATCAACAGCAGATTTTATCTCATATATAGGCTTTTTTAATCCTTACAATTAATTTATTTTTTATGTTTTGCAACATATTTTTTTTACCGCAAACGATTCCGCAAACGTATGCGAAACCGATTGCAAAAAAAATCTTGTAAAATACTGAGTTAAAAGATTTTTAGCCCTACAACCAATCATTGTTTTTCATAATTTTGACACGTTTCTAATGATATTTTTCCTACCTCAACGTGAAGATGAATTCTGAAAAAGAGATTTACAACTTTTCTGAATTAGCATTAACTAAAAAACAAAAGAAATTAACTTTATGAAAAAGCTACACAAACTACACAAAATGACTAAAATCATCCTGGTTTTGTGCCTTTGGGTGATTTCATCCTGGCAAATAAACGCACAGGAAGTTCAGGTTCAGGGTAAAGTAACTGATGGTGCAACCAACGAAGCTTTGCCGGGTGTTAATATCATTATTAAAGGTACAACCAAGGGAGTAACTTCTTCAGTTGATGGAATTTATCAAATTTCGGCACCAAAAGGTTCCACTTTAGTATTCTCTTTTTTGAGTTACCTGACTCAGGAGATTCAGGTGGGAAATGCATCTACCATAGATGTTAAATTACAACCCAATGTAGAGAACCTGCAAGAGATTGTTGTAATTGGATATGGTACTGTTAAGAAAGAAGACGCTACAGGCTCCGTTTCTGTGGTAGGGGCAAGTGAATTTAACAAAGGTGCCATGACTTCTCCGCAGGATTTAATTGTTGGTAAAACTGCCGGCGTAGTTGTTACTTCCAGTAGTGGTGCTCCGGGTAGTGGTTCTACTATCCGCATCAGGGGCGGTTCCTCTGTGGCAGCAAGTAACGATCCTTTAATTGTAATTGATGGAGTTGCAGTTGACAATACAAACATAGGCGGAAGCCCAAATGCATTAGCCTCAATAAATCCTAATGATATAGAGTCTTTTACGGTATTAAAAGATGCTTCCGCAACAGCCATTTACGGTTCGCGTGCATCGAATGGTGTCATTCTAATTACAACTAAAAGAGGTACAAAAGATATAAAAGTTACCTATGATGTGGTGGCTTCCATATACACTGTACCAAAAACGATCCCTGTTTTTTCGGGAGATGAATTCAGAGCTTTAATCAAACAACAATATCCCGGAACCAGTAGTATTGATTCAACTGTAAAAAGTAAATTAGGAAATGCAAATACCAATTGGCAAAATGAGATATACCGTGTAGCAGGAGGGCAAGATCATAATTTGTCCATCTCAGGAACAAAATTAAAGACACCCTTCCGGGTTTCTCTGGGTTATACCAATCAGGACGGTATACTCAAAACCACTAATTTCGAAAGAAGTACGGCATCGATTAATCTTAGCCCCAGCCTGTTGGACGATCATTTAAAACTCAATATCAATGTAAAAGGCACACACAATAATAACAATTATGGAAATACCGGAGCTGTTACAGCTGCAGTGAACTTCGACCCTACTCAACCTGTTATGAATGGAAATACCAGATGGGGCGGTTATACCACATGGATGCAAACAGGGCAAGGTATTGACGGAGCACCTATTAAACTGGCCACTATGAATCCGGTTGCCTTATTGAATTTAACGTCCAATACATCGGTTGCCAATAGAAGCATCGGTAATTTGGAGGCAGATTACAAACTTCATTTTTTGCCCGATTTACATGCTAATGTGAACTTAGCTTATGATTACCAGGAAGGCTACGGAAACAACAATAATGACAGTGCATTGGCTTCCACCTACGATCCTCTTCATGGTGGAGGATCCTGGAACCATTACCATGAAACAAGCAAGATGAACCTGCTTGACTTCATGCTGAACTACACAAAACAGTTGGACCCGATCTCAAGCAAAATTGAGATTATGGCTGGCTATGAGTGGCAACATTTCTGGGACAAAAAAAATACTTCAACCACTAATGAATCAGGAAGCTACGCTATAACACCGTATTACAACACGCCAACGGAATATTTCTTGCTTTCCTATTTTGGTAGACTGATCTACAGCTTAAAGGACCGATATCTGTTGACCATAACATTACGTGATGATAACACATCGAGGTTCTCATCTAGCAATCGCGAAGGACTTTTCCCTTCGGTAGCCCTGGGATGGAAAATTAAAAATGAGTCTTTCCTAGCAACCAGTAAGGTTGTATCCGATTTAAAATTGCGTCTTGGATATGGCGTAACGGGACAACAAAATCTTAGTGGCGTAACCGGCATTTTCCCTAACACCAGTTTCTTGCGCGATTATCCATATTTACCTATATATCAACTCAGTCAAACAACTGCGATGTATCAATTTGGTAATGAATATATTTTCACACTGCGTCCAGGTGCTTACAATGCAAACATAAAATGGGAAACTACCAAAACCAGCAACATAGGCTTGGATTATGGCTTCCTTAATGACAGGATTACCGGTGCAATTGATTATTATGACAGGAAAACATCCGATTTACTCAACTTTGTACCTACTGCCGCAGGAACAAATCTTTCCAATTATGTATTAAGCAATGTAGGTGATCTGGAGAATAAAGGACTCGAATTTTCAATCAATGCTAAGATCATTGCTAAAAAGGATTTTTACTGGGAAGTGGGATACAACATTGGGGTTAATAAAAACAAGATTACAAAACTCCTTCTAACCAACGACCCTACCTATCCAGGAGTACCAGTCGGAGGCATTTCAGGAGGTGTGGGTGCTACTATTCAAACCATGAGTGTAGGTTATCCTGTTAATTCTTTTTATGTTTACAAACAAGCATATAATCAGGATGGTAGCCCAATAGAAGGTGTTTATGTTGACCAAAACGGGGATGGTGTAATCAACAGCAGCGATTTATATCGCTATAAAAAACCTGCACCGGACGCCCTGATGGGATTCTCATCGAGGGTAACTTATAAAAACTGGGATTTTTCATTTTCCAGCAGGGCCAGCATTGGCAATTATGTTTATAACAATGTGGCATCTAATCAGGGTATTTACTTAAATTTATGGAATGCTGGACTTCAATATCCACAAAATATTGTTAAGCAAGTAAATGATACGAAATTTATGAATGCTCAGTACTATTCGGATTACTATGTTGAAAATGCTTCTTTCTTCCGCATGGATAACATATCACTGGGATACAATTTCAATAGATTTATCAGCAATAAATTAGCCCTGCGGATTACTGCAACAGTGCAGAATGTTTTCGTAATAACCAAATATAAAGGATTGGATCCTGAGGTTGACGGAGGCATCGATAATAATTTCTATCCAAGACCCAGAACATTCCTCCTGGGATTAAGATTAGATATTTAATAATAAATAAAGTATAAATAACTATGAAACTACATAATAATATATTAATACCCGCAGCAGTTATCGCTTTTATTGCGATGGTAACTTCATGCACCAAAGACTTAAACACAGTACCTCTGGATTCTACGATTACCACTTCAGCATCCGTATTTAACGATCCGGCTGCTTACAAGGAAGCTTTGGCAAAATTATATACAGGGTTAGCCTTAAGTGGTCAGGAAGGACCCGCAGGTCAACCGGATATTCAGGGAATCGATGAAGGTTTCTCAAATTATATCCGTCAATACTGGTGCGCACAGGAACTACCTACAGATGAAGCTGTGATCGCATGGAGCGATCCTGGCTTGCCAGATTACCACACCATCAGTTGGTCCTCTTCAAATTCCTTTGTTACTGCAATGTATAACAGGATCTACTACCAGGTATCCATATGTAACGAATATATCAGGGAGGTTGCCCCAAAATTGGATGGACTTTCAAGCGATTTAAAGGCAAACGTTACGCAATATCTTGCTGAAGCAAGGTTTTTAAGAGCTTTCAGCTATTGGCATGCGTTGGATATGTTTGGCGGTGGAGTGCCATTTGTTACCGAAAAAGACAAAGTCGGTACATTCTTCCCACCCCCAATATCTAAAGCCGACTTATTCAATTATATAGAATCGGAATTAAAGGCTATCGATGGCGATTTGGCTAAACCTAAAACCAATGAATACGCAAGAGTAGACCAGGCTGCCGAATGGACGTTGCTGGCTAAATTGTATTTAAATGCCGAAGTTTACATTGGACAACCTAAATATACGGAAAGCATCACATACTGTAACCAGGTTATAGCCTCAGGGTATAAGCTTGATCCCGTTTATCAAAATATGTTTCTTGCAGACAATAACAATAGCCCGGAAATTATTTTCCCGGTTGCCTTTGATGGGATTCATACCCAAACTTATGGCGGAATGAATTTCGTTATTCATGCCCAAGTGGGAGGTAATATGAGTGCCAAATCGTTTGGACTCGATGGTCCCTGGGGAGGTACCCGTGTAACAAAATCGTTCGTTCAAAAATTTCCCGATCCTTCCGGAGCCACCGATACCAGAGCAATGTTTTTCACCGATGGCCAATCTCTTGATATTGGCAATATTAAATCATTTAACGATGGCTATGCCGTAACCAAATTTAAAAATATTACTTCTACGGGTATTGCAGGATCAAATCCAGGCTTCGTGGACACTGATTGTCCGGTTTTCCGCTTGGCCGACGTTTATCTGATGTATGCTGAAGCAGTATTGAGAGGAGGCACTAGTGGCGATGCAGGAACAGCTCTTAACTATGTTAACCTTGTGAGAGAAAGAGCTTATAATGGCAACAAAGCTGCTGCTGATATTATCCAAGGTCAAATGACACTGAGTTTTATACTGGATGAACGCGCTCGCGAACTTTACTGGGAAGGATACAGAAGAACCGATTTGGTAAGATATGGCTTATTAACTTCTGGCAGTTATTTATGGCCTTGGAAGGGTGGAATTCAAAATGGTAGTTCTGCGGATGCGAAATTTAATGTATTCCCGATACCATCTGCTGATTTGAGCGCAAATCCCAGCTTAAAACCTACACCAGGTTATTAACATTTTTTTAATATTAAATCTTAAATACAATGAAACAAAATTTAATATACCTCATGATCTTTGGCCTGATTACCCTTTTTTCCTGCAAAAAGGATGAAACGAAGGTATCGGTAAATAACAATAATATTAAGGCTCCCACCATAACAAGTACATTGGATGGCACAAGCATGGTAATTACGGATGCCAACAAGAATAACACGCTGAGTATTCAGTGGACATCTGCTGACTATGGTTTCAAAACACCACTGACCTACTATGTTCAATTGGATACAGCAGGTAATAATTTTAAGAATCCCATCATGCTTGGCTCAGTCACGAATACTGATTCACTTTCTATTTTATTCAGCGATTTGAACAAGCTGTTAATTGCCAAAGGATATAAGGGAAATGTAAAAGCAGCATTTCAATTACGGGTCCTGGTTTCTTTAACCAATATTACCAACACAACCCAGTTGTCAAACACGGCAGGTTCTATAGCAGTTAACATGAACATTACACCACTGCTGGTGGCCGTTTATCCAAAGCTGGTTTGGGTGGTTGGCGATTTTCAAGGCTGGAATAATTCCAACACTGCACCAACACTTGCTGTTATTGACAGCATGTTGGGCACCTACGAAGGCTATGTGAATGTTACCTCTAATAATGGAATGAAATTTACTACCGACCATAGTTGGGATAATGCCCATACCTATGGTGACGACGGAGCCAATACAGGTACTGCAGATGCAGGAAAACTCAGTAACGCTAACGGTGGAAAGAATGTTACCCTGAAAGACGGTATCGGCTATATGAAATTTAATTTGGATTTGAAAAATTTAAACTATACCACGCTGGTAACTAAATGGGCAGTCATTGGCAATGCCACCCCCGGAGGATGGGGCACCGACACGAATATGAGCTACGACGCTGTAAATAACGTATGGACGGTTACGCTAAACTTAGTTGCAGAAACGCCTCCTAATGACGGATGGAAGTTCCGCGCAAACGGAGCATGGGATGTAAACTATGGAGATAATGGTGCTGACAAGACACTGGAACTGAACGGAACCAATATTGGAGTTTCTGAAGCAGGCAGTTATACTATTACTTTGAACTTAAGCAAATCGCCATACACATACAAAATGGTGAAAAATTAAATTCTTTTTAAGTGGCTGTATCCGGCTAGCACCATAAATCTACTGAGATACAGCCACTTATTCTACAACAACTTATTAATCGTTATAAGCAACCTGAATATTCGGTCTTACGTGCTTCTAACACATTATTTTTTAAACATCCAGGGCCATGCTTTGCTTTACAGAAAAATTTTAATCATTAAATATCAATAAGTTCTAGTTATGAATGTTTTTGCTGAATGAATTCTTTCCAACTAATGTGACTAAACAATTAACTTTTCAATTGACCATGTATGAACAATAATTCTACTACAAAAAAATGTTATACCATAGGTGCAATATGGCTTTTGCTAACAACTTTATGTTTTTCCCAAAATGATGTAATGATGCAGGCCTTTTATTGGAACTTGCCTGTTGATCAAACTAATCTGAATGGCTATTGGTGGGATTCGCTCAGGATAAAAACACCGGAGTTAAAATCTGCCGGCATAGCTGCTTACTGGATTCCCTCACCATGCAAAGGAAACTGGGGAATTGCAGATATGGGTTACGGTATTTATGATTTGTATGATCTGGGTGCTTATAACCAAAAAGGCTCCACAGAAACCCGTTTTGGGAGTAAAGCTGAACTGCTCAATTTGATTAATACATGCCATCAATCTCCACGAATGGATATATATGCCGATGCCGTCTTAAACCACAATTATGGCGAATGGGGACTTAATGAAGAAAGTAACCCTGCCGTTAAAGCGTATGTATTTGGAGAAGCACATAACGGAGCAAATGTAGCATATCAAACCAGTGATATACAATGGACCATTCCAAACGCCACAGCAGGCGATTATTACATCCAGATAAAGGGATATAACCTCAACTGGGGTGCAGTAGTTGGCGAAAGAGGCTATAATTTAAACGTAAACTGGACAGGAGCAACAGAAACCGACCCTGGAAACTGGGAAAGTGAGCCAAATAATGGAAATGGGCAAACCAATAACTATCCTGGTAGTGGAATAACAGTAAGAGGTCATGCCGACTATCAGGGAGATATAGATGAATACAAAGTAACGTTAATATCAACAGCCAACATTATTATTAAACTTACTGCAATGCGGGAGAATACCAGTCCAACATGGCAATGGGTATGGGCTGATCAGACGAATGGGTATTATCCGGTTAACATATGGTATAACGGCTCGAACATCGCAAGCACTAAGTTAGAAGCTCATACAGTAACTAAATCTGCCTTTCCAACGCATACCGGAACCGGCGAAGCCAATTTCCAGTGGGGTTATGCCGATTTTCATCCGGCTGATGCAAATGACTGGCTCGGTGATGGAGGTTACCAGGATGCGATTATTCCAAACACCAGGTGGTTTGGTAATGATTTTAATACCTACAGTGCAAATGTACAGTCCAAATTAAATGCATGGGGACAATGGATGGTCAACACTATTGGCTTCGATGGTTTCCGGCTCGACTTTGTAAGAGGTTACCAGGTCGACTTTCTTGCAAACTGGATCAGCGCACTTCCTAAAATTGGAGGAACACAACAAAGATATATTGTAGGCGAATACTGGACAGGTTATCAGTATAGACTAAAAAACTGGGTGAACGACAATGCAAGCCATAGCCCGTCTGCAGCAGTTGCTGCATTTGATTTTCCCCTTAAATTTAATGCGATTAATTTGCTGTGCAACGGAACTGGCACTTCGTTCGATATGCGAAACCTGAACCATGCTGGAATGATAAGGGATAATACGGGAAACAATGTTGCAGCACCAAACATTTCAACATTTGTTGACAACCACGATAGCGGAAAAGAGCATGATAAGTGGATTACAAAAGATTGGGCATTGGGTTACGCATATATTTTAACTCACGAGGGCGTCCATGTATTTTTTATCCACATTTCTATGGCATCAAACAGATTGATAACAATGATGCAAGCTATACCACCCAAGCTCCGCCCACTTTAAAAGATGATATTAAAAAGCTGATTTTTGCGCGAAAAACTTACATGAGTGGCACCCTAACCGTTCTATCGGAAGTTGGGAATCCTTACCCTTCAGTAGATGCTGCTAATGTTTATATTGCCCGCAGAGCTGGCAACGGTACTATGAGCGGGGCCATTATCGTTTTAAATAATCATGACAGCCAGACAAAAGGTCTCTGGATTAGTACTTCCCCAACGGGATGGGCAAACTGGGCTAATCTGTGGCTTAAAAATGAATTTAACCCCAGTGAACGTATTCAGATCCAGGCGGATGGTCGCGTATATGTACAGGCTCCTGCACGTGGTTATGCAATCTATGTGCTCGATAATGAATACGTGGCTTACACGCTTAAAAGTTCAAATTCAAACGATATTGAGCCGATGCTGGTTGCAAATTCAAGACCGGCAGACCTGCTTACGGTTTCTGCATTTCCGAATCCTGCAAGCGAATTTGCAAACATTAATATTTATTTAACTAAAGATGCTGCAGTAACGGTAAATATTTATAACACCAACGGACAATTGGTAGCCAATGTTTATCAGGGTCAACTGCTGGCAGGCACAAAAACCTTACAATGGACATTGGAAAATTTAAAACCTGATTTATACATATGCAAGGTTATTGCCAATAGCCTTGTACAGGTAGTCAAAATTGTGGTTAAATAGTGGTTTTGGGGTTTTATTGTTTATTGTTTCTAACCTGTCAGGTTTTTGCAACCTGGCAGGTTTCTACAACCCCAGACATTAAAGGCTTTTTAACCTTGGACATTAAAATTTTACACCTCAACTAAATTGTAATTATTATGATCCGTATTTTCTTCTTCATCATTTTTTCGTTCATAACAGGTTTCTCATCTGCCCAACTGATCACCACCACTCCCCTGTTACCCGCACAAGATCAACCCGTAACTGTTTTTTTTGATGCAACACTAGGAAACAAAGGATTGATAAACTATACCGGTGACGTCTATGCATATACCGGAGTCATCACTGATAAAAGCTCTTCAAATAGCGATTGGAAATACGTAAAAGAGCAATCATGGACGGATAATCCTGCATCCTGCAAAATGACCAGGATTGATGCCAATCACTACTCCCTTGCCATAACGCCTAGTATCAAGGCATTCTACGGAGTACCTGCGGGAGAAAAAATATTAAAAATGGCATTTGTATTTCATTGTCCATGCCCACCTGGAGGAGAACCTTCCGGTCGCGATGTAGGTGGAAATGATATCCTGGTTAATGTATATGAAGCAGGGCTCAATCTTAATTTCGTTAGTCCTCCGAATTTTTTCAATATAATTGGAAAAAATCAAACACTGAATATTATCGTCAACGCATCAAACAATGACTCCATCAGTCTTTTTCTCGACAACTTAAGAATTGCCAGCGCCAATGGACAAACGCTTACTAGTTCCGTATTAGCAGGCGATACACTTAAACATAAGCTTTCAGCAATTGCCTATAAGGGAACCAATACGGCCTCCGATTCAGTTTATTACCTGGCCCCCGGAAGTGTTGTAAATGATCCTGTTCCAACAGGACTGAAGAATGGGATTACCTATACGGATAATCAGTCGGCCACATTTGTTTTATTTGCCCCTTACAAAAATCACATCTTTCTCCTGGGCGATTTTAATAATTGGTTACCCGACAATTCTTTTATGATGAAAAAGGACAACGACCGGTACTGGCTTAAAATAAATGGATTAACACCCGGAAAAGAATATGTTTTCCAATACATGATCGACGATACGCTCCGAATTGCAGATCCCTATTGCGAAAAAATTTCTGATCCTGCCAATGACCAATTCATTTCATCTCAGATTTATCCAAACCTCATCCCTTATCCGGAGGGGAAAACCTCTGAAATTGCAGGCGTCATACAACCGGGACAAAGTCCTTTCCAATGGCAGGTTTCCGGGTTTACTCCGCAGCCAAAGGAAAAACTGGTAGTTTATGAACTCCTTATCCGCGACTTTACCGCCAACCGTGATATTAAAACAGTAACTGACACACTTACCTATTTAAAAAGGCTTGGTATTAATGCCATAGAGCTTATGCCCTTTAACGAATTTGAAGGTAATAACAGTTGGGGCTATAATCCTTCTTTTTACTTTGCACCTGACAAAGCATATGGAACCAAAAACGATTATAAAAAATTTGTCGACGAATGTCATCGTAATGGAATAGCAGTTATCCAGGATATGGTGTTAAACCATGCGTACGGTCAATGTCCATTTGTGCGCATGTACTTCGCCAATGGTAAACCAACGGCTCAAAATCCATGGTTCAACCAGGTTTCCAATATTCAAAATCCCAGTCTTCAGTTTGGGTATGACTTCAATCACGACAGCCCCTATACCCGCAAGCTGGTGGATAGCGTAGCTTCCTTCTGGATGAGCGAGTATAAAATTGATGGTTTCAGGTACGATTTTACAAAGGGATTTTCAAATACACCTTATGGGCCAAGTGATTTTGCAAGTACGTATGATTCGGCTCGCATCTTTAACCTGGAGCGAATGGCTACACAGGTTTGGAAACGAAAATCCAATGCTTATGTAATTTTTGAGCATTTTGCGGATAACAGCGAAGAAACGGTGTTGGCAAACTTCGGAGCCATGCTCTGGGGAAATCTGAACTATGCCTACAACCAGGCAACTATGGGATACAACAGTGGATGGGATTTCTCCTGGATATCCTATGAAAACCGCGGATGGAACAATCCTAATGTAATGGGTTATATGGAAAGTCATGATGAAGAACGACTCATGTACAAGAACCTGACTTTCGGAAACTCTTGGGCGACCTACAACGTAAAGGATTTAGCAACTGCTCTCAAGCGGATGGAAATGGCAAATACTTTCTTTCTTACCATACCAGGCCCAAAGATGATATCGCAATTTGGCGAGCTTGGCTACGATGTAACCATTGACTCAGGCGGGCGCACAGGCATAAAACCTATTCATTGGGATTATTACAGCGATGCCCGACGAAGACACCTCTATAATGTAAATAAAGCCCTTATAAAATTAAAAGAAGACGAACCGGTATTCTCTACTAAAAACTTCACCATCAGTGCTTCCGGGTCCGTGAAAGAAATTGACCTGAACGACACCTCAACCCATGTTGTAATTGTGGGCAATTTCGATGTAATAGACAAAGCATACACCATCAATTTTCCTGTAGCGGGTAGTTGGTATGATTTTTACACTGGTGATAGCATTGTTGTATCAGGATCAACTGGTTATGCTACTTTTTTAAAACCTGGCGATTTTAAGCTTTATGCAAATAAAAAACTGACCGGCTTTGCGTCCATTCCATCACGAATTAACCAAACTGAAGCAATCAGCCAGGCAACCATATATCCCAATCCGTTTACATCGGAACTACTTATCGAAAGTGGGGAAAGCATCCAAAAAATTGAACTTTGTAATTTACAGGGCCAGATTTTAATTCATAACACTGGCAATATGATCAACCACATTGATACGGGTAACCTGCCTTCCGGTGTGTATTTGCTCATCATTCATTATGCAAACGGGACAAGTGAAGTGGTGAAAGTGGTGAAAATTGTGGAATAGGCAGCTTATCTTTGCTATATTTTAAGTAATATATTAATTTTAAGCAACTTGACATAGTGTTGCTATAAAAAAGCTTTGAATTACCAAAATGGTAACTTTTTTATTACCTTTGTCATAATTATGTGACTAATCAATGAGAGTAATCGCTAAAAAGGTACTTAGAGAATTTTGGGAAAAACAGACTGATTCAAGAGAACAATTGAAGACTTGGTATAAAGAAGCATCAAAAGCAGTCTGGACTTCTCCCAACGATATAAAATCCGAGTATCCCAAAGCTAGCATTTTAAAAAGTAGTAGGGTAGTTTTTAATATATGTGGTAACAAATATCGATTGATTGTCAAAATAAATTATGCAAGAGCATGGGTATTTATTAGATTTATTGGGACTCATATTGAATATGACGCAATTGACGCAGATAAAATATAAAAATTATGACAGTAAAAGTTATAAAAACAGAAGAAGAATATAACAAAGCACTGAAGAGACTTGACGTTATATTTGATGCACAGGAAGATTCATCTGAAGGGGACGAAGCAGAATTACTAGGAATATTGATTGAAAAATATGAAGATGAACATTATCCAATTGAAACTCCTGATCCTATAGAAGCAATTAAGTTTCGGATGGAACAAATGAACATGGATAACCATGACTTAGCTGAAGTAATTGGCTACAAAAGTAGAGTTTCCGAAATTTTTAATCGCAAAAGAAAATTGACTTTAAAAATGATTAGAAATTTACATGATAAGCTTAAGATACCTTATGATTCCTTAATTACTGATTATAAATAAACGCCCTTTGATTTGCTTTAATTTATTCTGCAAAAAAAATCTCTTCAAATTTTAGGGGGTATTCATTTCGTGGCCATCTATGGTAAAAATGGGATTAATAAAACCATATTTGTACTAAATCAAATGCCATGAAGACGACACTCTGCTCCTTACTGACAATCCATCTGTTTTTTCTTACAACTTTATTTTCATTTGCCCAGGAAATAAAATGGAATAATGCTCCCAGAAAGGGATTTGTATTTGAAATCAGCAATAAAGAAGCACAAAAACTGCTTACTGTTTCAACACCCGATACCATCGTAAAAAAGCTACTCCATACTTTGGTAGACACTTTTGATGTGCAAAATGGCTGGACGAAACGTCCGTCAAAAGGCCATTTTATTTTAGTCAGTATTGCGGGAAATAAATTGCATTGCGAATACACGTGCGTATTTCCGTACCAGGTGTTTTTGTTAAAAGAATACGATGCCCTGGCTATTCAGGTTTTGGATTTGAACGGCAACGTTAGAGAAGACGCAAAAGTAAAACTCAAGTGGAAAAGGTTGAGAATAGATGGTGAGAGCAAAACATACCGGTTGGAAAATGACTGGATCAATAGTCAAAACCAAATAGCAACCGTTGAAATGAATGGTTTTAGGTCTGTTTTTAACATTCAGAAGCATGAGATCCCAACGTGGTACGGTGATTACAAAAATGACAATGTCCCTCCCTTTTACAGTTATATGATCACGGATAAAAATAAGTACAAACCAAATGATCGCATTCGTTTTAAATCTTATGCCCTATCGGCACTTAAATCACCCTTACGTAAAGACCTGGAAATCTGGCTTACTGATTACCAAAAAAATATCAAAATAGGAATGATCACACCTCACCGGCCAGGAAGTTATGCCGGCGAATTTCAGCTGCACGATTCGTTGAAACTTACGTTGGATAAAGGTTACAATTTACAATTACGCGAAAAAAACGGACGCATTGTAGCCAATTGCTCATTTAAGTATGAAGATTATGAATTATTCGGGAATAAACTGGAAGTTCAACTATCGAATGGAAAGCAATTCTATCCTGAAAAAAATGAATTAACAATCACCGCGACAGATGTGAACGGATTGATGCTTAAAGATGCCAGAGCCAGCATTCTGATAAAAACACAAACAATTCAGGAAACCTTTCAACCTCTGGTTATACTTCCGGATACGCTCCAATTTACACAAATAGACCTCAACCCTAGTAAACCTACACTTTTCGAAATTCCTTCCAGCTTGTTTCAAAAAACAAATACCACTTACGAGGTTGTGGTTACCGTACTGAACAGTCAGAATGAGCGAATGGAAGGAAGCGTAACAGCCACTCATTACTATTCTCAATACGAATTAACAAGCAGATTTTCAAATGACAGTATTTGCTTTGATCTCCTGAATAATAGCATACCTATGAAAGATGTACCCATAAAATTACGACACAATGGCGAATTGAAGGGAAAGGAAATCCGGTTACCTTATAAAGAGAAATTAAATCCTGCTACCACTACTATTGATCTTGAAAATGAATGGGTTTTTAAGCAATTTACCATGTCTAACTTAAATCCAGGATTAGAACTGATAGGTGGCATACAAAAAGATAGCTTCAACATCCGGCTACAAAATCCGCAAAAACTCGAAACATCCTGGTATATTTATCAGGGAAGTAGTCTACTGAAGAAAGGATTCGGTAAGGAATTGGATTATAAATCGCCAATAACCGATCGAACACAAACTTTTTATGTCGAACTTCTTTATTCATTTGGCGGAGAAGAACACATTCAACGAAGGGAATATGATTTTCAGGAGGACTTCTTAAATGTATCCATGGAAATTCCTGAGCGGGTTTATCCGGGACAAAAAGTGGAAACCACAATCCTTGTTCGCAATCAATTAGGAGAACCAATGCGCGATGTCGACTTAACCGCATTGGCTGTGACAGGTAAACTCAACTACTATCTTCCGGATTTGCCCTATTACGGCGACATTTCCGATCCACGTCCTAAAAAAGCATCCTACACGAAAAGAGATATTAACAAACGTTCGGCCACATTAAACCTGGAATACCAAAAATGGAAAAAACCTGTGGGCCTGGATACCATGAAATATTTCCAGTTCACTTATCCTTACGCAAAACCTTTTATATACACGGTTGATATACCGGATAGCACCCAATTTGCTCCTTACGTGATGCAAAATGGTATGGCAAACCAGGTATACGTTATAGAGGTAAACCGTCATCCTGTCTATTATTCATGGGTCAACTGTCCTTCAGAATACGCTTTCTATGTTTCTCCAGTTGGCAAAAAAGAAATCACTTTACGTCTTTTCGATAGGGTCATTGTTTTAGACTCTATCTCTTTCAAAGCCGGCAAAAAAACCATTCTCAGCATCGATTTGGATCATTTGCCTACAGGGGTTAAAATCTATAAACTGGGAAAAAAATTTACCCAAACGGAAATAAAAAGACATCTTAATTATGTTGCAGCATTTACAAACATTTGGGGTAACGTTTATTTGGAATCGGCAGATCAATTCACCCCATTACTTAGACAAAACTATAGTTATAAAAGAGATGTAATAGCAGGTCCGATAAAACCTGGTAAAAAAACCTTTATTGAAGATTCTAATTTAAAAACTACTTACCAGCATACCGGAGGGTTCAGCTATGCCTTTGAAGACAATATCGTTTATAAACTGAATGCTTCAAATTTACTACCAAATTATTTGTACGATGCTTCTTTGAATCCCATGGATCATATCAATGACAAAGTAATGACGAAGCAACACTTTTTTGAGACAAAAGAAAATCCACTTCCCAAATGGCACGCAGGAGCTTTTGACATCGTTTATGGTTGGTCGAGGCTTAAAATTCTCCTTCCTTATGAAACAGAAGCTTCAGGTATTGCCGCACTTTTATTTGAAGATGTCACCACGAAAAAGATATTCGACCCCTGCCACGACAACAGCAATAGTTATCATTCGGATTTTTATAGCATGCCAATGGGTTGCAACAATGCAATTGTGCTGTATAATAACGGCAACTATTTAAAAATGGACAGCATCAATCTAAAACCCCATATCAATGTTTTGGTAGATCTGAATCATTCCAGGTTGCACCCCGCCGATTCTCTTTCCCAACTTTGGACAGCCACACATGCCTGGAAAACAAACAATTGTTATAAATCCTCTTTTGAAAATCAGCCTCCTACAAGTTCTTCAAGCACATATGCTTATTACTCCAATACAAGCTTCTCGAATATAAAGGGAACTATATATGATGACTCTAATGCTCCGCTTATAGGCGCCACTATCCTTGTTAAAGGCACCACAATCGGAGCCATAACTGATATAGACGGTCGCTTTTCGCTGGGAATTGATGGTCCTAGCGCTACTCTTGTGATTAGTTTTATTGGATATTTAACCCAGGAAATTGAAGTTACGGTAGGTTCGGAGATATCCGTGACGTTGGTACCTGACATAATGAAACTTGAAGAAGTTGTGGTTGTGGGGTATGGAACAATTAAAAAAAGAGATTGTACAGGCTCTGTGAGCTCTGTGAGCGGCAGAGATAGTAAAGAAACTCCTGAAGATAAGCCTGACAAAGAAAAGATACCAGATGAAAAAAGTATCCACGAAGCGGAACAAAAACTCTACCAGGAACTCATGACACTGAATAGCATTCGTTCACACTTTTCGGATGTAGGCTTTTGGGAACCCCGCTTGTATACCGATAAGAAGGGTAAATCAAAATTCAGCATAACTTTTCCTGACGATATTACCCGGTGGAATGTTGTGGTATATGCCATGAACAAATATGCACAAACAGGCACTTTGCATAAAAGCATTAAATCGTATAAACCCCTCATGACAGAATTAAATGTTCCCCAATTTCTTACACGAGGCGATTCGGCATTCTTCTTAGGAAAAATATTAAATTATACCAATGACAGCAACATCGTGGGTAAAGTAAAATGGACTGGCGCCCAAACTGATTTTGAAAAGAACATTCAATTTACAAATTTTCACACAGACAAGCTACCGGTTAATGTTTCTACTATCGATTCCATAACAACCCGCTATGTATTTACCCGTGACGATGGCTATAAAGATGGTGAGGAGCGTACTGTTCCCGTGGTGGAACAGGGAATAATAAGAGCCGATGGGACATTGTCCATATTAAAAAATGGTGACGATAAGCATGTAAAGGCATCAAGTTCCGAAACGGTAACCTTGGAAATCCTGGACAACCAGATTGATATTTATGGACAAGAAGTATACTATCTGATAAATTACAAATATTTATGCAACGAACAACTGGCCTCAAAACTGATAGGTCTGATAAATCAAAAAACATTAATGACCTATGAAGGCAAACCTTTTAAGGGTGACAGGGATGTAAACAAAATTATTGAGCGGTTGCTTAAAAATCAAAATAAGGAATTTCTTTGGTCATGGTGGGATGTTTCTTCAAATACCTCCTATTGGATGTCGGCACATATTCTTAATGCATTAAAGTGTGCAAAAAATGCCGGATACCAGGTTGATCTGAACATAGAAAATATAGCCCGAAAAGCAGAATACAAGTTTAATTTTCTTAAAGAATATGCTTTGTCAGATATCGATTTATTATATGCCTTAGCTGGATGGAACGCAAAACTTGATTATCATAAAAGTATACATTTACTGGATTCGATGATTCAGGCACGGGAAAATGAAGAAGATAGAAACTTAAAATACAGCTACCGGTATTCTTATTTGAAAGAAAAATTGCAGCTACTTGAAATCAGACAAATGACTAAGATGCCATATGAGCGGAATTCTTTGTTGAAATATAAGAAAGAAGGAATGATGGGTGACGTATATTTCGCAGACAATAAACATTCCAATTATTGGTATAACGATAATTTGGTCACTAATGTTATTGCATACCGTATATTGAAGAATGATTCACTGTTAAAAGACTTACTTGTACCCATGCAAATGTATTTTCTCTCATTACGTAAACAAGGCGGGTGGAATACTTACCAGTCTTCTAATATTCTGATGAGCGTTCTACCTGACCTTCTCGCTGAAGGATTTTCAAAAAAACACACTGCAACGGTAATTGCTAGCGGTAAAGTAAATAGCAAAATAACCCAATTCCCTTATCATATCGAATTACAACCGTCAGAAGAATTGAATCTGCATAAAGAGGCTGGCTTACCATTATATTACATGCAGTATGTTAAAGAACGGGTTACAAAAGCAAAAACAGGTGTGGAAGGTTTTAAAATCAAAACATACTTTGATAATGATGTATTGGAAGCGGGTAAGCTAGTGGCGCTAAACGTAGAAGTAGACCTTACAAAAGAATCAGACCTCGAACATGTAATGATTGAAGTTCCTATACCAGGCGCATGCAGCTATGCCGATAAAAATCAATTATGCAACAGGGTTGAAACCCACCGCGAATATTTTAAGGAGCGCACCGTTATATTCTGTGAAAATATGAAACCCGGGAAATACGTATTTGTCATTCAATTGCTACCTCGCTTTACCGGAAAATATTTAGTAAACCCCGCACAAATTTCGCTGATGTATGTGCCGGTAGTAAATGCCAATACGGATATGAAACAAATTGAGGTTAACGATCGAAAATAAGATGCCAAATGAAGTTCGCCACCTAAAATATAACTTTGTTTCACAGTTTCCTTCTGGTAATTAAACCAATGGTTTCTTTGATCTATCGGCAAAAATGTTTAAGTTTGATTGCGAATGCTTAACCACGATACCAATAACTAGGTGATGATAAATAAGTTTAACCAACACTTCAAGTTTTACCGATGAGAAGCCTTACCCTTTTAACTATCACAAGCATAAACCTGCTGTTATTGATTTTTTGCAGTTGCTCCCTCAGCCCAAAGCAAGAAATAAGAAAAGTTGCAAACGCGTTCTACAAAAACTACAAAGGTGATTTCAGAACATGCGATACAACTCTTTTAACCGCCGATTTAGTAAGCGAAATTGATGCGGCAATCAGCAAAGAAAAGAAAGAAGCACAAAAAATAGTCACAAGCGCATACCCCACTGACAAACCTGACATGATTGAAGGCGACATTTTCACCAGTTTGTACGATGGTTATACCTCCTATAAAATCGGTGACATAAAACTTGAGCCGGACAAAGCCATTGTTTTGGTTGGGTTTATCTACCAGGAGAAGAACCCAAAATATAAAAATGCGCTATGGGTGGATGAAGTAGTTTTAGTAAGAGAACATGGATGGAAAATAGATAATGTATTGTACAAAGGCCATTCATCATCAATATCTAATTTGAGAGAAGTTTTATCAAGCTTTATAAATTCAGAATCCCCAAAATAATTGAAATAGTCTATTCTGTGGAACGTTCAAAATATGATTCCCAAAATGATATTATGTACATTTTTGCCCGGCAAGATGTGAATAAAAATGGCACTGGCGATAAAGATGAACCAATTCATGTGTTTTGGATTAATTTGAAATCCCCGCTTCAGGCAAAACGATTGTATTAATTGAAATTCATCTTTTGCCTTGAATTTTAATTGATAACCTGAACAGGAGTAATAACGATTCTATTGTCGCAACGGGGACAATAATATATTTCACAACCGGTACAGACAACACAATTCGAACAATGCTTATATTTTATGCCTCGTTCAAATTTTAAGTTGCATGAGCCGCATATAACATAGTCTTTTTCAATAATCGATTCCATGTTGTCTTTTAAATGACATAACAAAGATATGGAATAGCCGTTTAAAAGAAAATTATTAATTGTTAGTTGAGGTATTTTGTTTTTTTTCCAAAACCAGTACTATTTTTCCAAAATCAGAAGCAGCATTGATAACTTTCCTAAATTCCTGGTAAGTTGAAATTTCATAATGCGATTTTATATAGCATTCTGAAATAGTAACTAGAATATCTTTATTGTTGATCATATAATTAGAACAAAAATGGGCTGTCGATTTATCTCCTTCAACTAAAACCTGATTGATCTTAAGATCTTCCGGATTTTTAACAGTATATCCTTCAGGTACAGTAAACTTTATAGTATAATTGTATTGAATTGGATTTGCCATATCTATAGGCACAGTCCTTAACGTATCTTGATATAACTCAGTTTGTTTTCCTATTACTTTACCTATATTAAATAATATATTTTCATTTGCTTTTTCAATTATTGATTTAGATTTCTTTTTATAACTAAAAACAAGATCATTTTTTGTAAAGGATTCATCAAGGTCCTTATTCGTAAATTGTGTTTCAAGAATTTCAGCATCGGGATCCTCAGAAGAAGCAAGCGTCTTAATAAGTTCATCATTTTCCTTATCGGTATTAAAAAATAAATTACCCCGCAATCTTATTGCACGATGTCCATTAAAAGAAGTCACCCCATTCACAATAACATGATCCTGAATATTTGGAAACTCAATATTAATGAGTCTATTGATATAATTCATTGAAGTATCGGCAGTTTTTATTTTATGAAATGAAACATCAGAAAAGTCTTTAGTATCAATCAATAATCCATCATTCGATTCATATATATATGGAGCCATTCCTAGCCTGTATTCAAATGAAATTGGCGAAATATATTGATCAATCCCTGGAAAATAATAAACATAATGCGTTTGAGATCCATTACTTGCAAATTCTTTATCAAAAAGGTCATAATATCGATTAGATGTGGTCATTAAACGAAACTTTATGTTTGACAAAGTAAAACATTTCGCATAGAGTCTGGTCAATCCTAATTCGTTTGCATATTTATTCTTAATAATTTTTTTAATGTCCGATAATTCTGGTGAATTGCTCCTTTTATATTTAATATTATTCTTTACAAATTTTTCAATTGCCATGATTTGCTGATTAGCATTAGGTAAGTCAGTTACTTTTAAATCGCGTAATAGACTGGCTACCTTTGAGTCTCCTTTCACATTAAAAATATAATTATTTTGACTCTTGACTACATTACGCCAACAGTAAGCATCCTCTAAACTACCAAATTGATTCTTGACTCGTTTAATAACATACTCGACTTTCATTAAATTAGCTTCATACGTTTCATATTCGCTTTTATTATGGGCTGCAATATCAACCACCTCACCTGATAACATAGATAAAGTGTTATATGAATTTTTTGAAAACTTAAGATCTGTGAATCCATTATATGAACGTGTCTCAACAATTATTTTTTCGGGAAAAAATATTTTAAAAACAGCCTTTTTAACTTTCACGTTTGTCTGGAATACTTCATTGTTGGAATATAAAACAGGAGATTTAACGGTATATAAATATTCGATTTCACCGCCAATTTCAAGTCCTTCTATTGCAAAAATCTTATAGCTGCCTAAATTACTGAGGTTTTTGACTTCTTTAATATTATCCTGATCCAATAAAGTTATTTTATTATCTTTCGATATTGCTCTTGCTATTATTGATACCAATTTTGAGCCTTCTCTCATTGGTATTGCCACTTTATTAAACTCTTCCAGCCCTTTATCATTATTTACATGAACACGTTTATAAACCGTTGTGAACATAGCTCTCTCTCCTTGCGTTGGAAAAGAATATTCAATGATACGATGATCAATAAGCACTATTGCGACCTCCTTTTTTTCCGCATCAGTAAGCTCAGCTATTTTAGGGCTATTGTCTAAATGTAATGTCTCAATTTGCGCGGGTATGCTAAGGCAAAAAAAAGCGCCAAAGAAAATTGCAATTATTTTTTTCATTTTAATTAACTTTTTGTAAAACTAAATTTTCCTGATAAGCATTCAATAATCTGCTTATCATTTTATTCCATTCACTAAACAGTAATTTTGATAATGATAGGGTATTGATATAAATTTCTTTTGAATAGCTAACTTTATTACCTTCCACATAATAATTAATTTTAAAGCCAAAATCATTATCCTGAAAGGAAGTATTACCAGGAAGATGAGCAATTTTATATCCGGAAGGAATCAATAGCATTGTAGTGTTTATATTATAATATTTGCATTTAAACACCTTGTCTAAAATTCTTTTAGTTGTGTCAATCAAGCTATTTTGCAAATTTTTACTTAAATTCAGATTGATGTAAATAATGTTTGAAACCGTTCTTATATAATCCTTTAGGATAAAGTTGTAAGAAGCGGTAGAAACTTTATTTGGTTCGAATAAATTATTGTATTTTAATGAATCTACAAAAATTTTATTATTCCCTTTATTTAATTGGATGGTAAAAAGTTTATAATAATCCTTTTCGGGTTCATTTAAAGCACGAGAGGCAAATAGAGTCTTACTTAGCCCTGAAATAGTTACAAACGCCTTCCCCTTTAATTGACCATCTTTAATCTCAATAATTGTTGAATCCTTTAAATAATTTAAATCAGATGCAACTGCAGGTACCTTGATAATTTTATATTCTTTTTCATTGATGCCAATAAGAGCCTCTTTTCCTTGGATATAATAGCTGGGAAGTAGAAATGGAACATAATCACTTGTTGCATCTAAAAAATAAAATTTTCCGTTCAACTCGAGGGTTGCTATCATGTGGTCATCGCA
This sequence comes from uncultured Bacteroidales bacterium, assembly GCA_964478555.1. Lineage (GTDB taxonomy): Bacteria > Bacteroidota > Bacteroidia > Bacteroidales > JAAUTT01 > JAAUTT01. The sequence goes on along the minus strand of CAYZNC010000002.1, from coordinate 16,760 downwards.
AAGTGGTGTAGGTAATTCATTATAGGTATAGGGTAACCTTCTGCTGCCAATCCATGTGTGATAAGCTTGTAAGCCAGCAATCCTTAACATTTCGACCAATATATTAGCCATACCTTTGCAATCGGCATAACGTTTGTTAAATACATTTGGCGCACAATCCGGTATGAATCCTTTCCAACCTTCTTCAAAGGCGATATAATTAATATTTTTCTGAACCCATTCAAATATTACCTTAGCCTTATCAAAATCATTTGTACAGTTTTCAATTAAATGTAGTGTTTGCTTTTTTAAATCATCATTATTCTTATTCTCTCTTTTATTTAACAGTGTGGCATACCAGTTGTAAAGGTCATCAGTACTTGATAAATTTTTTATAATTTCATTCTTGGAGTTTACAAACTCCTCAATGTAGACCGCAATATGAGGAACGAAAAAATCTCTCTCTGGTTCATCTTCATTTTCACCCGTTAATTGTTTTAAATTGTTTATACTCCATGTATAAGTTATTTCATTATCGGTTTCCTCTTTTTGAAAATTAACCTCATCACTATTAAATACCTTCCATTTAAGTTTTACTCCTTTAGGAAAACTCACTGTGTATCTTGAATGTAACACAGGTATTCTTTGCGAAAAATAAAATTTATTTATTAATCTGGGTTCTGTTATTATTCTTTTAAAATCAACTACTCCCACTGAAAAAGCTTGAATATTTGGATATTCAAAATTTTTAGATTTTTCATCATGATAAAATACACCTCTCATTAAAATGTCTTTATCCTCTATTTTGTTAACATTATAACTTTTTCTTTTCGTGCCCTCAAAAACAATTGTTTTGGCCCTTAATTCAGTTATTTTCTCGAATTGTTCAGTATAATATATGGATTTACCCGATGAATAGGAAGAATTGTTCTTTAGGAAAAGAACTTCCTCATGATTTGCTTCCTCAAGGACTGGAACATCATTGTCTATGATTATCTTTAATTTGATTTCTTTGTTCAGAAATACCGCATCTGTCCCTTTTGAAAGCCGGCAAACCCCACTGGTATCAATATTTTGTGGCTTCGCTGGTAATAGGAATAGACACAATTCAATGGTTAGTAATATCGTTCTTTTAAAATAATTCATTATTTCAGGTAGATTGTTTTAAACCCCGACAAATCAATTACAAATAGTTTGGATTGCTAAAGTAATTACTTTCCAAACAAACTCCAAACGAATAAAAAACAAATTGAAGTCAACCATTTGCACCGGATGTACGAAGCTCCAATCTGTTGAAATAGGTTTCAAATATCACTTTTATTTTTATTATTCTTTTGCGAATACCAACTAACTTAATAACTTTGAACAACTGACAGTTCAAATTTCCATTGCAGTTCCAAACCTGATAAGATAATACCGTATGCTAAAAAAACTATCCTCGTTTTTTGTTAGAAAACCCTGCTTTGTAATTGGTTTTTGTTTAATCATTATTGCCGGATGCAAAACCAAATACAATCAAACCGGCCTTTCTTTTTGCTATTGGAAAACAACATTTGATTTGAACACAAAAGAGGATAGTCTTATGTCTGACCTCGGTGTCAACCATTTGTATATACGATTTTTCGATGTAGATTGGAATCCTTTTGAACATGAAGCTCTGCCAGTTGCTACCGTCGGAAATTTCTGGAGCTTAAACCAAAATATTTCCATGACCCCCAGTATTTTCATTACCAACACCGTAATGGAAAAATGTAGTAAGACCCAGTTAGATTCATTAGCCATCAGGATTTACAAGAGAACATCCGGGATTATAGACTACTATAAGGAAAGTTTTATCAGCAACTATGTGGATAAAATTACTGATCATCCCCACACAAAGAAATTAAACAGCGATTCCATTACTAAGATAGCCCGCAACATAATCGACCTCAGAATAAATGAGGTACTGATCGATTGTGACTGGACGCTCAATACCCGCGATAACTATTTCTATTTTTTAAAACAAATCAAAAAGCAATTCTCACCTTACAGTCTCACTGCAACATTACGACTCTGGCAATATAAACAGCGAAAAACAGCAGGGGTACCAGAGGCCGACCGTTGCCTGCTCATGTGTTACAGTATGGAAAGCCCAACGAATTATGATATAGAAAACTCCATCAGCTCGGTAAGTACACTTTCCAAATACATGACCAAAGAAATCTATCCTTTGAAGCTGGACGTTTCTTTGCCGGTTTTCAACTGGGCCGTTATGTTTCGCAATGGTAACTTTAACGGTTTAATCAATAATGTCAATCCGGAAGATTATAAAAATGACACTGTCAATTATGCCCCTGTTACAGAAAACAGGTATAGGTTAAAAAAAGATATGGTGTTAGGGAATAAATATTTTCGTTATGGGGATGAAACACGGATAGAACAGGTTTCACCAACAGAGCTGGAAAAGATGATCAAATTATTAAAAAGACATATTCAAACAGATGACCATACCCGCATAACTTTTTTTTCATGGGATACTACTTATGTTAAACAATATGGAATTAAAAATCTTAAAAATTATAGCGATCTGTTGCATCATTAATGTGCAAAACCTATTTGCATGTGGCTGGGGTGAAAGTGCTGAAACGTACCGTCTTGCCTTATTCAGAGCAGAAATGAGTAAAATGTCAGTTTTCAGACCATTCTACTATTCAGCTTCCTTATATAATAATACAGATCCGGATCCTCAAGGGTTTGATAAGGCCATAAACTGTGCCGAATGGCAAAAAAAAATAGGACTCGATGTTTCCGTAAGCGATATTGATATAATTCTTTATCAAACGAATCCTGAACTCTTAGAATTGGCAAGGCAAAACCAAAGTCTGGCAGAAACTTTTTCCGGGAATACCTTCATACAAAAGCTACTGTTAAAAAAGAACATAGATTTACTGGCGTATTTGATTTTTGCCAAAAAGATAGAGTATACCAATTCCGAATCGTCTTGGAAGTGGGAAGCATGGGACAATCCCAAACCCTGGAGAAATTATTCGGAATATGTATTTAAGGGAAAAGCCACGATCGATTATAAGGACTTTCGGTCATTAAAGCAAATTAAAGATGAATTTCTCCAAAAAAGATATGCCTTTCTAATGTTAAGGTTTAATTGTCAAACCCATTTGTATGATGAAGCTTTAAAAATATACAATCGTTTTTTTGAAAATAAAAGTTCAAATTCCATTATAGATTCATGGGCACTTCTATTTAAGGCCCTGGCGCTTGACAACAAAGGTGAAACATTAAAAGCTAATTACTTGTATAGTCTCGTTTTTGATCAAACGGATGAGAAAAAATTTATTGCCTTACAATGTTTCAATGCCACTCCTACAATGCTTGAACAGACCTTGCTGTTAGCCAAAAGTCCTTATGAAAAAGCAGTAATTAAAGCTATGGCATTGTTTCGTAATCCCGGACCTGTTCTTAGCGAGCTAGAGAAAATTGAGGGTTTGGCTCCGGAAAACAAATACTTACCAGCCCTGGTTATGCGGGAAATAAATAAAATTGAGGATTGGATTTTTACACCCGCATTCACCCAATACGGACCATCCGTAAGTTATAAACCTCAGGGGGAAGAATGGGACGGTGGTAAATTACGTAAAAAAAATTACAAGACAGATATTGCTTATCTCGCTAAATTTGTAAACTTTCTACAAGGTTATCAGATACATACAAAAGGTGAATTACGGGATTTTATCACCATATCATTGGCCCATCTGTCTTTTATAAACGATAATATTAGTGCGGGGAAAGAATATCTAAGGTCAATTTCCAAAACCGCAAATTCTTCCATTGTAATGCAAAAAATGATTGATGATGCATTGATTGAATTAAAAACAGGAGATGTAAAAAGTGAAGGTGTAAAAAATAAGCTATTGAATTGTATTCAGCGATTGGAAAAATCAGCTAAAAGACAACCTATTGCCAATAAAAATTTATATTCCTTACTTCGGATCATCAGCGCAGAATACGAGAAAAATAAGGATTTTGCCACCGCGGGTTTACTTTTTTTACGTTCCGAAACCAATTCATCGCAATTCAACGAATATGAATCTTTAGACAATTATTGGTATTACTGGTATATTGCATATTTCGACAGATATGCGACCACAGCTGATATAGATCATTTATTGACCCTAATTGCTAAAAAAAGGAAAACACCATTTGAGCAATATATATGTTCGAAGACTTTGGGAACCATTGATATGTATAACGATTTAAAGGGAACCATAGCATTCAGAAATAATGACTTAGAGATGGCCTTCACCTCCTTTTCAGCGGTACAAGATTCATTTTGGGCAAAAAATTATGAATTTCATTATTACCTGCGAAAAAATCCTTTTGTACCGGTAGCCTGGAGTTGGAATAGTAAACAAATCCCCGCATACAAGTTTACAAAAACACGATTTATAAAAGAACTGATCGAACTTAAAAAAGAAGAACTGACAAAACCTAAAAATCCAGCCGACTTATACTTAAAATTAGGTAACGCCTATTATAATTGCTCGTACTGGGGTAACTCGTGGATGATGGTGAGCTACGGAAAAACAATGAATGAAGAAGATTATGGAGATGATTATGGGAGTGAATTGGATTACACTTTCGGTCCTATGCATGACAATAAAAAACGAATACATCATGGCAATTATTATCATTGTAATATTGCCTGGCAGTATTACCAAAAAGCATTGGAAACAGCCACTAACAAGGAACAAAAAGCAACTGCAGTATACATGTTGCATAATTGTGAATATGATAAATATCTCTTAGGTAAAGGAAATCAATACGATCCTGACAATAAAATTAAATTTGTGGCGGATAATTATCTAAAAGATTTTTATTCGCTTTATCGTAACACAAAAACATTTGAAGACTACCATTGTCCTATATTGGATGATTTTGTGGGGTATAAGGAAAATTAATAGTCAAATTCTCCGAATTCGCTTTTGATGGTAAGCCTATTTTTTTCAGATTTTTCGCAACGCCCAACGATGCGGGCTTCTACGTTAAATGATTGTGCAATATCGATTATTTTATCAGCGGCATCAGCGTTGGTATAAATTTCGAACCGGTGACCCATATTAAAAACTTTGTACATCTCCTGCCACGTTGTTCCTGATTGTTCCTGAATAATCCGGAACAATGGAGGCACGGGAAACATATTATCCTTGATTACATGCAACTGTTCCACAAAGTTAAGCACCTTGGTTTGAGCCCCCCCTGAACAATGAACCATGCCGTTAATTTGAGACCGGTAGGTTTCCAGTATTTTTTTTATGATGGGTGTGTATGTTCGTGTGGGTGATAATACCAGTTTCCCTGCATTCATACCAAGACCTTCGATTGCATCGGTTAATCTATAATTTCCTGAATAAACCAATTCGGACGAAATGGTATTGTCATAACTTTCAGGATATTTTGCTACCAGATACTTGTTAAATACATCATGTCGTGCGGAAGTAAGACCATTGCTGCCCATACCACCATTATATTCCTTTTCATAGGTGGCTTTACCTGAAGATGCCAGACCTACAATTACATCACCGGCAATGATATGATCGTTCGAAATTACATCACTTCGTTTCATGCGGCAGGTTACTGTAGAATCAACAATAATGGTACGTATCAGATCTCCTACATCGGCAGTTTCGCCGCCGGTGGAGTAGATTTGCACACCGAATGAGCGCAATTCTTCGAGTAATTCTTCGGTTCCATTGATAATGGCTTCAATTACATTACCTGGTATTAATCGCTTGTTACGACCAATGGTGGAAGATACCAGAATATTATCGACAGCGCCGACACACAATAAATCGTCAATATTCATTACCAGCGCATCTTGTGCTATGCCTTTCCAAACATTTAAATCCCCGGTTTCTTTCCAATACATGTAGGCTAATGACGACTTCGTACCAGCGCCATCCGCATGCATGATATTGCAATATTCAGGATCGTTTGCTAATATATCAGGTATGATTTTACAAAACGCTTTGGGAAATATTCCTTTATCGATGTTTTTAATAGCATTATGCACATCTTCTTTGGAAGCCGAAACTCCACGTTGCGTGTATCTTGAATCATCGCTCATGCAAGAAATTTTAGGCAGGCAAAATTAAGAAAATGATTTATCTTTTCCCCCTTTATTTCTTTTTAGGTTTATAATCCGTACGAAGTACCTTAAATTCAGTTCTACGATTGATTTGGTGGGCAATTTCCTGTAAATCCGGATCGGTCAATGATTTTATAAGATCATCGTCAACTTTTGAACCTTCTTTCAGGAATGTATATTGATCCGCAAGTTTTTTATCAACCACTTTAGGTTCGGTTTTACCATAACCTTTTGCTGATAAGCGATCCGAAGCAATACCTTTTTGAATTAAGTAATCGACAACAGATTGTGCGCGTTTCTGAGAAAGTGTCATATTATCAGCATCGTTCCCCCGGGAGTCCGTGTGAGACATCAATTCAATGGTAATAGTGGGGTTGTCGTTGAGTGTCTCTACTAACTTGTCAAGCGCAACCATGGATTCAGGTCGCAGGTCCCATTTGTTAAAATCGTAAAAAATATTCGGTAATTCGATAGCCTTAGCAATGGAAGCTAACAGAATTGTTGTTTTGAAATCGCGGCTATGGTCGAGCCCTTTGGTGGTTTCGCGTTCCTTGCCATTCAGGTAACCTTCGTGCGAAGCGATAAAAATATAGTCTGTATTGGGTTTGAGTGCAAAATGGTAAGCTCCGTTTTTATCCGTTCTGTTATCGATGGTAATACCGTCGCTGCTAATCGATTTCACGGTGGCATCAGCAAGAACCTGATCAGTTTTTTCATCTTTCACTACACCTACCACATTAAACTTAAGGGGAGGTAAGGTAAATGCGTAGATATCGTCGTCACCTTTAGTAGTGCGGTTCGACGAGAAAAGACCTTTTTCCGTTTCGTTTTGAAAAACAATCGCAAAATCGTCGGCGTTTGAATTAATGGGATAACCCATGTTTTCGATATTCCAACTGCCATCAGGCTTCTGAGTAGCCTTGAAAATATCCAGGCCACCCATACCAACCTGACCATTGGATGAAAAATAAAGTGTTCCGTCAGCATGAACATAAGGAAACTCTTCGTCTCCGGGAGTATTGATCTGTGGGCCCATATTCTCAGGAGTTCCCCATTCATCACCTTTTTTAGCACGGTTTACTTTCCATATATCTTTGCCTCCTTGTCCACCTTCCATATCAGAAGTAAAATAAAGCGTAAGTTCGTCGGGCGAAATGGCAGGGTGTGCAACAATAATACTGTCACTGGCAATCAAAATCTTTTTACTTTTAGACCACTCTTCACCTTGAAGTTCAGAATAGTAAATAGCACATCCGAAATTTTTTGATTTGGCTTTTTCGCATCTGGTAAAGTACATGGTCTTAAAATCTTTGGAAAGGCAGGGAGAACCGTCGTCAAATTCAGTATTAATGCTATTACTTACCAGTACCGGTTGACTCCAGGTACCTTTACGGTCCATTTTGGAAACAAATATATCTGCAAAGTTCTGTCCTGTAGCCCCACTTATTGATTTCCCTGTAGAACCATCGCGCGAAGAGGTAAAATAAACAGTGCTGTAATCTTCTGAACCGTAAGCAGGACAAAAATCATTTTGTTTCGAATTAAAAAATTTCATATTGTCTACCTGGTAACCGCTAGGGTTTTCCATCCATTTTTGAGCTAACTCACAGGACCGGATACCATCATCGGCCCGGGGGTCTTTAGATACATTATCTTTATATTTTTTATAGCTATCTTTTGCTTCAGCATATTTCATATTCATTTTCTGTGCATCAGCCAAATATAGGATGGCCAATGGGTTGGAGATACCTTTAGCGATCGCCTTATTGTACCAAAGCTCTGCCTGGCGAGGCTCGCTCACCAAACGATAACATTCTGCGATTTGGAAAAGCATTTCGGCTTTCCCGGTTTTCTCGGTAAGATTGTTATAAGCACTTTTGTAAAGATCGATTGCTGTAAAATATTCACCAGCATTAAATGCAGCCAGGGCTTTTGCCGATTTAGCGGTTTGTGCGGAACCAATTTCCGTGATCAATGTCAACACACACGCTATGAATATGAAATGTAAGCTTTTCATGAATAGATTTTGCTATTTGGTTACTGAAAACGTAAAAATAGGTATTTTTATTTTCTTAATAAAGAGATTATACCAAAACAAAAAGAGGTTGTCTCAAAAGAAACAACCTCCCATATGTAAATGTAATCTGGAAATTATCGAATGAACAACAATTCTCTGTATTTAGGTAAAGTCCACATTTCGTTATCCACAATGAGTTCGAGTTTGTCGATATGATACCGGATCTCTTCGAACATTGGGAATATTTTTTCAGAATAAGCAAGTGCTTTTTCACGTGCATCTTCTATTTTATTCACCACCTTACGGGCTTCAACCATTTTGTTTACTTTCGATTTGATCGTAGAAATATGATTACCTACTTCTTTGATTAAAGCAAGACGTGCAGTAGCCAATTCCTTATATTCAGCATCGGAAAACAATTGTTTTAAACCCTGAACGTTCTGAATCAATGAAGTCTGATATTCAATAGCAACAGGAACAATGTGATTAAGTGCTAAATCGCCAAGTACTCTGGCTTCGATCTGAACCTTCTTGGTATAAATTTCCCATTTGATCTCCGTGCGGGCATGGAGTTCTTTTTCACTCAATACACCTGTTTTCTTGAATAAGTTAATGGAGCTTTCTGATAAATAGTAATCAAAAATTTTAACCGGATTACTTTCGTCATTCAAACCACGTTTTTTAGCTTCGGCTTTCCACTCATCACTGTAATTGTTTCCATCGAAACGGATTGGTTTGGATTCCTTAATATATTTGCGTAAAACCTGGAAAATAGCTTCATCTTTCTTAACACCCTTTTCAATGATAGCGTCTACATCGTTCTTGAATTCCAACAATTGGGCAGCAAGAGCAGTATTGAGAGCGATCATACCTTCAGCACAGTTTGCTGATGAACCAACAGCACGGAATTCAAAACGGTTTCCGGTAAATGCAAAAGGAGAAGTACGGTTACGATCTGTATTATCAAGTAAAATTTCAGGAATTCTTCCAATATCAAGTTTGATTTCAGTTTTTTCGTCGGGAGTCATTTTATGTTCAGTGACTTTCTCTTCGATTTGATCGAGCATCTTGGATAAATATGTTCCGAGGAAAGCTGAAATAATAGCGGGAGGAGCTTCGTTAGCGCCCAAACGATGAGCATTATTTGCTGAAGATATAGAAGCCTTAAGCAATGGAGCGTTTTTGTAAACCGCCATTAGGGTATTTACAAGGAAAGTAAGGAATTGTAAATTACTCTTCGGGTTTTTACCAGGTGATAAAAGGTTTACCCCTGTATCAGTTGACATAGACCAGTTGTTATGTTTTCCGGATCCATTGATTCCTGCGAAAGGCTTCTCATGTAATAAACATGCAAAGTTATGTTTCCGTGCGATATTACGCATCAGAGTCATGGTCAATAAGTTATGATCAACTCCAAGGTTACATTCTTCATAAACAGGAGCTACTTCATATTGGTTAGGAGCAACTTCGTTATGACGAGTCTTAAGAGGCATACCAAGTTTCCAACCTTCAATTTCGAAATCCTTCATGAATTCTTGTACACGTGGAGGAATAGCACCAAAATACTGATCTTCCAGTTGTTGATTCTTAGCAGATTCATGACCCATTAAAGTACGTTCAGTTAATTTAAGGTCGGGACGTGCTTCAAATAAAGCTTCATCAATAAGAAAATATTCCTGTTCCCAGCCAAGGTTAGCATTAACTTTCTGAACATCTTTATCAAAATAATGGCAAACTTCAACTGCAGCTTTATCAAGTGCACTTAAAGCTTTTAATAAAGGAGTTTTATGGTCAAGTACTTCTCCGGTATAGGAAATAAAGATAGTTGGTATACATAAAGTATCATCCATAACGAAAGCAGGAGAAGAAGGATCCCATGCTGTGTAGCCGCGTGCTTCAAAGGTAGCACGAATACCACCACTTGGAAAACTTGATGCATCTGGTTCTTGTTGTGCCAATAATTTACCTGAAAAATTATCAATTACAGTACCATCACCCTGAGGATCGGCAAAGGCATCGTGTTTTTCTGCAGTACCACCTGTTAAAGGTTGAAACCAGTGGGTATAATGGGTGGCTCCCAATTCCATAGCCCATGTTTTCATACCGGCAGCTACCTGATCAGCCATTTTTCTGTCTATTCTCTGGCTTTTATCTATTGCTGCAACAACAGCCTGATATGCTTCTTTCGAAAGATACTTCTGCATTTTAGGCCTATCAAACACATACTTTCCGTAATAATCGGATGTTTTAACTGATGGGGGTGTAACACATACAGGCTTCCTGCTTATAGCTTCCCCTAATGCTTTAAATCGTAATGTTGCCATAAATATTATTTATATGAAATTGTTTTTAATGAATAAGGGCAAATATAAATAACTTTTTATTAAAAGAATTAAAAAAATATGTACTTTATTTAACAAATTGTCATTTTTTTTGAAAGTTACCCTCGAAAATTTAACTTTTTTTTGAATTTTAGCCAAAAATAGAAAGCTACTCCTGGACTATCTTTTTACATGCTGATTTATAATTAAGGACAACAGCTAATTTAAGGTTCCGGCAAATCAACAAATGTTAATTCGCCATTTTCGACCTTGTCTGCTTTGATGAGGTTTAAAAAATCTTTATTGGTCATAAGAGGCACTTATTATATATAGTTTCAAAGAAAAGAAATTTTCCATTTATTAAGATAAATTCTTATTTTTAGTATAAATTTAAAGATAATTGAAAGTTTTACTTTACAAATGTAATTAAAAATTGGTTTTGCCGGATATTTTTATAAATAAAATTTGATTTTTGTTGAAATTTAAGGGGGAAGGCTGAAAATGGAAGAGGTGTAAAAAGGAAAGTGAGAAGTTGGAAATTGGAAGATTATATCAGGATTTAACTATTAATCTGTAAACTTTTTTTAGGACGAGTCACCCTTTTTACCGATCACCCTTTTTACTTATACTTTGTACTCTATACTTTGTACTCTATACTTTGTACTTGATACTTGAAATTTACTTCTCTCTTCCCAGATATTTAAATACTTCTTTCGATGCGATTTCTAATTTTTCAAACCACGGTTTTCCATATTTGCGTATCAACGGAGCACGAAGGTATTGGAACAAGGTTGCATTATTTTTCTTCCCATATGCAAGGGCTGGTTTGCAGATATCCCATTGGTGATAATTCAAGGCATCAAAATCTTTATACTTGGTAATTCTGATAGGATACAAATGACACGAAACCGGCTTTTGAAAAGTAATCGCTTTTGCTTCATACGCTTTTTCAATAGCGCATTTAGCAATTCCTTCTTCAAATATCACGTATGCACACTCCTTATGATTGACGAGTGGGGTAACATGATCGCCATCTTTATCAATAACAGATGTACCCAGCTTCTTCACCGCCTGTATTCCTTTATCGCTCATATATGGCTCAATGTTCGGGAAAATATTGTGTAATATTTCCACTTCATGATCCTCAAGAGGGGCTCCCGAATCGCCCAAAACACAGCAAGCGCCCTTACATTTTTTGATATCACATGAAAATTTCGCTTCCAAAATATCAAAACTACATACAGAATTTTCAATCTTAAGCATTGATTGATTTTTAAAAAGACACCAAGTTAATCTAAAGAAATTAAATCGGGGCTTTTGTATTTGAAATATAATTGATACCTTAACATTAAATTTTGAATGCCATGAAAGAAATAAATCTTTCCAGAAACAAAGTTAAAAATTTTTTGTCTGAGCAAGTAACTCAACAGATTCTTCAGATGAATGAAGAGAGAATTTTTAGTTTGATTCGTTACGAAGGAATTGGCGGTTTTGGCAAAATGTCTGATAATGACATATTTGTATTGCTAATAGAAACCATTCCGGAGTTTCAGTTACTGCAGCCCATACGCGCTGACGAAAACTTTATCATTCTTTCCATTAAACCGGAATATACCAATACAGAAGAAGAAATTCTGGTCGATATTACTCGGATCATACAATTAAAGCTATCTTGATAAAACTTTTACATTTATATTAAAATTCAATAAAATAACAATATGTACAAAACTGTCTTACTTCAATCACGATCAACCTACTGGACAAATAGAGAATCACAGGAAGAATTAATTGTTGATTCCGTTGATCTCGCGCAAGAAATTGAACGAGTTTGTAACGAACTAGCTAAAGATGGTTTTGAAGTCATTCAGTTAACACCCGTTACTTCTGGTTCCATATCCAATGGAAACGGATACTTCCAAACTGCGAGTATGATTATACTTGCCAAGAAGATAGAAAAATAATCGCAATACGCTACATTGTGCTGCCTATGGTAGCCTATATAAAGGCAAAGTAATAATAAATGTAGTGCCCTTGTCTTCTTGAGTTTTGTAAGTTATTGTGCCTCCTGAACTTTCAATAATATTTTTTACAATAGCAAGCCCCAATCCCATGCCGCTTGTTTTTGTAGTAAAATTCGGGCGAAACAGTTTTTCCTGCATCTCTTTTGGTATGCCCTTTCCATTGTCTTTAACCTGCACTATTACATTCTGGTCATCTGTTTTTACATCAATGACAATACGTGGCTTTACACCTTTGGCTACGGATTGAATAGCATTTTTGAATAAATTTATTAAAACTCTGGATATCTGCTCTTTATCCGCATAGATGGTAATTTCTTTATTTTTATTTAAATTCACCTGAAAGTCAACATCATCGTTAGCAAACAAACTCACAGCATTGTCTATTTTTGTTATTAAATCTAACTGTTGACTCATCGCAGCCGGCATTTTTGCAAAATTTGAAAATTCAGTGGCGATAGCCGATAGATTATCAATTTCATCAATTAATGTCTTTGAAATGCGGTCGAGGTACTCATCGAAATGTTCATTTTTATCCATCCAGGCTCTCTGCAAATGCTGTACGCTTAGCTTCATAGGGGTAAGCGGATTATTAATTTCATGCGCTATCTGCTTTGCCATTTCTCGCCAAGCTGATTCCCTCTCGGACCGCGCTAACAATTCAATGCTTTTTTCCAATTCCGTAACCATTCTGTTGTATTCATTTACCAGCCCCCCAATTTCATCGTTACTGGTATAGTCTATTTTTTCATATTTTTGGCCGAGTCGTATGGTACTGAATTTCGTTTGTATAATTCGTAACGGCAGTGTTATTTTCTGAGAAATAAATACAGCTATCAGGAAGGTTATCATTAATAAAAGCACGTACATATTAACTGCCGCAATAACCATGGTAGATACTTCGCGGGTCAGTTCCTCCTGGGTTGTAAAATAAGGTAAATCTAAAAAAGCCAATAATTTGCCGTCTTTATTTTTAAACGGCAAATAAGCCGAAATATAATTTAACCCACCTATTTGCTCATGATGAATTACTTCCGGATTCATTGAACCCAATAAAGCATTATATGCTTCCGGATTCATTTTAGTACCTGCCAGACCCTTATCAAATATCTCCGGTCGCGAAGTAGCAATAAGGTTTCCATTGGGGTCGTAAAGATTAACGTCAGTATAAAAAATATTCGACAATCTAACCAACAGTTCATCGAGATTGTAGTAAGGATATGCATGCCAATCCTCATCTATATGTTGTTCCTGGGCAAGCACCTGCGAAAGTTCCGTATCTATGGATTTTAGTTTTTCGCTAATAATGGCATAGTGCTTTACATAATACTGACGGATATTGAAAAATAAAGTCCCCCCTCCTATCAATATAAGCGACAGAAACAATACCGACATCATCGAAAATTGGATCTTATTCTTGAAGTTAGGAAAGAAAGCATTTTTTAAAATTGGTAAATTAATACATAAGACAACGATCGTAAGAATAAGAAAATAAACCACAAATGTATAGGAGAAGGATATTAGATAATCGAGCAATGAAATAGTTGGAGAACTCAAAACAATTAACGAATCCTTCGATGGACGATATATTAAATGATCGTGATCGCCATAAAAAAGGAATGCATATTCGCCTTTAGCTTTCTGGAAAACACTATCGGAGAGGTTATATCTGAAAGTACCGTATTGCGAAATTCTTGCGCCCTTATAGTATTTGGCATAATCATATTCTTTAAATATCGAACTTAATGAGAATCTGCTATCGAGCAACAACTCAGGATAGCCAAGAATTTCCGTAACCGGTTTTGAGTCCAGTTCAATAAACAACGAAATCGGGTTAGCTTCCGAACCCGCATATTCGAACCATCCGAGATAATTAATCCGGCCAATCTTATTATCAATATAGTAGAAATTAATTCCCGGCAGTCGGGCACCACGCTCTGTTGTCATGTTAGAGAAAAATGTATAACAGTGGACATAGGCATTGTCAGGAGGTTCCAGATAAAGGCTATCACTAGGTTTGCAAACTGTAACCTGTACGGTATACTTCTCGAAATAACCTTCAAAATAATTACGCTTTATATACTTGTAAATGCGGTTAATATCAAAGTTTGCTTTTTTATGAACAAGATTATTCAAAACGGTATCCTGTCTTATTTCTTTATCTCTTTCCCGGAAAAGATATTCGGCAACCGGGTCGCGTTCATTTGATAAACTTGTTACCAGAACCTTTTTTTGATTATTGCTGCGTATCAGAGAGTATTCGGAAACGATGAAAACCGTGAATACCGAAAACAAAAAGGCTATCATAATGAGCGTCGAATACTTGTAAACGGATTTAAGCCGAAGCCTTACATTACTTAAAAAAACACCTAACAAAATAACAAACAGCATTGAAATGACGTGGATAGGTATGTGTAGAACATATAATATACCTGCCATAACAACATTAGTCAGCAAGAAAATAAGATTGAACCAGGCAAATGAAATCTGATTGTTTAATAACAGAAGTATCTTGTCAAAATAAAATGTAAATGATGCAAATAGCAAAACAATAATAACATACCCTACAAGGCTATATAAGTCAAAAAGGAGAAGTTTATTTACTTCAAATGATATGGTTGAATTCAGAATAATGCTTTTAATAAGAAAACCGATACCGAAAAACACACCCAGCAGGACAAGAAGCTGACAAAACAAGAAAGTTCTGAAACGCCAGGAATGATCGTACCATCTTTGCGGTAACGAGAACGTATAGCATTTGTAAAAAAGAAATATCAAAAAGAAGCCTACAATAGCCCAAAAGAGTAAATCTCCCAAAGATGGAATTAATTCCGATGAAGCAAAGTATTGGGGATTAAATAGGTCCAAATCATAAAAAACATTGGGCAACTGCAATTTCAGGGATAAGATCCTCACAAAAATCAGAATAATTGCGCAATTGATAATGACAAGGTTACGTTTCCCTGTTTCAGGTATTAGTTTAATAAATTGGAAAACAAGCCACAACAGAAACAGGAAAGATAAAAAATAAGCCACTGAAGGAATATATTCCTGAAAATATAAGTGATGAGCGCCCTGATCAAAAACTATGGAAAACAGGTACCGGTGATTACTATTATAAATTGGAAAACAGTTTGGTAATTTCCGGGTAGATATTTTAACTGATGATGGCACATTAAAATCTTTTTGAAACTTGGTAACCAGATATTTATTTTCATATTGATAAACCTGCTTAATCTGGATTAATCCAACAATGGTAACGGTTTTGTTTTTAATAGTCCGGGGTACATACCAAGCATTTTTTAAATATAAAAATGTACTATCAATACCACTTGATGAGTATTGGAGGGAAATAGGTACGGAGTTATCTGACCAGTATTTTAAGGTGTCTTTTTTAAAAATAAATATGGCGATCCCTTTTTTTTCAAGCAAACCGATATATTCTGTTAAATCAGGATCATAAATGTGAATGTCTTTCTGGTTCTTCACCGAAGCTTCTATTTTTAACAGAATTTCATTCAGCGCTTTCTCCTTATCAATATATACCCTTTGAAATCGTTGGACATACGTACTATTAAACCTTGGAAACAAGATATTTTTCTCGGTTAATCTCCCAAATAAAAATATGGAGAAAGTAATTACACCATATTTTATAATCGATTTGATATTCATCTAACTATTATTATAAATTAGTCGTAAGTATCTGGTAGTAAGTCATAAGACTAATTACCTACATCTTGATTCTTACGTCTTTTTTAATGATGGTATGGCTCATTTTTAAGAATAGTCATAGCCCTATATAATTGTTCTAAAAAAATCAGCCTCACCATTTGATGGGAAAACGTCATTTTGGAAAGTGAAATCTTATCATCTGCCCTGTCGTATACTTCCTTCGAAAAACCATACGGACCACCTATAGCAAAAATCATGCTTTTTGAACTCTGTAACATATATTTCTGCAAAAAAACAGAAAATTCGGTTGAACTCAATTGTTTACCAAGTTCATCCAAAAGCACTAACTTATCGCCGGGTGAGAGAGCATTCAACAATAATTTACCCTCTTTTGCTTGTTGTTCAGCAATACTCAAACCGGCTGTTTTCTTCATGTCAGGTAAAACTTTTGTTTCAAAAGTCAGATAATTCTTTAATCGCTTTTCGTAAACAGCAGTTCCCTCTTTCAGGTAATCTTCTGAGGTCTTACCAATGACCATAAAAATGATCTTCACGCAGGTGTTATGTTAAAAGTTGTGCTAAATTTACTAAGCAAATTTGTTTTATTCAGT
>CAYZNC010000001.1:0-59680 GCA_964478555.1 uncultured Bacteroidales bacterium | reverse complement strand
GTTTCTTCGTTAAGTTCATCTGTTGAAATCTGCTTTTTATTCATTAGACGCCATGTATAGAAAATATAGGCAAAAACAAAGGGAACAAATAGCGATACATAGCTCATTGCGGTGAGTGTATAATGACTTGATGAACTATTTTCTATAGTCAGTGAGCTTTGCAGATCATAAGTTGATGGATAATAGGCGGTATGATTGAACCCGGCGATCAGAAACAAAGAAAATACCGTAAAAACCGTTCCGGTCCCTGTAAACCATACTCCTCCGACAGAACCTTTGAATAGCGAAATAAAAATTCCATAAAGAACAAGAATTACTCCCAGCAGGAATATCAAAGCAACAACTGGCATAGCCACCAAATTGTTAAAATATTTGTAGGGTTCAAACATCACTTTCCTGGTTTCATCGGAATAAGCAAATCCGTTGCGCGTCATTAGCATTACCACAAACATCAGAAAGAAAACCAGAAATGGAATAACATTGTACCATAAATTCTTCCTGGCTCGCTCAATTATAGCAGTATGACTAATACTATTAATGAAGTACAGGATGGCCATAACACGTGCCAGAAAAAAAACAGCAAAACCGAGGGAGATATTCAAAAGGTTATAAGCAGCCTCTAAGCCATGAAAAGGCGATTCCCACCGCGAATTATTATAATTGTTAATTGAGAATTCTGAGCCTGTGAAGAAGGTACCTACGGCGGTTCCTATTAAAATGGTACCCAGTGCCCCATTGATGAATAAAAATGTTTCAAAAGTACGGGGTCCCAATATATTTCCAGGCTTTGAGCGGAATTCGTAAGCTATTGCCTGAATAATAAAACAAAATAAAATGAGCATCCACACCCAGTAGGCGCCGCCGAAACTTGTGGAATAAAACAATGGGAACGATGCAAAAAATGCACCCCCAAATGTGACAAGCGTTGTAAAAGTAAATTCCCATTTGCGACCAAGCGCATTGACAATCAAAGTTCTTTCGGTTTCATTTTTTCCAAGCGTATAAATGAGGGTTTGTCCGCCTTGCACAAACATAAGAAAGACTAAAAGGCTTCCGAGCAGTGATACGATAATCCACCAATACTGTTGTAACGCAAGATTTGATAATGTTTCGAACATAATTATTCCCCCCCTTTTTCTTCTTTTGGACCAATTTTAACCTGTTTTGTCATGATGGACAGCTCAGCAATCAGTAAAGCCGTGAATACTATGGCAAATAGCCAGAACGTTATTTGCACTGAGCTTGCATCTATCTGTGAAACTGCAGCTACAGTAGGTAAGTAATCTTGTATAACCCAAGGCTGACGGCCCACTTCGGCAACAATCCACCCGGCCTGCCCTGCTATAAATGGTAAAGGAATAGTCAGTAGGGCTATCCACAAAAACCAACGTTTGTTATCAATGTTTTTCTTAAATACAAAAAACAATATCATTGCAAAAAACAAAATGAAATAAAACCCTAAAAATACCATGATGTGAAAACTGTAAAACGATAGTGGTACATTGGGAATCAAGCTTTTAGTATCATTGAGAAAACCATAACCGAAATATTTGAAATTCTTCTCTAGGAATTCAGGATTTTCAAATTGGCTTCGAAGCACGTCAGCAACAGCCAAATCTCCCTTCTCTTTGGCTTCCTTATATTCCTTGAGCACATTCCGGGCTATCTTTCCCCTTTCAATTTTCTCTTGTGCAGATAATAAACCTTGTGCCTTATTCCCATTAATTAGATCATTAACTCCGGGAATATAGGCTTTGGAGTTGAAGTAGGCCATGTAAGAGAGAAAATCAGGAATTTCAATTTTTATTTTTATATCCGGCAGATAATTTTTTGAATGCGGTGGCTGTTGACTAACAACACCGAAGGCCAGCAAAGGTACACCGTTATCACCATCATACAGACCTTCGAAAGCGGCAAATTTCATAGGCTGTTTGTGTGCAAGCAGCCTGGCAGAACTATCGCCTGTAAATGCCAGGAAAATAGCCGCGAGAAGTCCAAAAACTCCCGCAATAACCATACTGCGTTTAGCAAAAACGATTTCGCGCTTCTTTAATAAAAACCATGCGCTAATACCTATGACAAAAATAGAGGCTACGGTAAAGCCCGAAGTAATGGTATGAAGAAACTTATCCACAGCCATGGGTGAAAATAAAACCTGCCAGAAATTAATCATCTCATTACGGGCAGTATCAGGATTAAAATGCATGCCGATAGGAAGTTGCATCCATGCATTGGCAACCAGTATCCAAAGAGCAGACAAATTAGCTCCTATCGCCACTAGCCATGTAGAAGCCAGATGAAATTTGGGGCTTACCTTATTCCATCCAAAAAACATGATGGCAATAAAGGTAGACTCCAGAAAAAAAGCCATAATTCCTTCAATGGCGAGTGGTGCACCAAATATATCGCCCACAAACCAGGAATAATTAGACCAGTTGGTACCGAACTCAAATTCGAGAATAATACCTGTGGCTACGCCAATGGCAAAATTAATCCCAAAGAGTGTCATCCAAAACTTTGTAATACGCTTCCATTCCGGGTTACCTGTTTTGATATAGATGGACTCCATGAATGCGACAATAAAAGAAAGCCCCAAGGTAAGGGGGACAAACAACCAATGATACATGGCGGTAAGCGCAAATTGTGCCCGCGACCAGTCAACTAAAGAGAGATCAATGTTATCAAGCATAGGATTAGCGAGTTAGTTGTTTCAAAACATATTCGGCACGAGCCTTATCGGAATTGAAATTAGATTTAAGAAAATCGTGAAAGAAAAAAAGTTTTAGTACGAGAAACATCACAAATAACTTAATGAGGATGATGATCCAAAGTTTCTTACCAACGGTCATGCTCCTGAAGCCATCATCATATAAGTGAAATATGTTTAGCAATGTGTTTTTCATTGTTTGATAGTAATCTGAACATTTTTATTCATGAAAAACAACATAAACAAGATCTTGTTTAATCATATTAAATTTTTCTTCGTAAAAGTAAATTTCGTAAAAATTAATGAATTAATGACTATCGATAGGCTACTAAATACTGATTGCAGATTACAAATTTGATCAGCCATGTATTGCACTTAAAATCAACATAAATGAAATTGGTTAATTTTTTATAACCTATTTACATTTTAACCGTAAAATCCACTTCAGCAATATTTAGTTGAAAATAAGTTTTGAAACCGTTAACCTAATCAATTATTTTCTCAATTAAATACCATAACCCATGTTTACAAAAGCCACCACTCTTCATGAACAGTTAATTTCAATCAGGATATTTTTTTCCACTTGCAATTCAGGGTAATTTTTTAATCACCCAATTCCGGTTTGTAATGAATTAATCCCTGACCCCTGATTAATTTATCCATTTCCCGAGTATTCGGGATTGTCTGCCATTTTTACTTAGTCGAATTAAATACGTCTGATTAATGCTGGCAGAGAGTCCTGTGTTTTGTAAAGATTTATTCACCTACATTAATAGCCATGAGAAAAAACCTTTACCTCAAGACGCTATGCCTTATGCAATTACTTTTAATTGCATGGAATACTTTTTCTCAACAAATTGAATTTGAAAACCTTCGGGTTGATGACGGCTTGTCACAATGCAATGTTTGCGCAATATTGCAAGATAGCCGTGGCTTTTTGTGGTTTGGCACCGAAGATGGCCTTAATCTTTACGATGGTTATAGGTTCATTATCTTCCGTAATAATCCCAACGATAACAATTCGATTAGCAACAATCATGTTCTCTCTTTAGCCGAAGACATGGATAATAATATTTGGATTGGAACAGCAAGCGGGTTAAACCGTTACAATCCAAAATATAAAAAATTTCAGTGTTTTTTACCAAATAAAAAAAATCCCAATGGAATTAGTAACGCAGTAATTCAGTCCATAATGGTCGATACACAAAATGAGATTTGGGTGGGAACCAATGATGGATTAAATATATACCACCCTGCAAATGGCCATTTTACAATTTTTAGAAATGCAATAAGTAATAGGTTATCTTTGGCCAACAATGCCATCAAAACCATCGTACAGGCCACAAATGGTAAATTCTGGATTGGTCAAAAAGGAGGTGTCAGTATATTTGACAGTTCCAATCAAAAATTTTCGTGTTTGCCACAAAAGTACCAGGACCTGCTTTGCCACGATTATGTGAATAGCATTTTCGAAGATTCGAAGCACAATATTTGGATAGCAACCGAATTCAACGGAATATTAAAAGTACTAAAAAGTAGCGGGCAAATTATTAATTACAACCAGCAATTTATCTACCATTCGGGCTTAAGTAACCTTACCGTAAAACAATTTACCGAAGATCGCGATGGAAATATTTGGATAGCCACCGACTATGGACTAATTAAATACATCCCTTCCACAGATCGGTTTGAACAGTTATTACAACAGCCTAATATCGAAAAAGGGCTTTCGAGCAACGTTATTTCATCTGTTTATCTTGATAAAGAGAACCGCATATGGGTAGGTGCAAAATTTGGGGGTATCAACGTTTATGATCCCAATCAATTTAGATTTAAGCATTTCAAAAATCAACCATACAATCCTAATAGTTTAATTAATAATAATGTTCAGCAATTTGCAGAAGCAAAGAATGGAGACCTTTGGATAGCGACTGATGGAGGCGGACTCAGTTACCTAGACTGTAAAAACAAACAGTTCACTCATTATCAGCATCAACACGGAAATTCCAACAGCATTTCAACCAATAAAGTACTGGCACTGTGTGCCGACGAAAATGATGGACTGTGGATAGGCACTTGGGAAGGCGGAGTAGATTTTTTCGACAAAAAAGCGAACAAGTTCACGCACAATGTCTATGATCGGAAAAACAAGAACTCTATAAGTAGCAATTGCATTTTTAATATTTATCGCGACCAGAACAATAACATATGGATTGGTACATGGAACAAAGCACTCAACTTATACAATAAAAAACACAACAACTTTACACGTTACATGCATACTAAGAACGAAGACGAATTTAACCCTCAAGTAATACAAACCATTGCCGATCAAGTTGGCAACTTATGGATTGCCACTGAAGTCGAGGGTCTTAAAAAATTCAACATCAAAACACAAAAAGTCACCACATATGCCGAAAACAAAACCATTCCCAATAGTATTAGCAGCAATGGAGTTTTATCGATACTAATTGATAGTAAAGACAGATTTTGGGTGGGTACAAAAAATGGGCTAGATTTATTTGATACTGTTAAAAATAGTTTTAAAAACTTCACCGTAAATCAAGGGCTTCCTAATAATTACATTTATGGCATACTGGAAGATTCAAAGCACTTCTTGTGGCTTAGCACCAATAATGGAATTTGCCGTTTTGATCCTGAAACACACCAGAGCATTGCATTTACTTTAAAGGATGGTCTGCAAAGCGTCCAGTTTAACCGTTGGTCTTTTTATAAATTATCCAATGGCGAAATGGCATTTGGGGGAATAAACGGATTCAACTTATTCAATCCCGATCAATTTAAAGAGAATAAAACCTTACCACGATTGTACATTACCGAACTTCAGATTTCAAATCAAGCCATTTTACCAAAAAAAGGATCCATTTTAGAACAGGATATTTCGTTTACAAAAGAGTTACAGCTGAGTTATAACCAAAACTCACTCACATTTGGGTTTGTAGCGCTTACCTTTACTCAGCCCGAAAAGTGCCAATACACCTGCATGTTAGAGGGCTTTGACAAACAATGGAATACAATTGGCACCCGACGAGCTGCTACTTATACAAATCTCAGTCCCGGCACATATATTTTTAGGGTTAAAGCATCAAACAATAATGGCGTTTGGAGTGAAAAAGAGGCCTCGTTGAAAATTATCATAAAACCGCCTTTTTGGAAAACCTATCCTGCTTATGTGTTCTATCTTATTATTTTAATTGGAGCTTTATATATGTTCCGAAAGCACACCATTATAGCTATCAACCTAAAAAACGAACTGTTGATTAAACGAATAGAATTTGAAAAAATAAAACAGGTCAATCAAATAAAACTCAACTTTTTCACTCATATTTCGCACGAGCTCCGTACCCCCTTGACGCTTATTATTGGCCCGCTAGAGAACACAATCAAAAACGGCGTTTTTAACAAGTTCCAATTAGAAACAATGTTGCGAAATTCAAAGCGTTTATTGCAACTAATCAATCAATTGCTAGATTTTAGGAAAATAGAAACCTGTTCGATGGAAGTTTCGGTTTCCGAAATAAATTTGGAAAGTTTAATAAGTGAAGTAATATACGCCTTTGAACCTTATGCTGACCTTCATAAGCAAACCATTTCTCTCTCCTGTCCCAACCATTCTATTGCCATTTGGGCAGATGTCGAAATGTTAGAAAAAATATTTTTTAACCTTCTTTCAAACGCCATAAAATTTACACCTGATGGTGGAACTATTCAGGTAAAAATTGAAAATTACGGATCTTCTGAAAACTTTATGAACGGATACGCAGAGATTCGAGTATCTGATAATGGAATAGGCATTTCCGAACAAAACAAAGAAGCCATTTTTAATAGCTTTTTCCAAGAAATGAACTCATTTGAACATCACACAACTGGTTCAGGAATTGGGCTTGCGTTGGTTAAGGAATTGGTAGGAATGCATCATGGGAAAATTTGGGTAGAAAGCCAGAAGAACCATGGTAGTTGTTTTATAGTTCAGTTGGGTATTGGTAAAGACCATTTTTCAAAGGAACAATTACATCATAGCCAAGATTCCAATAAAATAAATCAACATCTTCAAAAACAAATTGCAGAAGACTTTGAACTCCAGAACACCAATGTTAGTATTGATGAAACTAAAAAGCACCTCAAAAACTTACCTACCATATTAATCATTGAGGACAATATAGATATGCAACTATTTGTAGCTGGTTTATTGGAACATAAATACAATATAATCCTGGCCAATAATGGGAAAAAGGGATTTGATCTTTGCACAGAAAAAATTCCTGATATCGTAATTTCTGACATCATTATGCCCGAAATGGATGGTCTTGTGCTTTGCCATGCGCTTAAAAGCGACATACGCACGAGTCATATACCGATAATAATGCTCACAGCCAAAAGCAGTGATGAAGATAAATTAACAGGATTAAAAGCCGGAGCCGATGCTTATCTGTTGAAACCATTTAATGCCCAAGATCTGGAAATGCGACTTCAGAACATACTTTTTCACAGGGCTAAGTTGCGCGAATATTTTAATCGTGAGGTATTGGTCAAATCAAATATGGAAACTCCAATATCGCGAGATTCCGAATTTATAAAACAATTGATAGATTGTGTCAATCGCAATCTGGCAGACCCTGAATTTAATATCCTGAAATTTGCTTCGGAGTTATCAATTGGTCGCAATGTGCTTTTTAAAAAAACCAAGGAACTTTCCGGATTAACTCCTAATGATTTTATCCTGTTAATGCGTTTGAATAAAGCTGCTGTCTTACTGATAAATAACACAGGCAATATTTCAGAAATTGCATATTCTGTGGGCTTTACAGACCCATTTTATTTTAGTCGTTGCTTTAAAAAACAATATGGTCAAACACCATCAGAGTATAAAAAAGTTTTGGGGAAAGAAAAAGAAATATGCATAGAAGAGTAACCCGACTCTGGTACAATTTTGCATGCTTTTGAAACTATTTTACAGGTCGGAAACAGACATTGTCATTACATTTGAAAGAAAAACAAGTATAGATTTTATAGAGAAAAGAAAAGCCTCGAAAGTTTTTGAGATCATTTTTCTTATTTGATTTTCAGTTTATGTAATTAACTAACTATTAAATTTTTACTTATGCAGTTATGGTAATTTTTAACCTCAACTAACTTAACCCTTTAAACTTATCATTATGAACCGAGCATGTATTAATCAATACACAACTAAGCGCAAGCGTTCTCATGAGCAAAGCGAACTAAACTTGCATGAATCCCCTAGTCACGGGACGAGCTTCATCCGACCTTTAAAAAACAATTTTGTACGGATGAAAAACCTAAATTTCTTTAATTATCTATGGTATGTGAGTTTTTTAAAACCAAAACGTTCTGCACAGCTTTTATTTGTTGTGCTTACAGTTTTTTGGTCACCTGCATTGCATGCACAAACCCGTTTTAAAAGCTTAAACTACCTCTATTCCATCTCTGGTAATAAAACAATTGCTGGTCAACACAACGATCAGAAAGATGGAACCGGAGCCTCAACTTATACGGAAAAGGTTAACAGTATCACGGGCAAATATCCCGGATTATGGAGTGGTGATTTTCTCTTTAGTGGTGACAGTCAATTACGATGGGATATTACCTACGAGGCAGAACAGCAATGGAATAAAGGAGCCATTATCAATATGATGTGGCATTGCTGCCCGCCAACACAAAACGCTTCTTGTAACTGGGATGGCGGCGTATTAAGTAATCTTACGTATAGTCAATGGTCATCACTGCTTACCAATGGCAGTTCAATAAACCAGATTTGGAAATCGAGGATGGACGAAATTGCTCCATTTCTTCAGTATTTAAAGGATAAAGGTGTGGAAGTAATGTTCCGGCCTTTACACGAACAGAATCAATCTGCGTTCTGGTGGGGTGGTAAAACCGAAGATGGGGTAGTCCATCCCGATTACACCAAAAAACTCTATCAATTAACCCATGATTACTTTGTAAACACCAAAGGCTTAACAAATCTTATATGGATTTGGGATGTACAGGATATGAGTACCAACTTCGGCGATTATAATCCTGGCGATGCCTACTGGGATGTTGCTGCTCTGGATGTATATAGCGATGGATACACAAATATGTCGTATTACAACGCATTGGTTGCCCAGGCAGGCAATAAACCAATTGCAATTGGCGAGTGTGGGAACTTGCCTGATGCATCAGTTTTTCAAAATCAGCCTCGCTGGGTATTTTTTATGAACTGGTCTTATTTGTTGCAACAAAACAACACCGATCAAACTATCAAAGATGTATATAATATTACTAGGGTACTTACAAGGGACGAAATGCCTGGTTGGAATAGTGCCCCGGCAAATCTTGCCACATCCAAACCGGTGACTGTATCAACAACTGAGGCAGGAACAAATATTGCTGCCAATGCCACAGATGGCAATTATGGCACACGGTGGTCATCTGCTTATTCCGATCCGCAATGGATATATGTCGACCTGGGTGCTAATTATGATATTAACCAGGTTAAAATTACTTGGGAGACAGCTTATGCCACTGCTTATCAGATTCAAATATCCAGTGATGCCGCTAATTGGACAACTGTGAAAGCCATATCAGGCAATACCGCACTCATAAATGACAACACTGGTTTGTCCGGTACCGGCAGATATGTCAGAATTTATGGAACTGCCAGGGCTACAAAATATGGTTATTCCATTTACGAATTAGAAGTATATGGTACTGCACCTCAAACTCCTTTTGGAGGAACAGCGTGGTCTATTCCCGGTAAAATTGAGGCAGAGGATTATGATATTGGTGGTGAGGGTGTTGCTTTTCACGATTTAACTCCTACTAATACGAAAGGCGAATATCGCCCAAACGAAGCTGTAGATATTCAGACTTGTGCCGAAGGCGGGTATAATCTTGCCGATGTTCAATCCTCAGAATGGGTGGAATACACAGTTAATGTGACAACAGCCGGTCCTTATACCATCCAGTGCAGGGTAGCTGCAATAACTACAGGCAAGACATTCCATATAGAACTCGATGGACAGAATATTTCAGGAACCCTTGCCGTTCCAAATACAGGAGAATGGCAAACCTGGACTACCATCAGTGCAGTGACGCCTGCAATCACTGTTGGTAAAAAGATTATGCGCATTGTAATGGATGCAGCAGATTATTTTAACCTTAACTGGGTGCAATTTACTGCAACATCAGCTAATTTGGCATTAAACCAAACTGCCAGTGCCTCTTCTACAGAAACTGCCGGTTTCGAACCTTACAAGGCTTTTGATGGAGATGCTACCGCAACCCGTTGGTCCTCTTCGTACGCCAACAACCAATGGATATCAGTCGACCTTGGCTCCGCTCAAAATATCTCACGCGTTGTGCTCAAGTGGGAGACTGCTTATGCCAGCTCGTACCGCATCGAGACCTCCTCCGACAACGTAAACTGGACAATACAAAAAACAATAACGTCTGGTGCCGGTGGCACGGAAGATATTAGCTTCCCAACCGTGAACGCCCGTTATGTGCGGATGTACGGATTAACCAGGGCTACACAATATGGCTTTTCATTGTGGGAATTTGAAGTATATGGTAGTACGGTCAAATCTGAAATGTCTAATCCCGAACATAGCATTTCTGTTGACATGGACGCTTATCCCAATCCTGCAATAGGAAACTTAACGGTTGCTTTTAAAGGAATATCCAACCAGGGCATCCTTAAAATTTACAACATCACCGGCAGAACTGTATACACCTCCATCATTACAAAAGATACGAATATTGTTCAACCTGATATTTCAAAATGGGCTAAAGGAATTTATATTATTTCTTTAAAATCAAAGCAGGAAGAGGTTCAGAAAAAAATAATAGTGAAATAATTAATAAAATTGATTGTTAGCTGAAATACCTTGAAATATAATCTATTATAACACAAAGCCATCAGGTCATAAAGAAAAATATTTTTTGCGACTTGAGGTTTTGCTTTACGAAATTTAATTGACAATTAACCTTTTTAAAGCCATTCATCATGAAAAAACTTAATCTATTAGTTATGTTTACTTTTTTGATGCTGTCAGGAGCGTTTGCTCAAATGACATGCTATAACGTAGTTGGATACTTTCCTTCATGGGTATCTGGTGGTAACTATTATATTACCTCACCTTCACAGATTGACTATAGTAAATACACCCATATTTGCTATGCTTTCGCAATTCCTGGTAGTGATGGAAATATTGGTTCGGTCGAAAACGCTTCGGCGTTAATCGATCTGGTTAGCAGGGGCCATGCCAATAACGTTAAAGTACTTCTGTCAATTGGAGGGTGGTTAACGTCCTCCCCTGATAATACTCCATTTGAATCAATAGCAAATAGTTCCACTGCTATCAATCAGCTAGCGACTGCATGTTATAACTTGGTTAACACATATAACTTAGATGGGATTGATATAGATTGGGAATACCCTACCAGTAAAACCAAATGGAACAATCTCGTCACAGTTCTTGCCGCGAAAATTCACGGGATGGGCAAATTATTTACAGCGGCAGTTGCAGAGAGTTCATACTACGGAGACAACTATGACAATGTTTCCATGGTAGATTTGTTAAATATTATGTGTTACGGCCCTTATTCAATGGCAAGTGATGCGATGGTTTACTGGACAGCTCGTGGTGTACCACAAGGCAAACGTATGCTTGGTGTACCTTTTTATAGTTCGGATAACAATACAGCTGAGCATATTCAGAAAGCCAATCTTGCTAAAACAACTGCAGGTGGAATAATGATCTGGGACATCGCTTCAGAATACGGCGATATTAATTCGATCGATAACACTTTAGGGGCAATTTGCAAAGGAAGCACTCCTGTTCCTGATAACCTTGCTTTGAATAAGCCTGTAACAGTTTCTTCAACCGAAAACACAACCTATGTGGCTGCCAATGCAGTTGACAATAGCTATAGTACCCGTTGGTCATCGGCTTATTCCGACCCTCAATGGATTATGGTTGACTTGGGCGCCACTTATAATGTAAGCCGCGTAAAAATTACATGGGAAGCTGCTTATGCAAGTGAATATCAAATTCAGGTATCAAACGACGCCAGTACATGGACGTCCATATTCAGCACAACCACTGGAACTGGAGGAATTAATGATTTAACAGTTTCCGGTACCGGAAGGTATATAAGAATGTATGGTACGAAACGCGGCACAACATACGGATACTCAATATGGGTATTTGAGGTTTATGGCACCACTGTTAGTTCAAATCTGGCATTAAATAAAATAGCCAACTCATCTTCTATCGAAACTGCCGGTTTCGAACCATACAAGGCTTTTGATGGTGACGCAGTCACAACCCGTTGGTCTTCTTCGTATGCCGACAACCAATGGATATCAGTCGACCTTGGCGCTGCCCAAAATATTTCACGCGTTGTGCTCAAGTGGGAGGCTGCTTATGCCAGCTCGTACCGCATCGAAACCTCCTCCGACAACATAAACTGGGCAGTACAAAAAACAATAACGTCTGGTGCCGGTGGCATGGAAGATATTAGCTTCCCAACCGTGAACGCCCGTTATGTGCGGATGTACGGATTGAAAAGAGCCACAGTGTATGGTTTTTCGTTATGGGAGTTCGAGGTGTACGCTGCCCCAACAAGTTCGAACCTGGCCTTGAACCAAGTGGCAAACGCATCGTCCATCGAAGTTACAGGGTTTGAACCTTCCAAAGCTTTTGATGGCAATACCACAACTACACGCTGGTCGTCTTCATATGCCGATAACCAATGGATATTAGTCGACCTTGGCTCAACCAAAAACATATCCGAAATCGTACTTAAATGGGAGGTCGCTTATGCAAGTTCTTACCGTATCGAAACATCCACTGATAATGTTAACTGGACGGTGCAAAAAACAATAACAGCTGGTGCTGGTGGTACCGAAGATATAAACCTCCCTCCCGTTAACGCTCGCTATGTAAGAATGTACGGATTAACCAGAGCTACACAATATGGCTTTTCATTGTGGGAATTTGAGGTATATGGTAGTACGGTCAAATCTGAATTATCCAATCCCGAGAATACCTCACCCGTTAACATGGACGCTTATCCCAATCCGGCAACAGGTAATTTAACAGTTGCTTTTAAAGGAATAACTAGCCAGGGTATCCTCAGAATTTACAACATAACCGGCAGAATTGTATATATCTCCACCATCACAAAAGATACGAATATCATTCAACCTGATGTTTCAAAATGGGCAAAGGGTATCTATATTATTTCTTTAAAATCAGAACAAGGAGATATTCAGAAAAAAATAGTGGTGGAATAACGTTAATTTAAACTTTGATCATATGAAAAGACTATTCAAAAACCTACTGGCAAGTGCGTTGGTGTTATGGTTGTCTTTAGCAACCGGTTTTGCACAGGTAAATACAGGAGGAACAGCAACCACTGCAAGTCACAGTAAACAGGTGATAGGATACATAACCAATTGGGATGCCTGGAAAGCAGCACCAGCAGGATTACCCGATGTAGGAGCACTAACTCATTTGAATATCGATTATTCAAAATACACGATCCTGAACTTTTCGTTTTTTGGCGTGGCTGTGGATGGGTCTCTCCACAGTGGCGACTTCCGTAATAAAAACATTTACATGACCAATGAGGTGCAACAACCTGCAGATATTTTTTATACCGATATATACAGTAGTTGGGACATGTACATTTTATTCGGAGAGATTGATCCCATCCAATATATCGACCAGACTGCAGCTGACCGTTGCAAGGCACAAGGCTTTGAAGTACAAGTGGGAGGAAGCACATGGTCTAACCCAACCTGGGGACTGCTGAATAAACCTTTACCTGTACCTCTACATAAAGAAACAGGTGCACCAGGACTATTGACATTGGCACATCAAAAGGGTGTTAAGGTATTAGCTTCCATAGGTGGCTGGAGTATGTGCAAGCATTATCCTGCAATGGCTGCCGATCCTACAAAAAGGAAAAAGTTTGTTGACGATTGCAAGAAACTGATTAATGTGGGTTTTGATGGAATAGACCTGGACTGGGAATATCCCGGACCATATTCCGGTATGAACTTTACAGGAACCCCGGCAGACTTTGCAAATTTAACCACACTTGTTCAGGAAATCAGAAATGCAATTGGCACAGACAAGTTAATCACTGCTGCCATTTCCGCTGACCCTGCGAAGATTCAAGGGCTTGAATGGAATAAACTCAATAATATCATGAATTACTACAACTTCATGACTTATGATTTCAATGGCGGATGGTCAAACAAAGCAGGACATAACTCACCATTATATAATTATGACGGAGCAGAAGCCACTACTTTTAACTGGCAAAGCTTATTAACTACACTCAATTCTTTGGGCGTTCCTAAAAGTAAAATTAATTTTGGCGCACCTTTTTATGGCCGAGGAGTGATTACCCAAGGTTCTGCTGCGTTAAATGCCACTACTGTTAAAAGGAGTGAAACTGTTCAGCCCGATGGCCCTATCACTACGTGTGCCGATTATACCAATTGGCCTAAAGATGTGTACGATGGCACTCCCAATTATTTCTTTATTAAGCAAAAAGCGCTTACGTCAGGAAGCGGATGGACAAGACAATGGGACAATCAGGCAAAAGTACCATACCTAACCAACGGATCATACTTTCTAAGCTACGATGATGTTGAGTCTATTGGTTATAAAGCACAGTTTATTGCAGATAACCAGCTTGCCGGAACCATTGTATGGACAGTTTATGGCGATTTGGAACTAAGTGGAGCGGTAACTTCTTTTGGAACAAAATTAAAACGATGGTCAACGGTAAAATCCGAACTGGTAAATAAAATTAACGAAGTATTTGCCACTGGCGGGGGAGGTAACTCATCACCAACAATCAGCCTCACCAATCCTGCCAGTGGAGCTTCGTTTACAGCTCCTGCCAATATTATAATTTCAGCTAATGCAGCAGATGCAGATGGAACTATTTCAAAAGTCGAATTTTTTAATGGTACAACATCGTTAGGAGTCAAAAATACTTCGCCTTATAGCATTTCCTGGAACAATGTAGGGGTGGGTTCTTACGTCCTAACAGCTATCGCCACTGATGACAAGGGAGCGTCTACCACTTCAAGCAGGGTTACTGTAGCTGTTAATGGCACCGGAGGAAATAACCCTCCAACAGTCAGTATAACGAGTCCTGCAAATGGGGCCATATTTACTGCCCCGGCAAACATCACTATATCAGGCAATGCAAGTGACAGTGACGGTAGTATTTCAAAAGTCGAATTTTATAATGGTGCTACCTCTTTGGGAACTGACAATACATCTCCTTACAGCATTTCCTGGAACAATGTAGCAACGGGTGCTTATACTATTACAGCTATGGCTACTGATGATAAAGGTGCAACAACTATGTCCGGCGGAGTGACAATCACGGTAAGTAGTGGATCAGATTGTGGTGGATTACCAGCTTATCCCACAGGAAGGGGATCTTACAAAGGAGGAGACAGGGTTTCTAACATCGGTAATATATATGAATGCAAGCCTTGGCCATACGATGGATGGGCGAATTTAGCAGCCGATGCTTATGTTCCGGGGGTAGGATTTGCCTGGCAGGACGCCTGGATATTGATAGGGCCTTGCGGCAGTTCAGGAAACATAGCGCCTACTGTGGCTATTTCCAGTCCTGTAACCGGAGCATCGTACACAGCCCCGGCAAACATAATTATATCCGCTAATGCCAGCGATAATGACGGTAGTATTGCAAAAGTCGAATTTTTTAATGGTACAACTTCTTTAGGAACTGATAATACATTACCTTACAGTATTGCCTGGAACAATGTGGTTGCTGGTTCTTATACCATTACTACTGTTGCTACTGATGACAAAGGCGCTTCTACCACTTCTGGCAGTGTATCAGTAACTGTTAATACTGCAGGTAATACACCACCCACAGTAAGTCTAGTCAGTCCTTCGAATGGAGCTACATTCATAGCTCCTGCAAGTATTACTGTTTCTGCTAATGCCAGCGATAATGACGGTAGCATCTCAAAAGTCGAATTCTTTAATGGTACAACTTCTTTAGGCACTGATAATACATCTCCTTATAGTATTGCCTGGAACTATGTAGCAGCAGGTTCTTACACCATTACCGCAGTAGCCACCGATGATAAAGGGGCATCGACTACTTCAACAAGCATTGTCATTGACGTTACCAGAGGTGGATCGACCTGCAACGGATTGCCAGCTTACCCTTCCGGAATAGGTTCCTACAAAGGTGGTGACAGAATTTCAAACATTGGCAATATATACGAATGCAAACCCTGGCCATATGACGGATGGGCTAATTCCACAAATTCTGCTTATGAACCCGGAGTTGGTTTTGCCTGGCAGGATGCATGGATATACATCGGTTTATGCGATGGTGACAATCAAACAGCTCCTGCGGCTCCAGGCAGTTTGTCTGCCTCGGCAATATCCAGCAGCCAAATTTCTATTTCCTGGGTCGATAACTCAACCAATGAAAGCGATTTTAGGATTGAACGTTCTTCCGATGGAACAACCTGGGTTTTGTTAACCACCGTTGCTGCAAATACAACCAGTTTTGCCAATACCGGATTAGCTCAATCTACCAACTATTATTACCGGGTCTGCGCTGAAAATACTTATGGCAATTCCAATTTCACCAATACGGCGAATGCAATTACCCTAAGCGGTGGTAATAACGGAGGAAATTTGCCCGATAAATTATTAGTCGGTTACTGGCATAACTTCTCTAATGGCTCAACAACCATCAAGCTTAGAGATGTTGCTTCAAAATGGAATGTTATTAATGTCGCTTTCGCTGAAACTGCAGGAGACCGGTGTTCACTTCAATTTGCTCCGTTCAATGCAACCGACGACGAATTTAAATCGGACATTGCTTTGTTAAATTCCAGAGGACAAAAAGTAGTGCTTTCGATAGGTGGGCAAAACGGAGTACTGATTGTTTCGGATAATAATGCCCGGGATATTTTTATATCTACCGCTATCGCTCTAATTGAGAAATACGGATTTAACGGCATCGATCTTGATCTTGAGAACAACGTTACGGTTAACTCAGGTGAGAGCCTTGATAATCCGGCAAATCCACAGATTGTGAACCTGATTTCGGCCACACGCCAAATATGCGATCATTTTGGTGCTAATTTCATTTTAAGCATGGCTCCTGAAATTGCTTACGTACAAGGTGGCATCATTGCTTACGGGGGTCCCTGGGGCGCATATCTTCCCATTATTCATAAACTCAGTGATAAATTAACGTATCTGCATGTTCAGCATTACAATTGCGGAAGCAGCACAGGACTTGATGGAAAAAACTACAATCCGGGAACAGCTGATTTTGAAGTAGCTATGGCTGAAATGGTGATGAAAGGATTTCCAATTGCCGGCAACAGCAGCAATATGTTTCCTCCTTTAAGAGAAGATCAGGTGATGATTGGAATACCAGCCACCCCCGCAGCAGCTCCAAGTGGAGGTTATATTAGTCCTGCTGAGATGAAGAAGGCACTCTCCTACCTTACACAAGGCGTATCGTTCGGAGGTGGCTATATCCTTCAAAAATCATCAGGCTATCCGGGATTCAGAGGGTTAATGACATGGTCCATCAACTGGGACCTCACCAATAACTCGGAGTTCCTGAATAATTATAGTGTTTATTTTGGTAGTGCTGCGGCCAATCTCACTGGTGCCTTAGCTACCGATGTATCTTCTGTTACAAATGGAAATACAGAGCCTGTGTTGTACCAGAACTATCCTAACCCGTTTACAACAACTTCAACTATCTCATATAGCTTATCCAAGGCTTCCCCAGTATTGTTGAAAGTACTTGACATAACTGGCAAGGAAATAATGACACTGGTAAATGCGCAGCAAAACGCTGGTGATTATTCTATTGTATTGAACGCAGGTAATTTATCTGCGGGAATTTATTTCTATAAATTGAATGTTGGAAAATATTCAAAAATAAAGAAAATGATCATTAAGTAATACTGTTGTAGAGATTGTGGCCAGAAGACTGCAATCTCTACATTCTTCATATCAATTTATCTATTAACTAATTAATCCATGTTATGAAAAAATTTATTCTATTTAGTCTCGTACTATGTTTACTAACAACCTTTGGTTATGCTCAGCAGAAACCTCAGAGCACTCCGTTTTTATTGGGTAAATGCACAGGGCTGTTTGGGGACAAGTTAAAATCGGCCCCTGGTAATGTTCAAAAACTGAATTTGGCAGTTTCGGGTACCCAAACTTTTGTGGCAAAAATCACCTACAGTGGAACAACTGAAAGCGGCAAACAAGAGCTCGCCGGAGAATTGGATGGTATCCCTTCCTCTGCCTTTTTTGTTAAATACAGTTCTAATTCGGTAGAGGGTAATATTATTTTGAAAAGCACCAGGGAGGATTATAAGTACTATTCTGACGATCAGGGAAATGCTTATGTAGTTAAAACCGATATTAACGGTGTCATTTGTATAGATTATAACAAACCTAACAGCAACCTAAAATCAGCTGTTGCACCCACTAAGGCAACTACTACTGTAAGTGCCAGCACCTTGAATATGCAGAGTTATCCGGGCGCTAACGGATGTGTTTTACTTGATTTCGATGGCCAATACGTTGTTAACGCGCATTGGAATAATGGTAATCCAATTGATGCTCAAGCATTCGCCGTAACTGATGACAATATTCAGGAAGCATGGGAAATGATCAGCGAAGATTATCGTCCTTTTAATATCAACATTACTACCAGCGAAGCTGTGTATAATACATATCCAAAAAATCGCAGGATGAGGTGCATTTTTACTCCCACAAATACAGCAGCTCCGGGTGCTGGAGGAGTTGCTTATGTGGGCTGTTTCAATTGGGGAGATGAAACACCATGCTGGTCGTTTATGGCTGGTGGCAAAGCTGGAGGAGAAGCGGCTTCGCACGAAATTGGACATACCCTCGGGTTAGGCCACGATGGCAGGACTTCTCCGGTTGAAGAATACTATGCAGGACAAGGGAATTGGGCTCCTATTATGGGGGTAGGTTACTACAAACCTATTACACAATGGAGTAAAGGTGAGTATGCATATGCAAATAACGTACAGGATGATATGGCTATTATTTCCGGTGCCAATTATGGCTTGGGATACAGGGCCGACGACCATGGAAATACCTTTGCCACTGCAGCCCCACTCATCATCGATGGTTTGGGCAATATTTCGGCATCCCAAAATTATGGTGTCATTGAAAACGCTGCCGATATTGATGTATTTTCGTTTTCTACGGGCGGAGGAAATGTTGTACTTAACTTCAGTACAATTATAAGGCATTCAGATCTTGACATATTTGTTACTTTGTTTAATAGTGCAGGAACAGTTATTGCTACCTATGACCCTTCGGGGCTTCCAAGTACTATCAATACAAGCGTTACTCAGGGAACCTACTATGTGTCCGTTCGTGGAACAGGGGCTGGAAACCCTGCAACAGACGGGTATTCGAATTATGCATCGATTGGCTCGTACTATATTTCCGGTACTGTTCCTCCTGACATTTCCGTCCTCGACCTCGCATTGAACAAACCTGCTGTGGCTTCGTCAGTGGAAACTTCAGATTTCCCTGCCAGCTATGCATTTGATGGGAGCATGGCAAATCGCTGGTCATCCCTTTATTCGGATCCTCAATGGATTTACGTCGATCTGGGAGCCGCATACAATATTAACCGCGTAAAACTAAGTTGGGAAGCAGCCTATGCAAGTGCTTATGAAATACAAGTATCATCTGATGCAACCAATTGGACTTCTATTTACAGCACAACAACCGGCACTGGAGGAACAAACGATCTGGCAATTACAGGTACTGGCAGATACGTAAGAATGTACGGCACACAACGTGCAACTGCTTGGGGATATTCATTGTGGGAGTTTGAAGTTTATGGTACCCCCAGCCTTCCTGTTACTGTATTTCAACATTGTAATTATTTGACATCCGGCTATGCCGTTGGACTCGAAGCTGGAAACTATACTATTGCACAGCTGATGGCAAAAGGCATTCCTAACAACGACATTTCTTCTCTAAAAATAAGCAGTGGCTACGAAGTGGTATTATACAAAAATGATAATTTCACAGGAGAGGCGGATGTATTTTCTTCTGATATAGCTTGTTTGTATTCTCTTGGACTTAACGACTCAACTTCTTCGTTAAGAGTTCGTTCTACCAGCAATCAGCTACCTTCTGTAAGCTTTGCTTCGCCAACTTCAGGAACCATACTTAATGGCCCGACGAATGTAGTGTTGACAGTAAATGCATCTGATGCAGATGGCAATATTTCCAAAGTAGAATTCTTTAATAGCTCTGTAAAACTTGGAGAAGCTACTTCAGCGCCTTATTCCTTTACATGGACTAATGTTGCTTTGGGATCTTATATAATCACAGCAATAGTAACAGACGACAGAGGAGGGCAAGCATCGGTGCAGATAAGCTTGCAGATAATTGCACCTGTTGCAGCTTCAGTTTATCAGGATTGCAACTATGGTGGATATGCGGTAGATCTGGCACCAGGTAGTTACACACTTACTCAGTTGATAGCGAAAGGTATTAAGAACGACGATATCTCCTCGATTAAAGTTAAAAGTGGCTATGAAGCAATTCTGTATCAGGATGATAACTTTGGAGGGGATGCATATGCGTTTCAGGGAGATTTTTCTTGTTTGGTTAGTTTGTATGCCAACAATGTCGCCATCAATTTAAATGACTGGACTTCATCCATTGTGGTGCAAACTTCCACAGCTGCAGCTGCTGCCCAAGGTACTGATGGAAATGTTCTTACAACCAAATCGATCGTCACTCAGGGTGAAATAGGTACTAATACGGTAGTAATATCTCCAAATCCATTTATTGATTATGTTACCATTCGCATGGAAAATGCAAAAGAAGACTATTTAACGATTGTGATTTTAAATGCTAATGGAAATGTAGTAATACCCTCACAGAAATTCAAGAATGGATCAGATCTTCATTTGAATGGGCTGAGCGCAGGCTTGTATTTCATAAAAATTCAAACAGAAGAAGGTTCAGTGACAAAGAAAATATTGAAATTACAATAACCTTATTACTAATTATTTAAAAGAAAAAGCTGCAAGATTTTTTATTGCAGCTTTTTCTTTTACAATTTACTAATTACTTGATAAAATCATCGAAAATTAATTATCCTGGAAAGATTCATTTTCTTTTTGTCACGAAACAATCAATTCCTTCAATAATCTTGTCATTTTAGGTTCGGCTTTTTCGGCAACTGCTAATATTTCCGCCAGAGAAACCTTTCTTATTTTCCCTGGGACGCCAAGATCGGTTATAATAGATACAGCAAATACAGGGATATCGGCATGATTTGCGACAATTACTTCTGGTACTGTAGACATACCAACAACATCCGCTCCAATGGTCCGAAGGAAAGCATATTCGGCTGGAGTTTCAAGCGATGGCCCTGTAACAGCAACATAAGTTCCCACCTGTACCTTGAAACCGAGTTTCTGTCCTATGGCTTTACCCTTTGCAATTAATTCCTTATTATAAGGTTCACTCATATCAGGAAAACGAGGCCCAAGCTCCTGATAATTCTTGCCAACTAAAGGATTGGGTAACATGTTAATATGGTCGCTCAAAATCATCAGATCACCAATTTCGTAATCAGGATTTAATCCTCCACATGCGTTGGAAACGAATAAAGCACGAATTCCAAGCGATTTCATTATTCTTACCGGAAAAGTAACCTGTTCCATGGAATAACCCTCATAAAAATGAAACCTGCCTTGCATGGCTATTACTTTTTTTCCATCCAGATGACCAAAAATTAGTTTACCATGGTGGCTTTCGACTGTTGAAACGGGAAAATTAGGAATATCCTGATATTCCAGAATTATTTCGGGTTTAATTTCTTTTACAAGTCCTCCCAGACCTGTGCCAAGAATAATACCAAACTCGGGTACGAAATCAGTCTTACTTCTTATATAAGATACTGTTTTTGCTATTGTTGTTAACATAATGTAATATTTGTTGATTAAAATGTTCGGCATCGTTTGATAAAAACTCTATTTCAATTGGAATATAAAACCATGCTTCCGGAATATTCTGAGCAAGATCAAATGAGTCAAGTCTGGCAGCATCTTTTTCAGTGGTCATTATAATTTTATGTTTTCCGGCAATGGCTTTATATTTTTCAACAACCGTGTTTATGTCTGTTTGTTTAAAGACATAGTGATCTGGAAAACTGAAGGGGATAACTTCTTTACAAGAAACGGTAAGCTCTTTGATCAATAAGGAAGGATCAGCAATCCCGGTTAACAACACCACCGTCAATTCTTTATTTGTTAAATCGGGTTTCGTTATTGCTTTTGGTAAAGAAAAAACGGGTTGTAAACTTCCATATGCAATCGTTGTAAAATAAACAGTTTGATGAGATTGAGCTGCAACATTCATCAAAAGAAGACGTTTATCCATAGCTGTGATATTTCGGGGAACTTTAGAAATAATGATGATATTAGCTCTCTTTCGCTGTGATGCTGGTTCCCGCAGTCTGCCGTAAGGCAACATGAAATCCTCCTGAATAGGCTGGTTGTAATTAATTAACAGGATATTCACTCCGGGGATCACAGCTCTGTGCTGATACGCATCATCCAGCAATATGACATCAAGCTCAGGTATATTCTCTGTCAACTTTTCGATACCATTTACACGGTTGCGGTCAACAGCTACAGTTAATTCAGGAAATTTATGTTTGATCTGGCAGGGTTCATCCCCAATTACTTCAGCAGATGAATTTTCTGTGGCAACAATAAAATTTCTGGTTTTGCGCTTATAACCTCTGCTTAAAAAAGCCACATTGTAATTGCCTTTTAACAAACGTATCAGATATTCAGTGTGTGGCGTTTTACCAGTTCCACCCACGGTAATATTACCTACCGAAATTACCGGTAAATGAAACTCTTTCGATTTAAATATTTTATAATTATATAATTGATTTCTAAAAAATATAATTAGTCCGTACAATAAAGCAAAAGGCAATAATAACAGTTTAATTAACGGATGCATAATATTTAATGTAAATTTTTTTCCTAATTTCCTGAGCCTACGATAACATTGTAGTTCAACAAATGTCTTTTCGTTCCAAATAATTAAAAGATATACCCTGAAGAGCACATCTTTATATTTTTGCTAAATTCTATGTTATTTATTGTAAAGCATTTAAAATTAAATTCCGATAAATTTATTTTACCATTGCAAGATATAAAAAAGTACTGAGTAGCAAGTAACGGTATGGGTATTTCTCACGCATTCATCTACTTTTATTGAATTCATTGAGAAAATCTACACCGAAATGATTGATTTTTCTGAACTAAAAAATTAACTTTATACGAAGTAATTTTATGAGATAACGTCAAACCTAAGAAAAGTAATTATAGGAGAACGGTTTATGAGTTTTAAGAGAGGCCTTGTATTCTCTATTATATTATGGAACATTTTTTTTTACAATTCTTGTGAAAGGGTTACACTACAAGACAATCCGTTATCTGAAGCTGATAGTATAAAGTTTTCAAGAGATATTCTACCAATTTTTACGGTATGCACTGGTTGCCACGATGGGTTAAAGTCTCCAAATTTGAAAGATAACCCTTATCAAACACTCAAAGATGGCAATTATGTTAATATTAAATACCCTGCCCAGAGTATACTGTATGTTAAGCTAAAAACAGATAATTCACATTCTTCCAGAGTAAGTCCGGATCAATTGCAGAAAATTTTGCAATGGATAAAACAAGGGGCCAGGAATAATTAAAAACAGGTTGGAAATGATTAAAAATTATAATCTTTTGAGAAAATTTGCAATCCGGGCTAACTTGACAATTGCCGTTTTGTCTGGTTCTTTATTATGCTTTGGACAGGATGGTAAGGAAGAAACGGGGAATCTGCCTGTAAAATCAACATTTTCAGCAGGTATTTTAGTAGAGACCCCATCAGTGATGAGTCCTTTTAAAAAAATGCTTGAATTAAACATACAACATCGCTTCTCTTCTATGGAAAATGGGATAAGTGATATTTATGGTATTTATGGAGCTGCCAATACCCGAATTGCTATAAATTATGGACTTACAGACAAAATAATGGTTGGTTGCGGAACAACTATGTATAATAAACTTCAGGATTTAAACTGGAAAGTTTCATTATTAAAACAAAACCGCTCAGACTCCAAACCAGTTTCAATCAGCTATTTCGGCAATGTTGTTTTAGATGCACGCGACAAGGCTTTCTTTCCACCAAAAACCACTTATAGGTTCATACACAGGTTTTCCTATCTTACTGAATTTATGATTGCCCGAAAATTCGACGATGCAGTTTCGTTACAACTTGCTCCTCAGTTCGTATACTATAATTCAGTGGACACACTTCATAAGAATATAAATTACGGCATTACTTTCGGTGGAAGGGTGAAAATTTGGGACTCAAAATCGATCTTATTTGAGTATGACCAACCGTTAACTGCCAGGGTAGAATCAAAACCAAACCTTGCATTAGGTTTGGAAATAGGAACAGCTACCCATGCATTTCAAATTTTTATAACGAATTATCAGGGAATTATAGGCCAGCAAAATCTTGTATATAACGATAATGACCCTTTTACAAAGCATTTTTCCAAAAATTATATGTTCGCTTTTAATATAAATGTTAAGTTCTAACAATTAGTGAAACTCATGCAATTACCAAGACGTAAACGCATATTCATAAAGTATAAGCGGTTCCAACATTCCTTAAACTAAAAAATATGAAGATGAAGACAACTTTGGCAGCACTCTTGACAGCAAGCTCAGTTATTTTACTCATGGCAATGATCACGGCTCAACCACCTAAAGGTAAACCATGGAAAATACCTGAAAATTACAAGACAATGAAGAATGTCGTTAAATCGTCGGACGCCAGTATACAGGCAGGAGAAGGGTTGTATCGAAAAAATTGTGCGTCGTGTCACGGTAAAACAGGATTAGGCGATGGCATTAAATCCAAAAATCTGGAAACATTTCCGGGCGATTTTTCAAGTGCTGAATTTCAAAGCCAATCTGATGGCATACTATTTTATCAATCCAAATTCGGAAGAAATGAAATGCCAAAATACGAGCATAAAATTGATGATTCCGACATTTGGAATCTGGTAAATTATATGCGCACGCTAAGAAAATGAAAAAAATAATGGTATTTACAGGCTTTATTTTAATCCTGGCTGCCTGTGAAAATTTTTTTTCAAATAAAAATGGCGCTATTCCGCTTGATACTCACACGGTAATTATCAAAGAATCAATTGGTTCAAATGATTATACCTTTGTCCTTGCATCTGAAAACGACACTGATATATGGATTGCTATTCCTCATGCTAATATAAAAATTGGAGGAGCTTATTATTATCAGGGTGGATTGATCATGTATAATTTTGCAAGTAA
Organism: uncultured Bacteroidales bacterium; assembly: GCA_964478555.1. Taxonomy (GTDB): domain Bacteria; phylum Bacteroidota; class Bacteroidia; order Bacteroidales; family JAAUTT01; genus JAAUTT01. Next base: position 34,448 of record CAYZNC010000001.1, on the reverse strand, counting down.
AGAATTGAAGCGGACCTTTAAACAAATTCTTTTTCTTGAAGGTCTTAGCAACGATAAAGAGAATTTGATTACTACCCCGGCCTTAGCACAGAAACAACAAAGCATAGAAAAGCATATAAATATAAATGCGTACAATCTAAAGAGAATCACCATTCATATAAAATCTATAAATGGGAGGATAACCCTTTCCGAACTGTACGCCAAAAAAGCTCTTTATGCTGGCAAAATGGTTAAATTATCAGGAATTGTAACAAGGTTTAGTGCTGACATCATGAAGAAAAATTGGGTTCATCTTCAGGATGGTACCGAATACGCAGGTAAATTTGATTTGGTAATTTCAACTAAAGCCTCGGTGTCCATAGGAGATACTATTATAATGCAAGGCTTAGTGGCAGTAAACAAAGATTTTGGCTATGGCTATTTTTATGAAGTTCTGTTGGAAGATGCAACCATCATTCATTAACCACTCCTAATTGTCAAGTCTGAAAAATGATATCAGTTCTCTAAGGTGCTCAGCCTGGTGGGCAATTTGATCGGCACTTGAGGATAGTTCTTCACTTGCGGAAGCATTTTGCTGTGTAGCAGAAGTTAGCTGAACAATGGTACCGCTTATTTGGACCGAACCTTGTGTTTGCTCCTTACTTGCCACTGATATTTCATGCACCATTTTGGCAGTGCTTTCAAGTTCGGGCATAAGACATAACATCTTATTAGCTGCATGTTCAGCCTGAGCCAAACATTTTCCGGATAAAGTATGTATTTCATCGGCAGCCTTCCTGCTATTTTCGGCCAGTTTTCGTACTTCGGCAGCAACTACGGCAAATCCGCGCCCATGTTCTCCAGCTCGGGCAGCTTCTACTGCTGCGTTAAGAGCAAGCAAATTAGTATGAAAAGCTATATCGTTTATTAATTTTATTTTATCCGCAATTGATTTATTAGCTTCCACTGCTATCCCAGATTGTTCCCTAACTTCGATCATTCCATAGTTTGCATTTTCCGATATCGTTTTTGCCTGATTTGCATTTTGGCTATTGATCTCAATATGAGCAGTAATTTCTTCCATTGTAGAAGATACTTCTTCAATGGATGCAGCCGATTCACTGGCGCTTTGGGAAATAGTGTTGGCAGTACTTGCAATTTCTTTGGTTGATACCGTTAACTTATCAGCTGCAATCTTCACGCCAATCAGTACTTTGCTTATTGAATGAATCATCGAGTTGATATAATCACCTAATTCGCCGAGTTCGTCATTTGACTGAATATCCACTTTCTCCGTGAGGTCGCCTTCGGACAGGCACTTACTAACATTATTTATTTGTTTTATAGCTGAATTGATCTTTACTACATAAATATATCCAAGAACAACCGCAATAACCAGTATGATAAATCCAATAATACTAATCTGTAATATGGCGGAGTTTGTTTGTTTGTTGACTTGATCCATGGATGAAGTAATAATAAACATACCTCTTAACTTACTGTCAGCATTTGCATTCAACTTATCTTCTTTTGTACCATGACATTCAAGGCATCCTTTGGATTTCTCCATGAAAACAGGCCGCATTACAGAAATCAGATTCGAATCTTTATCGATATATGTTAATTCTTTACACCTTTCCTTTTCAAACTGCCCGATAAATTTTTTATCCTTTTCCAAAGCCAAATGGACTTTGTTCCCAGGATCCAATGATGAAATTCTGAATTTATAATTTTGCGTTAATAAGGCTGTATTTTGGGTTGAAGATTTCTTATCATCATTTTCAAAAATGCTCGAATAATCTTTATGATGTGTAACAAATTCCTGAATGCTCAACGAAAGTATGGAGGCACTCTTATCTTCAAGTCCGTCCACACCCTGTTTTCTAATTTTAAAAGATGAAATTAATACTGCAACGGTTGTGCAAATCAATAGTGGAACTATAACCAATACCAAAAGTTTACATTTTAACGTCATTTTATTTATACATTTAGTTTAAATTCGTTGCTGAATTTTACTATCATTTCTGCCTGAAATGACTTAAAAACCAGCAACGGTTAATGCATCAATTGAATTTGTTAAAAGCGCTTTTGCGTAGGCGTAATTATGAACACCCAAACTATAGTCTCTTAAACACAATTGAAAGTTAAGGATAGCGCCTAATTGAACATCCTTCAATGAAGTAAATTTTCGTAGCGCTTTATTGGTGGTTATCTGACCGGTAGTCCAGGTTTTTGCCGGAGCCGGGTTTTGAAAGGTTCCGCCAGGATTGCTTGAGGGATCATATATATTTAAGTTCCCATCATAATTTTTAGTGGTTATTCCATACCATAAGTTTGTTGTAACATCGGGGTCCTGATGTAGAATTTCAACGCCTCCTGATTTTAATTTAGAGGCTAATAATTCAAGTAGCGTTCTGATTTCATTCTGAACATTTACAAGTTCAGATGATGTGCTATTCATAGGGTCATCGCTGTGACATCCTGAAACATTGCATCCTCCGAAATTTCCTTTTGCATTAAAGGTATGCCCCCCTGCCCCACCTGTAATTTTAGCCATGTGACAATCCTGACATGACGAAGTGGAAGTATGTTCAGAACTCTCGTAAGATGGCACAGAACCGGTAAATTCAACACCCCCTTTACCAGCGAATATTGCACCAACCGAACCATAATGTATACCTGTACGATAACTTGGTATGAGCTTATTTGGCTTAGCATTTCCAACAGCTGAATCGTAATAAACTTCTGAAGGATGGGCAACCAAATAGGTATAATCAACAATATTGCCATCAGACAAAGTTGAACTAGTTGTAGCCGGGCGAGGTTGATGGCATTTTATGCAAAGGTTACTTTTGCTGTTTTCTTGAGTAATATCAATAGTTTTAGCACCTGCCCACATAGTCATGTTAACAGGGGCAGTAGTTGTGAACGGGTAAAAATCTGTTTTGTCGTAGGATTTATGTAAATTACTATGGCATGTGTTACAAGTGAATGTGCCATAGGTTGTACTATCGGATGTAAAATAATCATTAACATACTTACCTGTGGCGGAATTAAGGGTAAATGTTGCAGGTATATTATTGGTACAAACAAATTTAAATCCGGTTGATTCGTGACAAGGGGCACAGGAAACATTGCCTGTTTCAGTAAAAGAAGCATCGCCTCTTGCATGTTTGGAAAGTTCATATTGGGCGCTAACCAGGTCTACGACATTGGGGTTGTGGCATAATTTGCAACTTTCATTGGCATCTTCTCCGGGGAGTCCTGCTGGTCCTTCACACGAAACCATAAAAAATAAGATTGCCCCAAAGCAAAACTTTGAAATCAAACAACAAATTTTAGTAACCATAAATTTCCTAAAAATGACTAAGTTAAAATCCGAAACGAGGAAATGCTTATAGTACGTGACTAAAATTATTTTGCTTAATTTTTTTGACGAAATGCATTAATTCTTACACTAAAATTAACACACCATTGCCAGACTTATCTTAACAATATAATACAGTTTGCGTTAAATATTTCAGAAGTTAATACACTAATAGATATCGATATTAAATGGCATACGGGTTTGTATTCCATTTTGATCCATAATTTTTTTGATGTTTAAATAAATAGCCTGTTCATCCCCAAGCTCAGATTTGATGATGTTGGCTCTTATTTTAGACGAGAAGTCGCTGAGCAGGCTTTCAAAAGGACTCTCCTGCTTAGGAAGTTCCACAATTTGGTATGTTTTCAGATGCACTTTCCTAGCAGCAATTTCGATGGCTTTATCCAATCCGCCAATCGTATTTACCAAGCCAAGCCTTAGCGCATCTTGTGCACCCCACACCCTTCCCTGTCCTATGGAATCAACTTTTGCCTTTGATAATTTTCTTCCTTCGGCAACCCGGGTTAGAAAAACATCGTAAATATTTTCGACCTCTTCCTGAATAAAGCCTTTTTCTTCCGTTGTGAGCGGGCGGAAAATAGTGCCTAAATTGGCATGTTTATTGGTTTGGGCTACATCCGTAGTGATCCCTAGTTTATTTTTAAAAAAGCTTTGCGCGTTGAAAAGTATTCCGAATACTCCAATAGATCCGGTAATAGTAGTTGGATCAGCAACGATGGTATCTGCTGGTGTTGCTATATAATATCCGCCTGATGCAGCCACGGAGCCCATCGAAACTATTAATGGCTTCACTTTTCTTGCCAAATCAAGTTCTCTCCATATAATATCTGAAGCCAAAGAACTTCCGCCGGGAGAATTGATGCGAAGAACAATAACTTTTATAGATGAATCCTCACGAGCTGCCCGGATGGTTTTAGAAAGGCTTTCAGCGCCAATATTTTCCTCATCACTCTGTCCCATATTTATTTCTCCGGATGCATATATCAGTGCTACTTTGTTTTCATCGTCTTTCTTTGGTTTTACCGTTTTATTATATTGCCCGATTTCAATCAATTCCAGTTTTTTTGACGATGCAACACCGGAAAGTTTAGCTAATCGTTCAAGGATTTGGTCTTTATATCTCAAACCATCAATTAGCTTGTTATCAAAAGCACTCTTACCATTTCTGATGGTTAAGTCTTCAGCCATCTTGTCAAGTGACTTAACCTGAATATGCCGTTGCTTGGAAACACCTTCCAATAAATGATTCCAAAAAGCCGATAGCAATGTATTCAACTGTTGACGGTTTTCATCACTCATATGGTCCGAAATATAAGGTTCCACAGCGCTTTTGAATTTGCCGTGTCGTATAACCTCAGCTTCAACTCCAAGTTTATCAAATGTACCTTTGTAAAACATTACTTCCGAACGCATACCATTAAAAACTATTTCACCCTGCGGATTAAGAAATATACTGTCTGCAACACTGGCCAGATAATAAGCGCCTTTGGTATAATAATCGGCATAACTTACAATAAATTTCTTAGAAGTTTTAAAATCCAGCAAAGCATTACGAATCTCCTCAATAGTTCCCCAACCTGTAAGCATCATGCTCAAATCCAGATAAATACCTTTTATATTAGGATCTGTTTTAGCTTTTTGGATATTATCAACAATATCCTTCAATCCTAAAGTGGTGGTAAGTTTAAAATTCTTAAAGTTAAAATTGGCAAAAGGATTATCTGAAGTCCTCTCCGGAATTGGCTTATCCAATTTAATATGTAAAATAGAATTGGATTTTACGGTAACCTCTTTTCCGCTTGAAGCAATAATACCGCCGATAATAGCCAAAAAAATTAAAAACAGAATTAACGAAGAAATTAAAACGCCAACTATTGTGGCTAATGTATACTTCAGAAAACTTTTCATAGGAACAAAATTAAGTTTATAAATTGACAGAGAATTTTAAGGTTCGAAGCAGCGTGAATACATTAATCGCGGAAACTTCCATCACTCGAAAATTTTAATTTAGCTAAAATAACCAAAAAAATCATTGTTTTGAATTTTTTGGTTAATGTAATGTTTTATTTTGTAAATTATTTATTTGATTATCCGTATGTTTACCTGATGATGTAAGTCGATTTTCGATATAAAAATTTAAAAACATTGCACATCCTTATTTCTTAATTTCATGAATACCACATATTTGATCTTCGGTAGCAATTTAGGAGATCGCCTAAAATTATTAGAAGAAGCATCCCAACTTGTCGAAAAAAATATTGGCGCTATTTCAAAAAAATCTGCCATTTATGACACTGAACCATGGGGATTTGTTCACGAAAATACATTTCTAAACCAGGTGATTTGCGTGCAAACCAATCTCGCCCCCCATAATTTATTGGGAGAAACTCAAAAAATAGAGAATTCACTTGGAAGAATCAGGGAAGAGGTGCAATACACAGCCCGCACTATAGATATTGATATACTGCTTTATAATGATTGGATCATAAGGACAGATGATTTGCAAATTCCTCACCTGAAAATGCCGGAACGAAGGTTTGTACTGGAACCCTTAACTGAGATAGCCGCAAATCTGTGGCATCCTGTTTTGAAAAAAACGATGCAGCAGCTTTTAGACGAATGTAAAGATGTGATGAAGGTGAGGAAAATGACTTAATATCTAATAAGTTCAGTCATCACTTGTCTGAGGAGTTGGGGGTCATTTTGAAAACCTTTGAGGTCTCCTTATAGAGTGAAATTAAAGGTATATCTCGTTTAATTTGACCGTCTCTTATTACCATCGATTTTGCGCTGCATGTCTTCAAGTGCTACCTGCAGCTCTTGCTCTTTACGAGATGATTGCTCTTGTGTTGCCCGCAATTCCTCCATATTTTGACGCATCTCTTCTTCCTGAGCGGCAAGTTCTTCTGCTTGAATGCGTGATTGTTCAAGCAAATCGGTAGTTTTCATGTTGATTTTTACTGTCGATAATGTTGCAGCTATGATCTCGGCTATTTTCACTACAAATTCAATTTGATAGGCCTGAATTTCTTTGAATGAAGCAATCTCAATTACACCAAATACGTCATCATTCATAGCTAAAGGAACCAATAACAAGCTACGTGGGTTTGAATCCCCCAGACCTGAATTTATTTTTATGTAGCTATCAGGTATATCGGTGAGGTAGATGGTTTCCTTTTCCAGAATACATCGCCCTACAAGGCCTTCGCCTAATTGTATATTTTTTTCGAGATGTCTTTTCTGACTAAAAGCGTAACAAGCCACCAATTCAATAAATACATTCGACTGATCATTGTCATTTACAATAAAAATGCCTCCCTGATTAGCATCCATGTACTTAACCAGGTTGCTGATGACGTTGTAGGAAAGGACATCGAGCTTGTCATTGTCGTGTCGCAGAACATCACTGAATTTTGCAACACCGGTTGTTGCCCAGTTGCGTTGCTCATCTTCAAGTTTCCGCTTGGCATCTTCCACAGTGGCTGATTTCAGATCATCGCGCATACGAAGTAATGCATTACCCAACACATCATCGTCGCTAAGAGGCTTAAAATCACTATCGTAATTTCCACGACCAATTTCGAGAGCAAACCCAGATAAAGCTTTTAATCCCGAGACTAATTCGTTGAGCGCTTTTGTCATTTCACCTATCTCATCACCGCTTTCCCTTATTGTCCTATTGGGCAAAATACCCCTGCTCATTGAACGAAGGAGTTTTTTCAAATATTTTACAGGCACAACCAACGAACGCACGGTGAAAAATGCCAATAACAACGACACTCCAATGAGAACCAAGCAAGTAAGAAAAATAAAATTTTGCAATCCTTTAAACGACTCATTCATAGCTTGCTGCCGTTTAGAAACCGTAGCTTGCTGAATACTGATCAATTTGTCGAGGTTAGACAATATCTCACTGGTTTTTTTAATAATCAGCGCACCACTATCTGAAGATACTAAAGGCGTAATTCTAAGGAACATCAGGTTGGCGTCATCGTAGGCAGCCATGCTGGTTAACAGATCCATTACCGTGTGATGCATAGTAAACAATGTATCAATGGATAAGGAAAGATTTTGAAATTTAATCCGAGTGCTATCGACCCATTCATCTGAAATCTTGGACAATTTACGCTGAAGTAAAGGATAATCCTGGTTGTGTAATTTTACAAGCTTAAGTTTATCAGGGGTATCTGCAACTTTTTCCACAAAAACCCAGCTTTTAATGAGCATCTGAGAATTGTTGATCATATCGCGCAGACGTACCAGCAGTTCTTCCGATGGTTGGTAAACTGTTGTAATTTGTTCGTTTAATTTGCGACTCTTGTTCAGTACCTCATTGGTAAAATATGCATTGAGTATAATGGCCAAGGCGAGTATTCCAAACCCGGAGCCAATCTTCCCGGCAATTTTAAGTGAGTATAGTTTCTTCATCAACTTGAATTAATTCCTAAAGGATATACTCAAATTTACAAGTTTTCCTTAAAATGATGAAGATAAAAACGGAAAAAATTCACATCATGCTAAAAGATTTCACTTTTCTAACTAATTTGCGAACTCAAAATTCCTCGGATGACCTACGTAAAAGCCAAAAAAAAACTCGGACAACATTTTTTAAAGGACCAGAATATTGCACGTAAAATAGTTTCGAGCCTGATAGCTGAAAATGTTAATACCGTTTTGGAAATAGGGCCAGGTATGGGTGTCCTTACCCAATATCTCCTGGAAAATAAGGCATACACTACTTATGTGGTAGAGATTGACAGTGAATCGGTGGAGTATCTTGAAAGTAATTTTCCGGAATTGAGAAAACGCATCATTGCAGATGATTTTCTAAAGCTTGAACTATCGAAGCTATTTAACAGTCCATTCGCAGTTATTGGAAATTTCCCTTACAATATTTCATCGCAGATTTTTTTTAAAATTCTGGAACACAAAGACCAAATTCCCGAGGTGGTAGGCATGATACAGAAAGAAGTAGCCGAACGAATTGCTGCACCTCCCGGAAGCAAAACCTATGGTATTATGAGTGTATTGTTGCAGGCATTTTACCATATCGAGCTTCTTTTTAAGGTTTCAGAAAATGTTTTTGTACCGCCTCCAAAAGTCAAATCTGCCGTTATAAGGTTGAAACGCAACACCACAACAACACTTGAATGCGATGAGCAATTATTTTATACCGTTGTGAAAACAGCTTTTAATCAGCGCAGAAAGACCTTGCATAATTCATTAAAAAAGCTGATTTTGAGTTCCCAACCCAATGAAATTTTACAGAAAAGGCCTGAACAGCTCAGTGTTGATCAATTTGTGGCATTAACAAACTGGATTGCTGCCCGCAAACATTCAATTTGAACAACCACAATCACATTGGGGTTGAGTGCCATTTGATATGTCCGAAGCAAAAAAAAAGAGCAGTTCTCACGAAAGGCTCTTTACAACTATATAACTAACTAACTAACTAATCAATTTAACTTTTTTATTCTGAGTATAAAGTTGAATATTTTATTTTAAGGAGGCATTAAGCCAGCATTAAATTTTGTTAACCTGAAAAAATAATTGGTTAATCATTCTTGATACAACGCACTGAAAAACCATACGTTTTTCTGAAATAGGTCTTGGTAATAAAGTCGCTGGGGGTTATAAAAAAATACCAGGCATGATCCTGATCATAGCCTGAAGCTGACCAAAAAGTACCATAATAACCTATCAGCCTGAAATTACTCACATCTGTAAGACCACCTAAAAGTGCGTTAAATCCAAAACTACTTCCGGGTTTTAATTGTTTGCCCGCCTTGCCTTCTCCACCAACATAGTCAATCATTTGATCCCATTCCTGTTCCGTAGGAAGATGCCATCCCGATGGGCATGCCTTTTTAGATGCATCCCAGGTATATAAACGACCATATTTGCGACCCAATTCTGGATCAAAGTTATACTCCGAACTTCCAGGAATAACCATATTAAGATTTTCAGCCATCCAAACCTTGCCGTTTATGGTTGTTGTTTTAAAATGCTGTGCTTTAGCACCAAATACTACACTACTGATTAATACTAACAAAACTAAATTTTTCTTCATGATTCAATGATATTTTGGTTGTTTAATGACAAGGACCAAAAATATTCATGAAATGTTACGCTAACGTTAAGCAAATGCAAATTTTCAACTAAATATTCGGATTTTATTGAAACAACTCATTGACATTCCCGGAACCCTGGCATCCGTAAGATCACCGCATAGGTGGGAATTGTATTGTTTAATGGCGAAGTGCGCAGTTGAATATCTTGAATATGAAGCTTCCCACTACCGTACGACGTCTGTCATAAACTATAGAATCTATTAACGATGATTCCAGGTTATTATGCAATGGGGGGTTAAATATTATTTGTCATTTTCAATCCAGCCTCGGTTATCACAAGGTCATTAAACGGTATATGTCTATCATTCTTTATCTGCTTTTTCTATTTTCTTTTTCTCGATTACCAGGATCCCGATTTTGGAGTTCAGCCCCATTACAGGACTAACTATTATTTCGTTTGGGCCTTTACTGTTTATGTGATGAGTAGTTTCAGCCTCAAGAATGCTGCTTTCCGTAACAGCCTTGCCCTCATCTTTCTTATCGGTAGATATAAGGACTCTTGCAGATGGAGCATCAATAAGTTGAACTTTGCTGATACCGGGTTCTTTTATAAAATTTACAAAATATTCATTTACCTGTTCCAAATTCTCATTTATCATTGCACTCCTTATGGCCCATGAGAAAACCCTGGCCGTAAGTTCCATGTCTGTAATTGCCATGCTATCATAAAGGTTTACGAGTTGTTTCTTTTCGTTTGTAAATCGATTTTCCATTGTATTCATTTCTTTTTCCTCCGCTTTTATTTTTATGTTAGCCCATAACAAAACGGCACCCGCAACGAGTAACAGGAAAAAGGCAAATTTTAAAGTTCTGTGCCGCTTTTTCCCTGAATGATTGGCTGAATCGCTCTTTTTCATATTGCATATTCTTTTATTAACTACCTGTAAGTCATGTGAAATTGCAATTCTATAACAATGAATATCAACTAATGTTCCAATCATTTATGATTACATCCATCATAAGTTTCTCAATCTAACTTAAAAAATAAAAACAAATAGGCTAACGCATTGTTACACATTTATAAGATCATAAAACTTTATGTTATGGATGGAATTGCCGAATTGCGTAAAAAAATGACAACGCCCCTTGGTGAGTTTACCTATTATAGCTTAAGAGACCTGCATAAGAATGACATTGATATTGAAGAATTCCCCTTTTCAATCCGCATTCTGCTTGAAAATGTAATTCGTAATATCAACGGTGATACATTTACGAAAACTCACTTCGACAATATAGTAAACTGGAAACCCAAGCCTGCACTTAATGAAATACCATACTTACCCGCAAGAGTCCTGATGCAAGACTTTACAGGTGTTCCTTCTATCGTGGATATAGCATCCATACGATCAGAAGTAGCCCGCAAAAACACCAAGTCCCAAATTAATCCGCAGGTCCCTGTTGATCTGATCATCGACCATTCCGTGCAGGTCGATTTTTATGGTACAAACTATGCATTCGAAAGAAATGTGGAACTGGAATATGAACGCAACAATGAACGATATGTATTGCTAAAGTGGGCTAAATCGTCATTCGAAAATTTCAATGTACTGCCTCCTGGCATGGGCATTTGCCATCAGGTAAATCTTGAGTATCTGGCCACCGTGGTCACTATGAGAAATGGACTCATATTTCCGGATACTTTGGTAGGTACCGATTCCCATACTCCTATGGTAAACGGAATTGGTGTAATAGGATGGGGCGTCGGCGGCATAGAAGCTGAAGCTGTAATGCTTGGACAACCCATCTATAATATGCTTCCGGAAGTTATCGGATTAAAACTAACCGGAAACATGAAGGAAGGTACAACCTCAACGGATTTAGTATTGGCGGTGGCCGAATTGTTACGAAAAAAAGGTGTTGTAGGAAAATTTGTGGAAGTCTTTGGAAATGGGTTAAATAACCTGACAGTGCCCGACAGGTCCACAATCTCAAACATGTCACCCGAATTCGGATGTACAGTGACCTATTTCCCGCCTGATCAAAAAACACTGGAATATTTACGGATTACAGGAAGAGACAATAAACAGATAGAGACCGCAGAAAAATATCTGAAAACAAATCTTTTATGGAGGGAAAATGAAGATAAAATCAAATTTACAGAGGTTGTAGAATTGAAGTTAGATGACATAGAACCGTCCATTGCCGGCCCTAAACGGCCTCAGGATAAAATCCCTCTTGTTCAGGTAAAACCGAAATTTATTGATATTCTGAAAAGTACCTATGCAAGAAATTATGTTACACTGGATGGCAGGGCCGAAGGAAGATGGGCGAATGAAGGGGGACATCCGGAAGGACAGCTTCCGGAAACTCATGAAAGTACGCAAACGCTTGAGGAAATAGGTATACAAATAGATACCGAAAAAGAGATAAAGACAGGACTAAAAAGCGTAAAAATTAAAGTCAATAATGCAGAATACATGGTTAGTGACGGATCTATTGTTATAGCAGCAATTACAAGTTGCACGAATACTTCCAATCCCAGTGTTATGATAGGTGCCGGACTCCTTGCCAGGAAAGCTGTTGAAAAAGGATTGAATAGCCAACCGTGGGTTAAAACAAGTCTTGCCCCAGGGTCAAAAGTAGTGACCGAATATCTGGAAAAAGCTAATTTACTATCCTCCCTCGAGGCTTTGGGATTTCACACGGTCGGATATGGCTGCACCACTTGCATAGGAAACAGCGGACCATTACCCGTCCATATTAACAAAGCAATTATTGAAAATGATTTAATTGTGGCCTCTGTCCTCTCCGGCAACAGAAATTTTGAAGCCAGAATCCATCCGCTTATCAAAATGAATTTCCTGGTTTCTCCGCTCCTTGTAGTTGCTTATGCCATACCGGGAAGAATTGATATTAATTTCCATGAAGAGCCGCTGGGATTCGATCCGAATTTTGAACCGGTATACCTACGCGACATTTGGCCAACTATGGAAGAAATTCAAACGGTTATGAATAGCGTTTTGGAGGCGAAAGATTACGTATCCAATTACGCAAGAATTTTCGAAGGAGATGAAAAATGGAAACAATTGCATACCTCCAGGAGTGAAGTCTATCATTGGGATGCAAAATCATCTTATATCAAAGAAGCACCTTTTTTTAAAAATATTTCCGCAGCCCCCGAAAAGATCATAGATATTAAATCTGCCAGGGTGCTACTGAAACTTGGCGATTCGATTACTACAGATCATATTTCTCCGGCGGGATCCATTGCAGAGGAATCACCAGCTGGTAATTATCTCAAAGCGCTGGGTATTATTAAAAAGGATTTTAACTCCTACGGTTCACGGAGGGGAAATCATGAAGTAATGGTGCGAGGAACATTTGCCAATGTTCGTCTAAAGAATCAATTGGTGAATAGGGAAGGCGGATTAACCATGTATTTCTCCGACAATAAAGTGATGACAGTATTTGATGCAGCTGAAAAGTACAAGGCAGAACATATCCCCCTGATCATTCTTGCAGGTAAGGAATATGGGAGTGGCTCCTCACGGGATTGGGCAGCAAAAGGGGTGTCGCTTTTAGGGGTACGTGCTATTATTGCGGAAAGTTTTGAAAGGATTCACCGTAGTAACCTGGTAGGGATGGGAGTTTTACCACTTCAATTCAGGCAAGGCGAGAATATTTCTTCTCTCGGTTTAAAAGGAGATGAAACATTCGATATGTTGAACCTGGAAAGTATTGCTCCTAATAAAGAAATAAAAGTTATCGTTTCTAAACCGTCCGGAGCAAAATCAGCTTTCAATGTTATTGCACGAATTGATTCGCCCATTGAGATAGCTTACTATAAAAATGGCGGAATATTGCAGTATGTGTTAAGAAGTTTTCTTGAAAAAAATAAAGCTTAAAATCAACTTGCAAAGTGTTCAAAAATATGTTCAAAACCGACCCCAGCGGGGTCATATGTCGGTAGAAGATTAGAAACTATAAGCTATTTTTGGCGCACGAATACATTGAAATCGAAGAATGAATGCGATTGCGCCTTTTATCTATACCTTACCTTTCGACGCAATCATGTTAGACGATGAGTACTGACTGACAGAAAACCTCAAATCATAAATATTTGCATTTTAACAAATTCCTGACTAATATTAAAATAAAAATAATAAACCAAATAGCCATTATTAACTTATTAGCTTAAAGTCAGATGCAAATGATCAAGAATTTATGCTGCCTATCCATCCTGTTCGTATTTGGAGTATGCAATGCTCAAAACATCAATGTGCCATTTAACAGCCCTAAGATTTATTACGAAGGTAGAATTCTGTTCAGACAAGATGCTGCTGAACTTTCGTGGCCAGGCACCACAGCAAGTATAATGTTTGAGGGTAATGGTGTCTCTGTTACTTTGAAAGATCTGGATACGGCAAATTATTACAACGTGATTGTCGACCATAATGTAATTTTCAAATTTCATACCGATACCGTAAAACATAGTTATACGCTGGCAACAGGCTTACCGGAAGGAGCGCATTTGGTTCAATTATTCAAACGTACCGAGTGGGACAAAGGCAAAACGTTATTCTATGGCTTTGAAATTCCCAAAAATTCAAAACTATTACCACCACCTGCCCCGAAAAAGAGAAAAATCGAATTCTTTGGCAATTCCATAACGTGTGGCTATGCCATAGAAGACAGCAGCGGTAAAGATTCGTGGCATGGCTTTTTTGAGAATAATTACCTTACTTATGCGGCCATAACAGCACGTCACTTTGACGCTCAATATTACTGCACTTCCAAAAGTGGCATTGGTATTGTAATTAGCTGGTTCCCGCTTATAATGCCTGAGATGTATGACCGTTTAGATCCAACCGATTCAACGTCCAAATGGGATTTTACCAAATATACACCGGATATCGTGGTGATTAATTTATTTCAAAACGATTCGTGGCTCGTTAAAATGCCAAACCATCCTCAATTTAAGAACAGATTTGGCTCCAAGGCACCTGACGAAAGCTTTATCATTGCGGCATATAAGAATTTTGTTGCCACCGTGCGCAACAAATACCCCAAGGCCTCAATTATTTGCGCACTCGGCTGCATGGATGCTACCAGGCAGGGCTCCCCCTGGCCGGGTTATATTCAAACAGCTATTGGACAATTAAATGATCCTAAGATATATACTCATTTCTTTGCTTATAAAAACGCGAATGGACACCCGAATGTTGCCGAACAAAAGGAGATGGCTAACAGCTTAATCGAATTTATTGATCAAAATATTAAATGGTAATTAATTATAAAGCTCCTAAAATCTCATTTTTCATTTACCCCTAAATCCCCTAAGGGGGACTTCCTTAGCCTCAATTAGTTGCATAGCCTCCGCCAGATGGCAGATTGGGGACAAAAAAGGTGACTTTTTAGACAGACTCCATAGTTCCCCTAGAGATTTTCCACATTATTACGTAGAATTATTTAATACTCAACGGATCCCAGTCATCCTTGCCACCTAATATATTTTTTAAGGTATAAAGCTTTGCCTCTTTCTCAGAAAGCTGATGTGACCATGGTACCCGGTCTTTTGTGGATGCGCCCAACCCTTTGTTACCGAACTCGCCATAAAAGGCTGTTTTTTCTTTGTCAGGAAACATTGCATCGCCTTTCCACGGGTTCCACCCTTCAGGAAGTATCTGCTTGCCCAACTCGCAGTTAATGTATACCGTTTTGGCATAGGGTCGCCATGGTCGTCCGAGGTAAACTTTTTGGACATCCGTATCCGCTATCAGTTTACAATCGAAAAGTACAAAGCCAAATTGCTGGGCCGACCGGGTGGAGGCGGCAGTAACAAAAGAATTAATCAGGCTTTTGATGGTACAGTTCTGAAAAACGGCAATTGCTTCCCCGAAAATGAAATCGGTAGTTCCTTCGATATAGCAATCCTGGTAGTATTGACGGCTACCTTCTTTAGCAGCATACAAAGTATCCTGGTTACCCAGCAGCTTACAATTCTTTATCACTACACGATCAGCTTCCACGTGCAGAGCCACTGCCTGACCAACACGCCCTGCGGTATTTTGTATGGTAAGATTTTCAATCGTAAAATCATTGCCTTGCACGAGAACCGTATAAGTGGTGTAAGTGGTAAATTTATCTTTACCACAAGCATCTTTTCCACCGGGGTTTGGTTTACCGGAAAAATCATCGTTGGTGATAATAGTGCTATCCTTGCTTTCCCCGACCAAAGAAATATTTGTTTTCCATGAAGGAATTACCACCTTTTCATGGTAAACGCCATTTTTGACATGAATAGTTACTCTTTTAATGGATAGGTCGCGAACAGAATTGATTGCTTCCTGAATAGTTTTATAATTACCTGAACCATCCTTTGCTACTACAAGAGAAGGAATATATGCAGGCTTTTGGCAATATATAACCGTATTACCAGATAAAAAAAACATAACCAGGTAAAGGAAACAAATAAGAGAAATGTTATTCTTCATAGGAAACTATTTTTATTGTATTAAAAAACCTTGAATGATTTAATGAAAAAATTGAAGATTTTTGCATAATTGACCTTCTTCAAATTTTTCACAGGTAATTTTGCAACAATTTATAAATAATATCAAAATCTCCTGCTTTTTCTACCCATGATTTTTCCAAATTAAAAAAGGCTGTCCAAAAAGTCCTGAATTGACCCCCAATCCGCCAGCTGGCGGAGGCTTCCGCAACTTATTGAGAGTAAGGAAGTCCCCTTCAGGGCTCGCCTGCAACGGGCAGGGATTTAGGGGTAAATAAAGCGAAAAAAACTTTTTGGATCGCCTCTTCTGTTTTCAAATAAAAATTAAAAACTAATTAGTCCCCGATAGCCCGTCGGCAAAACCTGTGTATGCAGGCTTTCTATCATATTTTATATTCCAGAGCCCCTGAAACCAATTAGAATTATTGTTGCTATCCAGTGGACTCCAAACGGTAATTCCATATCGCTGTGCTACCGGAATATATTTAAAATACATTTGTACAACATATTTGTACATTTCAGCTTGTTGTTGCAGGATATCAGCTGTGGGGGACGAAGTGTTTACCCTAACCTCAAGTTCGGAAACCTTGATAAGTTTACCGGTTGCTGCAAGTAACTGAAACATCTGGGCAATGTTATCCTTACTGGAATAAATATCCATATGCATTTGAGTACCGATACCATCAACCTTGGCTCCATTGCTTTCAAGGTAATTCACATATTCAATTAAGCCTCTGCATTTATCTAAATTATATTCCAAATTATAATCGTTGATAAATAGTAAGTCTCCTGAATTGCCATTTTGACGGGCAAGTTTAAATGCCTGTACAGCATAATCTTTACCCAAATAATCCTGCCAATAGAATTCATCGGGCGCTAAATTGGTTTTACCAATTCCTGTTTTAAGATTATGTGGATTTCCGTCGTCCATTGGTTCGTTAACAACATCCCAAGCTTTTACAGAAGATTTACAGTTTGTAACCATTCCTGAAATCCAATTTGTCATTGCAGCCCCGATGATTTGTGTTTTCTCCCCAGCAGTTTTTTCTACTACTAAACTGGTAGAACTTGAACTACCGGCAGTCTTATATAACTTGATGTTGTCCATATAAACAGTCCCGGCCATCTCACCGTAACTAATTATAAGGGTTTTCCTGTCGGTTGCATTAATTGTTGTTGTTAATTCCATATGTTTCCAGGAAGTTGAAAGGTTAACCATACCAAATCCGCTCGAAGAATAATCTGGACTTTGTATCTACGGTCGTATAATCCCAGTGTTATCAGCCTTCACATCAAAACTCAATGTATATTGTTGTCCGTTCTCAAGTGCAGCCGGAAGTGCATAGGCTGTCTGGACTGACCAATAGCCACTTGTTATAGAAGGGTTGGTTTCCCATATAGCGTAACCCATATCGCCGAATCCTTGTCCTTTGGTGGAGACACCCCTGGTTGAACCGTTTCCCCAGCCTCCCCAGCCATTGATATTTCCTGCCTCAAAATCGCCATTTGAAATTAGATTAACGATTGCAGGTTGACCCTGAGTATCATAGATATAAAAATTGTTCACATCTACGTAATAGGTAACATTAGGCTGATAACCCAAATCCAAATGGGCTTTAAATGTATTTCCTGTAAAATCACTTACCTGAAATTTCACTTGCTTCCATGATATCGATGTATTAAAAGTTGCTGTCTTGTTACCAGTACTCATCCAATCCATAGCCGGAGTATTATTCGACAATCCTTCGAAAGAAACACGCCCTTCACCCGGTACATCCGATTTGATGTAAAATACTACATCATATTTATGTCCAGCCACAATTGGTATATCCGGGGTTATTAACTGCAACTCTTCTGCTCCGGAGGAACCGGAACCCGAGATCATTTTAACAGCACCAATGGTACTAGCCATTCCTGCCCCGTTTACCACAGATATACCAGCACCACTATTAGTATGCCCCCAACCATTTAATGTTCCATCCTTCAATCCGGACAGATCCAATGAATTTGCAAAAGCAGGAGGAGTAACAATCAAAGGAGCGATTAAACTGTTCAGATAAGTTGCATTCTGATTACTATGCCAACAAAGGGTATGGCCAAAAACTGTAATACCAGCAGCTTTAGCAGTAGCCAGCAAATTATTCACATTATCCAGAGCCAGGCTTCCGTCTGATTGAACTACAACCCCATGTTTCATTTCATATCCCACGGTAATTTCATTGAAATTACCGTTTATTAACCTGTATAATACCCCTTTTGAGATATAATCGGACAGAAAAACACCAGCTCCTAATTTAAAATTAGGATTAGCTACACTGTCAACGTAGGTTTTCAATGATTTATACGCATTTATCTTTTCCTGTGATGCAATACTTTCCGGTTTTTCAACGCGAAAGCCAAGTGGGCCATTATCAGCACAAGAAACCACCATTAAAGCTGTAACGTACAGCCATATTTTACATAAATGTTTCATGTTATTTTTATTTAAGTAAATAAAAAACTACTTCGGTAACGGAGAAAATGTTTCCATCACAACGCCGCGGTTCCGTGATACCAATGTATCTTTCGTTGCAACATGCATTTCACTTAGGTCAACCTCATAATTAAGGTAGATCGCATCGCGATCAGTATTGCCCCAGCTATTCTTTTCACCTTTTTTAACAAACTGTCCATTACCCGTAGCTGTACAATTTGAAGTATTAGATGAAACTGTACATTTACCTGCATCGTCAAATGTAAGTATTAAAGTACAATCGACATTATGTCCCTGACTATCTTTAATTATTAAAGGATACACCGTTTTGGTTAAAGATCGGGTTGTTAGTTGAAAGACGGCATCATTCTCAACATAATGTTGATGTCTGACAATAGTTGTATCAAGTGAAGTATTGCCGTTCTTACCTGTTAAAACATCAGTCCCCCTTCGCAGGTAATAGCCATGCCACGAATTTATATACTTAATAGCATACAAAATGTAATCTTTGGGAACAACACTCCAATCAGTAGCAACACATCTGTTAGGATTATTAACTAAAGGAGTACCGGATAAAATAGAGTCTGCATTCACAACTTGAGTCATATACATTGGAATAACATAAGTTTTCTTTAGTGCCAGTGTATCAGCAAAGAATGCATCGGTAAGTTCTACCACAACCCCACCGGATAATTGTCCTTTAGGAATGACAATCTGGTTCGAGGCCAAATTGTAATAATTGCCGGGCATGGGAATAATTTGATCACCGCCCTGACCAAACAGCAATCCATTGCTTAATGAGTTATCTACAGTCACATCAATGATGATATCTTTCTTATTCTCATAAACACCACCTGTGGTAGCCATTATTTCACACTTATGCTCATTGTCAAGCGTGTTATCAAAAATATCTTCGCCCAATGTAATGGTTCTCACCGGATACTGATAGGCAAAATAAACTGTCGTATACTTGTAATCCGGAAAATCCCACTCCTGATTTTTGCATGAAGCCAGGGCTACAAGTAGTACCAGTGATATAAAATATATCTTTTTCATTTTTTTTAATTTTTTATTTTCCATACTAAAAAATGCATGAAGACCTGTTTGGGCTTCGTTATCTTTTACCATCCTTTGTTTTGTATTAAAGCATTATACTTTATAATTTCACTATAAGGAATAGGGCCGTAGTTCATGTAGTCCTGATAAACCCTGTTTTCAACAGCGATATTCTGGTAAGTCCCATTTTGGATTTTAACACCTCCGGCCGTTTCATTAAGATTTTTATTCCATCGGCGCAGGTCCCAAAAACGGTAACCTTCAAAGCAGAGTTCCAGCCGTCGCTCGTTCCTTATCAATTCTCTCATAGTATCCTGACTGTTCTTAACATACTCAAGATATGGGTCGCCATTCGTTGTCCCAACTCCAGCTCTTGTGCGAATAGCCTTAATTACATCGTATGCTGAGTAAGCATTTGCACCAGTTCCTGTTGGTCCCCAGGCTTCATTGGCGGCTTCGGCATAGATGAGATATAATTCGGTGTAACGGATACGAGGTTTATAGTGCTTCTGGTTAGTTGTAGAGGATGGATTAAGGTTAACATCCTGTCTGAGCAATTTACGCATGTAATATCCTGTGCGAGTAGATGTTCCAACTTTGTTAAGACCATCATTCGTACCCCCATCAACTGCGGTGTAAATTGTTGAATTACTTGTGCCAGCAGTACTGCCATTGATCAAAATAAAAAGCTGTAAACGGGGATCGCGATTCGCATAAGGAGTACCAGAATTATAATTGCCGGATACATCCGTTATGGGATATCCATTTGCCATTGGAAAAGCATCTACAAGATTTTGTGTAGGATTCAACCTGCCATTGCCAAAGAGAGTTGGAGGGTAGTTCTGTGTTTCCAGATCATGGTTTGTTCCCATATCAGACCTCCATAATATTTCGGGAGGATTAACGCCTGACGCAAGACCATTAATTTCTGCTGCATCGGAGTACCACTTTAAACCATTGGAAGCTAATCCTGATAAACCACCTTTCAGATTAATTACATTAGCGGCAGCATTGGCAGCATCAACCCACGTTGTAGTATTTCCTGAACTATATGCAGGGCTTGCAGCCAATAAAGTGGCTTTTGCCCTGATAGCCTTTGCAATGCGAGCTGTCATACGTAACCGGAAAGAAAGACCAAACACACGATTGTAGTCATCTTTGCTTATTCCGGTGTATTTTTGAGGTACCTGCGAATTGTTGGCAATATCCTCAAAATCCAATGGAAGAAGTGTGTCGGCCTTACCCAAATCACTGTAAATATGCTGCATGCATTCCTCAAATGTAGCCCTTGGCAGATTAAAGTCAGATTGAGGATTCTGCGGTTCAAGAAGAATTGGTACTCCAAGCAGAGTGCCATCCGAGGTCCACCCGGCATGGTTCTGCAGCAGGTAGAACATAAAAAGGGCGCGCAAACCGTATGCTTCTCCTTTCATACGGTCGTTGAACATTCCGTTAATATTTTTATCAATTGCCCATTTCACACTGTCGGACACTGATAAAAACAGATTGAGATATTGTATGGCAGCGTTTGAATTTATCCACTGATCCACTGGATTATTATTCGAAGTCCACTGACCCGTGGCCATTTTAAGATAACCATTTGTGTAATCGTTAGTTACAGCGTCATCAGTAGCCACATCGTTGAATGACCATGAATTGTCAGAGATACGTGTATAACCGTTAAGAAGAAGTCCCTGCGCATAAGTTGCGTTATTATAAACTTTATCCAGACTCAGGTTATTTTCAATGGCTGGTGTAAATAAATCATCACAGCCTGACAATATGATAATGATGACAGATAAAAATACTAATATGAGTTTATTCATGTCTTATTAATTTTATTTGAGTTGCAATACCTTCTTTAAAATACCGCTTTAACTCCTATGTTAAAGAACCGGGTTTGAGGAGCACTTCCGACATTCAACTCCAACGCTTTCCTTTCAGGGGCTGTGGTCAATAAATTGAAGCCGTTAACATAAACATCCATTTCGTGGACAAATGTTTTCTTCAAGAGGCTTTCAGGAAGTTGATAGGAAATCTGAACCTTGGCCAAATCAAACCGGTTTGTAGTATAAAGCCAGAAGTCGGAATTACGGAAATTATTATCGCCACTAGTAGTTGTTAATCTCGGATATTTGGCTGTATTTGCGGTTGCTTCAGTCCAACGGTCGCGAACAACAATCGAATATTTATCTTCTCCATTTACCCAGTAGTAAGAACTATTTTTCATTCCATAAGCGCCATAACGTCCTATACCCAGGGCAAAAAATGAGAGGTTCCGCCATTTAGCCGTCAGGTTAATACCTAAAGTGAAAGGAGCTCCATACCATCCGCCTTTTCCAAGATAAACTTCATCTTTGGAATCAATTACACCATCACCATTCTGGTCTATGTATTTGATATCACCTGGTTTAACCTCTCCGAATGTTTGCGTAGGTGAATTAGCGATATCATTATTATCGCTGAAAAAGCCATCGCTTTTAAGACCCCAAATAGCATCCAGGGGTTTACCAGCCCTGTTCTGGTATGAATACTCATAATTTTCAGCACGTTTAATGGCTTTAGTTTCATAATAGGTACCTGTTACTCCCAATGACCCGTCAATTTGCCCAATGCGTTTATTCAGGTTCAGATTAAAATCGAAACCTATACGTTGGTCTTCATTGTAGTTGACGTATGGGATATCAGAATATACAGGCCAATAGGTCGAAAAATAGCTGGGATATAGAACGGAAGGTTGAACAATATTGCCGGTTATCCGGTTTTTAAAAAATGATCCGTTAAATGTTACCAGTTTTTTGAAGATAGATGCTTCAACTCCCACATTTATTTCTTTTCTTTTAGGGAATGAAAGGTTGAGATTGTCTCCGCGACGACGGTCAAATGTATGAACCAGGCCGCCATCTTTCCAACTATACCAGGCAGCATCATTATATGTATAATAGCCTTGATACAGATTGTAACCTGAAATATCAAGGTCGGTATTCAATATACCCGCCGATGCAGTTAGCTTAAGATTGTCAATAGCCGAGACTGCTGACATAAAACCTTCCTCACTGATACGCCAGCCCAAAGACATGGTAGGCGAAAAAGCTTCACGGTTACCTGCGGGCAATTTAGCTGAGTGTACCATTGCTCCGCTGAAATCGACATAATACTTGTGGCGGAAGTTATAACCCAACTGCAATCCGAGGTTGGCATTACTTGTATTGTGATATACGGTTGATTGACTCTGTTGAAACCCATTTGCTATAAGCATAGCTGAAATATGATGGTTTCCATTCAAGGTTTTTAAATAATTAAGCTGCCCTGAAAATGCTAAGGTTTGATTGTACGCGCTATTACTTACGCTTTGTACACCCGTTTTAGAATCATCACCGTATTTGGTTAAACTGCTAATCTGATCAACTCCGGCGTAATTGTTCCAAGTAGGCTCGTAAACTGCATATTTACTATTGTACGCCAACGAATAGGAGGTTGAATAATCAACTGCCATCATGGAATGGAAAGTTAATCCATCAAAAATGCCGCTCAAGTTTGCATCAACTCCCGTATTAAACTGGAACAGACGGCTATTGTAACTATTGTAACCACCTGCATAAATAGCAGCAAAGGGATTCGTTTGATCTAATTGGGTCCCCCCGAGAAGGTATTTGCCATCAATAATATAATTACTGGTATTTACATATTTCATAGATGCCCCGTCACTTTCTTCAATCATATTAATTGGAATAAGTGGTGAAAAACGATTGGGACGCAATGTGGCCGAACTTCCCCAATAATCAGTATTTACGCCCTTTCCGTTATAAAATATAGCGTTTGCATCTACCTTACAGGTGATATAGTCATTCAAATTGATATCAATATTACCTCGCATATTAAACCGGTTAGAACTGTTATTCTTTACAGCTTCACCAAAGTTCAAAAGAGAACCGGTAGTATTGAAACCTAAGTTGGTATAATAGCGGGCCCGTTGTCCTCCACCGTATATCTCGGCGGTAGCATCGGTCCGGTTGTATGCTTTTTTCAGATAATCCGATGAATAATAGTTTACATCGGGGTATCGGTAAGGATTCTTTCCGGAAGCATAATTATAAATGGTTTCATCACTATATAATGGGTCTAGTCCGTCGTTGCTGCGTGCTTCATTATAAAGGGTCATATATTCTGCTGATCCCAGATACTTGGGATAGCTTTTTGGAACATACATCCCGGTATTGGCCCGCACATTTATTTTTTGAGTATTACCCTTTCCTCTCTTGGTGGTGATAAAAATCACTCCCTTGGCAGCTCGGCTTCCGTAAAGAGCCACAGCTCCTACACCTTTGAGAAAACTTATCTGATCAATTTCCGAAGGCATAATATTATTAATGTCTCTGGGAACACCATCCACCAATAACAAATAACTATCCATTCCCCAAAGATTACCATGAAAACCATTAGTTAAAGCTTCCATACCATCTAAGCTATAGGTAATATAGTCTTTCTTCATGATTTCCTTTACGTTAACAACCGAAACCCCTCCAAGGAGATCCTTGTCATCAACTTTTCGAAAGGCTATCTGTACCTGTTGAGCACCGTTATCGGGCATCAGGGTAATTTCTTTCAAATCGGCCGATGCTTCAGCATACTTGGTAATATATCCTGAAGTACTTACTGATAAACTGGAACCCGTTGAAACATTCAGCGAAAATTTACCTGTTGTATCGGTAACCGTACTGGTACTATCCATTTCACTTTTAATTACAGCCCCGCCAATTGGTTTTCCTTCGGAACCATGGACAATGGCTTTGATATTAATTTTCATAGTAGTCTGCGCTTCCAGCAGAACTGGAAAAAGCACAAGCATGGCGCATAATACCATTCCTATTTTTATATATTTCATCATTTTTACGTTTAGATTATATGAATTTTTTAAACATAATCTGTCTACCAGCCTGGATTCTGTTTAAATTCCAGATACATATTGCAATCGACATTTTTTAAGGGCAACCAATAGTGTTTGGTAGTAAATTTACGCTCCAAAATGACATTCTCATGTAAGTTAAGCACCCTGTTTTGGGTAGGATCAGTAGTATTTAGCACACCTGCCCTGTCAAATTCAACTGAAGTTTTCAGTGTATAAGGACTTTCAATTAGTAATAACCAACGGCGCAGATCGTTAAAACGGAGGCCTTCAAAAGAAAGTTCTACTGCACGTTCACGCCTTACTTCGCCTAAAAAGGCGTCTGCTGAGCCCAGAAACTTACTGGCCACATGCCCAACGCCAGCCCTGTCGCGAATAACATTCACTGCATCAACAGCTGTCATGCTATAGCCAGGGTCCATACCGGTAGGAGAATTATAACCCATCAAAGCTGCTTCTGCATACATCAGGTAAATATCTGCCAGTCGCATATAGGGAAGATGGACATTCAGGTTGTTACCCCAATCGTATCCATTATCGTATTTGTTGCATGTCATTGGGATGAATTTGTGAAGCACATATCCCGTACGGCTCCCTGTACTAACATCCCGGTAACTTCCATTGGTGCCAAGGTTAGCATATCTGTTAGCTTCATCTGTTGTACTCCCCTGTATACATTTTACTCCGTCATATATAATATCATTATAAAAACGCGGATCGCGACCACGCCATGGATATTCAGGGTCATAACCTGATTCAGCATCGGCTTTGGTGGGATCGGTAATCGGCAGTCCGTTAGCCATTCCATAATAATCTACATAATTGGCGGTGGGTAAAAATTTAACATCGCCCCCTCCAATAATTGCAGGCATATATTGCTTACTGGTTCCCCAATTTGAAGCATTTGCCTCATAATAGGGGCCCCTGAAAATGGCCTCTGTACTCCCAGGCATAGCCCAATTATCGCCAGTTGTATAAAAATTAAGATATACTTTTGAAAAGTCAACCAATTGATAGGGGGCTTGCCCACTTTCGCATAAGTTTAATAACTCTGCAAATGCCGCAGCCGCTTTTTTGCAATATTCTTCATTATAGGCTGTGTTTCCGGTTGATTCATAATTCATCAGCGGACTGCCAGCCCACAGGTAGTCTTTACCCAAATACCCTAAAGCCATGATCTTATTGATGCGTAGCGCATTCTTCCCCAGCGTTCTTTTTCCTGCAGTGGTATTGTCCCAATTGACTGGCAATAAATCAGCGGCTGCCCTGAAATCCTGAGCTGCCTTATCGGCACATTTCTGGTACTTGAGACGTGGCAATGTTAATTTCTGATCAGCGGGCAGTACCTGATCAATATAAGGAAGTCCCCCAAAATATTGCATAAACATAAACTGAAACCAACCCCTGAAAAACAATAACTGTCCCTTAACCAGGTTCTTTTCTTCGTCGGTGGCATCAGTCATTTTATCCATATTTGCAAGGCCAACATTTGCTTTGCGTACCGCATACCAACCTAATCCCCACAAAGATTTGTAAAATCGCTCATTACCGGTATTCGATGGGTTAGTAGTAAGATTTGTATATCTATCCATCCACCCGGCCTGCCAGCCATCATATTCCCGCTGCCATCCCCAGAAATTCCCGTTTTCTATTTTACATATAAAGTGAAAATTATTAACAGTGCTCTGTATTTCGTCATCTCCCCAGTTCCAAGAATTTGTCCAATACGCATTGGAGAAATCAGGAATACAATTGTAGAGTTCTTCCGTAAAACCCTGGAAATTTGTAAAGTTTTTAAAAGCATCATCTCCCGATATAATAGTATCAGGGGATTTATCCAGATATTTTTTGCAGGAGGTCATTGCGAGCATTGCCAAAATAACGCTGCACCACAAAATGTTTTTTATATTTATATACTTTTTCATTTTAGCATAATTTAGAAAGTAATATTAAGACCCAGGTTATAGCGTTTCACTGTTGGGTAAGCCCCTTGTGATGCCCATCCTGTGCCGGCAAAATTAGATTCTCTATCGTCCGGCATTTTGGTCCATACCCAGAGGTTATTCCCGTTTAAATAAATCCGCATTTTTTCAATCCTGGCTTTTTTTACCCAGCCCCAGCTCTTACCAAAGGTATAAGCGATTTCTGCATTCTTCAGGCGAACATACGACCCATCATACATATACCGGTTACCACTGTTGTATTCACTGGGAGTAGAAAGCCATCGCGGCATTGGAGAATCGGCATTAGTATTATCTCTAGACCAGTAACTACCTTCCTCATAAACTAAATCGCTTTGTCCTCCTAAGCTAGTGAATACTACCTGACGTGTTACGTTGTTCACACCATAGAACTGCACAAAACCACTAAAACCTTTCCAGTCAAAGCCAATAGTTGCATTGTATGTATTTTGCGGAATTGAAGAATAACCATACGGAACATTATCCTTAGAATCAATAACACCATCACCATTATAATCAATAATATTGTAGTTGCCAGGTAATTTTTGATTATCATTTGAGCTTTGTATGGTACTACCATAAAGCTGGTCCCAACTATTATAATAGCCATTACTCACATAAGAATATGTCTGTCCAATCTGTTTTCCCGCCATTTTCTGATAATCAGGTAATAATTGAGCGTCATCCGCCTCAATTATTTTATTTTTTGAATGAGTCATATTAAGGTTTGCGTACAATCGCAAGTTTTTACCAAGGTTGCGGTTAAAACGAACCTCCAACTCATATCCTTTCGTTGTTACTTTCCCCAGGTTAGCAGTGGGGGCTGTTGCACCAAAATAAGAAGGAATTGATCTATTAGCCGAGGCTATAAGAATATCCGAACGTTTATCCTGGAAAAAATCTACATTGCCGGCTATAAAACCTTTGAGAAATGCAAAATCTGCACCTATATTGGTTTTCTTTACCTTTTCCCAATGTACATTAGGATTTCCAATCGTCGTTTGTTTGTACCAAACGTATGGACTACTCTCTGCTGTTTCACCGGTTACACCCATTAAGGCCTGACCTCCATAAGACCACTGGTCAAGATAGAGAAATCGATTGGCTGGATTAGCATTACCATTATTACCATCATCGCCTATGGCACCATAAGAACCACGTATTTTAAGCATGTCAATAAATGTGAGGGATTTCATGAAATTCTCCTGAGAGACCATCCAACCCAAACCTCCTGAGGAAAAGAACGCAAAACGGTTACTTGGGCTAAACTGTTCCGAACCATTATAGGCACCATTATACTCAATCATGTATTTATTGGCAAATTTATAGGTGGCACGGAAAACCCAGTCCTCACGGTAGCTTGGTACTATATTTCCGGTAGCATATTGATTACGACTGAAAAGCCCCATGGCAGTAATGTCGTGTTTCCCTAGTTTAACCCCATAGTTAAGCTGAAGTTGATAAAAAAGTTTCCGGTAGGTTGACCAATCCTGCACAGTTCCACCATTGGTAGTCCAATTTATACCTTCCTGGAAATCAAACCGGTTGGTTCCATCAAAAGAATTCTTATAGGTAGTAAGCCCGGTTGCAGGATCTATCCACTTGCTTTGTGCATCATTGTACAGATCATTAACCCCTCTGTTATATTCCACAAAGGTGTTGTCCAGAGAAATGGTTCCTTTAAAATTAAGGCCTTTTACCAGCATTTTCAGATCCTGATCAAGTGTAAAATCAGTAGTGATACGATTAGTTGTAGTGTACTCAAGTCCACTAATGGCCAAAATTCTTACCGAATTCAATCCTTTTTGTTCATTCGGAGCATAATATCCCCATGTACCATCAGCATATTGCGGTAAAAAAACATCCGGCGGTGTTGAGTAGGCTGCTATCCAATAGGAGTAATCACTACTACTCGCGCCCCATGGACTTTTTTTTACTCCACGTGAACCGGCAAGATTAACTCTAAAAGTAGTGGTAGGGGTTAATTGAAAATCCAGGTTACTACGAACATTCAGTCGATTAAAGCCATAACCAGGCTTATAACCTCTATCATTGGTATATTCTTTGAAAAGGTCCCCTTCACGCAGGAAATCTGCACTTGCAAAGTATTTTACAAATTTGGTACCTCCGGTTACATCAATATTGGCATTATACGACATAGCGAAATCTTTGAACAACGCTTTTGTCCAGTCTACATTCGGATAACGTTCTGCTTCTGCCGCATTAGCCGGATTACGGTATTTATTAAGAATGTCTTGCGAAAGATAATCATTCCAGCTAGAGGGGTTCAAACTCAGTTCGTTCTCAATTGCCTCATTGCGGATTCGCAGTGCATCATAAGAATCGTATTTACCGGGTAATTTGGAAGGAACTTTCGCTGTAGAATTTATCCCTACTCTGATTGCGGCTTTTCCTTCACGTCCCCTTTTGGTGGTAATAAGAATTACACCGTTACCTCCTCTTACCCCAAATACAGCGGTAGCCGAAGCATCTTTCAATACGGAGATAGACTCCACTGAGTTAATATCCACACTACTAATAGGACGCTCAACACCGTCCACAAGAATTAGCGGATCTGAATTATTCCATGTACTCCGTCCGCGAATTACAATAGAAGGATCTTCTTCACCTGGCATCCCTGTACTGGCGGAGGTGATCACACCTGGCAAATTACCTGTTAATGCCGCTCCCACACTGGAAACTCCTCCTGCCCTTTCCAGTACATCACCCGTTGTTTGCGTTATTGCCCCAACTACACTTTCCTTTTTCTGTTTTCCAAAACCGACTACAATAACATCGTCCAGTTGGGTAACACTGTTCTTCAAAGCAACTTTCAAATAATCCTGATCAGTAACCTCTACTTCTTGTTTTTCCATACCTATGTAGGAAACTACCAATACCTGTTTCCCTGAGGGAATATTTAAAGAAAACTCACCATTGAGGTCTGTAACAGTCCCTAAAGTTGGTTTATCTTTAAGTACTATGGTCGCTCCAATGACAGGCTCTTGTTTATCATCCACAATCAACCCCTTGATTGTACGATTATTTTGAGCAAATACCGACGTGCTGCATAGAAAGATTAATAAGAACAAAAATCTTGTCTGCAAGGATTTCCTTCGATCCCTTAACCAGGAAACTGCTCTATATAATATTTTGATTTTTTTATCCATTATACTGTTAATTAAATTGATTTAATTTATTCTATCTCTTATTATCAAATAATGATAAAATATGAATTTACTTTAGCAAGAAAATCTCTTAAAGAAATCCTCTGCTTCAAATAAATCTATCATAAAAAATGCGCGATTAGCTGTCATTAATTGTAATCATAAGCTTTGATTTAAGGTTAGTAATCTCATTCATTAAATAATTTAGCGTTTTTAAAAGTTGTGCATACAACTTTCACAAGATCACTTGTAAGAGTATATAGGCATGCAGATCAGTTGTCTGATAAAAACTAAGGTGTTCAACTCGGTAGCATTTATTTATTGAGTAATATCTGCGCTCTGATTATTTTATTTCGATGACGTCCCCTTTCTGTCGCAATACTGGGCTTTCATCTAGTTAAAGTGTATTTTAAAAATGACTATTCAATAATTTATAGCGCGCGACATTCATAATGTGAGTACAAAAATCCGGGAGGAGCCTCCAATCAGAAACATCTGCTCAAATACCTTTTTCAACAGTGTTACCGGTCTCTTAATGGCTGGGTTACCATTATCATTGATAACTTCATTATTAATAATAGTAATAAAGTAGATTTTTTCATAGTGTTTAATTTAGTTAGGTAATAATTTTTCGAATTTTAAGTAGTTTGCCAAAGGTATTTGCTGATAGACTTTGCCAGTTATCGGTAAGTAACAAAAAATGGTATCAGGGTAACAAACGAGTAAGAGTCAAGTTAACTGTTTGCGAAATTGAGATTCTACAGCTAATTTGTTACCCATAGATAATTCTTTGTTACGCTCTAATAAATAAAACCCAGGCAGGTAAGATTACTTTTGAAGTAAATAAGCTTAAGCTTTTGATTTTTAGCAACAGCGTTTACTTAATAAAAAAGATGAAAAAAATTAATCTATTGTTATCAATGCTAGTCTTTTATAGCGGCACAGCCAAGAGATCAATTAACTATTTTCGATTAGAACGAACGAATTGACTTGGGGTTTGATTAAACTGCCGCATAAAGCATTTTGTGAAATTGGAAGGTTCGGTATAACCAACTGATAACGCGATTGCGGAAATTTGCATATCTGTGGTAATAAGGAATTGGGCAGCTTTGTTTAATCTAATGGTCCGGATTAAATTATAGACAGTTTGATTTGTCAATGCAGCAACTTTACGATAAAGCTGCATCCTGCTCATAGCCATATTTGAGGCTAACATTGACGGATCGAAATCCGGATTTTCTATATTTTTTTCAATATCCTGAATAAGTTTTTCTACAAACTGTGAGTCAATTTTGTTGGTTGTTATTGCAGAAGAATCAAAATTAATGCCCTTGCCAAAAAGTGTACGCAGTTTACGGCGTTGTTCTATTAAATTTTTTATCCTGGAACGTAATAAATTTGTATTGAAAGGCTTAGTAATATAATCATCAGCACCAATTTCATAACTATCCAGTTTTATATCTTCCGAATGCCTTGCCGTTAAAAGAATTATGGGAATATGGCTTGTACGTTCATCAACCTTAAGTTTTCCGCATAGTTCAATACCATCTATTTTATCCATCATAATATCACTGACTATTAAATCAGGAATTTTATTAATTGCCTGATCAATACCTTCTTGGCCGTTGGCAGATTCGATTATGCGATAACTCACTTCCAGCTCACCCTTAAGAAATGCTCTTAATTCCGAATTGTCTTCAACAATCAACACTAAAGGTTTTGACACAGATGTTTTTACCTTGGAATTTCCATTTTGTTCTACTGATTCAGGTATCTCTTCATTAACCAATTCATCAGGGTTTCCCTGGTTATTACTGATTTGTATATCCTTTTGCGGGTTGTTTTCATAAATAGGCATATAAACCGTAAAAATTGAGCCTTTATTTACCTCACTCTCTACAATAATAAAACCCTTATGCAGGTTTACCAATTCTTTTGTCAACGAAAGACCTATTCCAGTTGTAGCGCTTCCAATGGGCTTATTTTTTTTTACCTGCTGAAAAGGGTTGAATATTTTAACTATTGATTCCTTTGGAATCCCGATACCAGAATCGGATAACTTAATTTCAAGATACTTTTCGGTCAATCCTTGATATGGCATTGCAGAAGGATCTTTCTCTTCCAGCTTTAATGAGACAATTCCATAATCCGGAGTATACTTAAAGGCATTTGAAAGAAGATTAAACAGGATCTTATCTAACTTATCAGCATCGAAAAAAGTAAATAATTGTGAATTAGCGGAGTGGAATGTAAAATAAATATTTCGTTTTTCCGCATAATTCTGAAAAGTATTTACTGTCTTTTGAATAAATTCGATAATGTCACCCTGTTTCCATTCCATCTTCAGATAACCTTCTTCTATTTTTCTCAAATCGAGCAACTGGTCAATCAGCCTTGTTAATCTTTGGACGTTTTTAAGCATTAACTGATAATACGACAGGACCTTTGCAGGTTCAGGTTTTTCATGCATTAATGACTCAAGAGGAGCCGAAAGCAAGGTCAATGGGGTACGAAATTCATGACTAATGTTTGTAAAAAACTGCAACCGCATCAGATCCAATTCATGTATCCTCTTGGCATTCAAACGTTCTAAAGCTAAAGAATTTTTCCGCTTTTCTTTATTAAGAAAAAAAACATAAACCTGGATCAACGCAAAAATTATCAGGACCATATATATCATATATGCCCATAATGTTTTCCAAAAAGGGGGTTTCACCAAAATTTCTAAAGCAATATATGAAGCATTATTGTAGTCGTCGGAACTATATGCCTTTACTTTAAACATATAACGGCCAGGCACAATGTTAGTGTAAGTTACCTTTTTTTCCTTTCCTAAATTATTCCAGGTAGTCACCAGCCCTTCCATCATGCAGGAATATTGTATTTCCTTTTGTTGTTTATAATCCAATGCTGCAAAAGCTATGGTTATGAAATTCTGATCGTACTTGAGCGTTATAGATTTTTCAAAACATATTTGCTGTTTCAAAGGAGACCCTTTCGTATTAATAACTACAGGTTTATTGAACAACCTAAAATCGGTAAATACCAGATTGGGTTTGAAAGTTGAAGGAACAATTTCTTTTGGGTCAAAAACTGTAAAGCCCCTATTTCCTCCAAAATATTGGTTATCGCCGACTTTGCAATTCGATGCAAATAAGAAATCATCTGATATAAGGCCATCTTCTGTTGTGTAATTGTTAAATGAACGACTTGATGGATCAAACCTGCATAAGCCATTATTAGTACCAAGCCAAAGATTTCCAAAAGGATCTTCAGAAATTGAATTAATAATATTATCGTGAAAGCCATTATCTGAATTGAACTCGTCAAAAATGCCAGTTTTTGTGTCTAACCAGGCAATTCCACCATCCTGGGTTGAAAACCACAAGAGGCCATTTTTGCTTTGGTAGGAAACCAGTATTTTTTTCTCAGAAAGAAGCGTCTCGATGTTATTTCTATAATTGTGTTCAAATTTATAACCTTTGGATGTTTTTGTAATTTTATTAAGTCCTTCCTGGGTTCCTACCCAAATGTTTCCGAAATTGTCCTCCAACAAACTCATAACAATGTTATTGCTAATTGAAGATTTATCCAGGGAGTTATTTACAAAGTTCTTAATGATCGCTTTTGATTGATCTGGTTTTTCCAGCTCAGTGGAATCTATTAAACTTAGTCCTTGCCATGTTCCTATCCAAATATTTTTGTGCCTGTCCTCTAATAAACACATAATAAAATCATTAAGTAAGCCCTGAGGGGGAAATGATTTTGGATAAATTCTGTAATTGATTGTAGTTCCCCTGGAATATCCAAAGCTTTTTTCAGGTATAAATTTTATAACACCCTCTCCTTCTGTTCCTAACCATAAATTACCTTGATGATCGCCCATCATTGCCTGGATATTTTTTCCAATAGCTTTGCCTTGGTTTACCAATGATACATCAGTAAATTTTTGGGAAGCCAAATTGAATTGCTTCAATCCACCCCCAATTGTTCCTGTCCAGATAAATCCATTTCCTGAATTTAACAAAGCTCTTATTCCTGTTGCCATTTCAGTATTATGATCAGATATATTGCATGAGTAGGATTTAAAAAAATTCTTTTTCAGATACATCATATTTACCCCTTCTTCGCTACATATCCACAATGCACCGTCTCTTGATTCACCTATTTGGTAAATAACATTAGAATTTAAATCAGCGTATTTTAGGTCTTTATCTGAAATAACCGTTATTTGGGGTTTTTTAAGATCAGACTCCAAAAGTATTAAACCAACATTGGAAATACTTAGCCATATATTTGATTGGTTGTCCTTAAATACATATCTGACCAGTGATTTTTCAGAGATTCCTTTAATCCGAATAACCTCAAATTTAAAAGTTTCAGTATTGAATATTTTAAGGCCTGTTCCAAAACAACCTATCAAAATTCTTTTATCATCTATAAAAGTGAATGATGTGTTGGCCTCATAAATTGCAAAAGTTTTGATCTGTTTGGTTAATGTATTAAAGCATGCGATTTCTGACATAGTAAGGAACCAGATTACCCCTGTTTTAGATTCCATAATACTAACAACTTCGCTACTAACCAAGTAGTTGATATTACTGTGATCGAACCTATTAAGTAATTCAAATTTATTTATTTGCTTACCTAAATATTTTATGCTGAATAAACCATTAAAAGTACCTATCCAAATTGCCCCGGTCTTATCAAGATAAAGGCAATGAACATAGGATTTTGACAAATTGAAGGACGAGTTAAAATACACAGAGTCAAACTTCTCAGTAACGGTATTATAAATCAGAAGTCCCTTATTATAGGTTCCAACAAGCAGCATTCCTGGTGCATATTCAATAATTGCCCTGATGTCTGATTCAGGAAAACCATTAATCTTATTTTTTTGTAAGTTGAAATAGGTAAAGGTATTGAGATCAAATCT